>JACDHZ010000189.1 GCA_013820755.1 Chthoniobacterales bacterium
TGCGTGCGGAAACGCGCGATAACCGGCCGAAACGCCGGCAGCTCGACCGCATCAAGAGGCCACCCGGCCGCTTCGAGTTGATCGAGCAGGCGAAGAAGGTGATCGGGCGTGCGGCGGATGGAAGTCGCGGCGAATTGCTCGGCCTCCGAGGACGCCGAGGTCAGATGTTCTTCCGCGGCGACCGCGAGGAGCAACCGGAGATCGTCCGGGGAGGCGAGCAGGCACTCGTGAAATGGGTGCAGGAGAGCGCGTAGATACGGCGGCGTGATGAACTGCACCCCGAGCGCCGATTGCCCGCTCGCGACGAGACGCGACCGCAACGCTTGCGCATGGCCGCGCGTCGGCACCACGACGATCGCCGGGAGCTCGGCTCTCCACGCGGTGTCGCGCACGGTCGCAAACCACTCCGCGATACCGCCGTCCCATGCCGCGTCCGCCGACGCTGCGATGCGGAGGACGGGAGTGCGTTTCAGTTGAAGCCCGAGTTCAAGTTGCACCCGTTCATTCTAGCAGAAGGGACGGACAACCGCTGTCCTGCCGCATCCGAATTTATGCGTCAACGCGACTCGGCGGTGGCACGACGATCACGATTCCGGCGAGCGCGAACGTAAGCGCAGCCGAGAGCAGGCAATAGCTGCAGTATGCATGCAGGATAAAGGCCTGGACGTAGAGCAGCCAGAGCGTCGCTAGGAACATCGCCGCTACGGCAACCATCAAAACCGATCGGGCCCGCGGCTCTCCGAACGCTGCAAGCACCGCGGCGATGAAAGCGACGAGGTAGGCGGCCACCCCAAACGCGGCGAGCGGCGCCGGACCGATCTTGGCGTACGAGCTGCCGAGCACCTCCGAACAATTCGCAGTACCAAAGCATGTGACCGTCTCGCCAGAGAGGTGGCTCGCTGTGAGGTATGTGGCATCAGCTAGGCCGGCGAGCGTTAGGAGAGCCGCGATGCTGTACACAATGACTGCCGCCCTGCTGGGACGCCCCGCAGCAGTTTCCGTAATTTTCGTTGTCTGAGGGTTAGGGCGCTTTTTTGCCATCGATCGCTTTCTGAATTGCGGCGCGGAAACCGTCGGGAGTCCTCGCCTCGGCAGGGACCGCTTGTCCGTTAATGAAGAGCGTTGGTGTGGAGGTGACGCCGAGGGAAGTCGCGCGTTCGCGATCCTGTTTCAGCCGCGATACAACCTTTTCGCTGTCCAGATCTTTTCCAAATCGGTCAACGGCGAGTCCGATTTGTTTCGCATAATTGTCCAGCACGGAACGAAAATCGTCCGCCTTGCTCCACTCCTGTTGTTTCAGGAAGAGCTGCTTGTGCATGTCCCAGAACTTCCCTTGGAGTCCTGCCGCTTCGGCTCCGAGCGCCGCGAGCCGCGCATTTTTATGCATGTCGAGCGGATATTGGCGGAAGACGAGGCGCAGCTTGCCGGGGAAGTCCTTGTCGAGGTTATAAACGAGCCCTGCTACTGCGGCACATGGAGGGCACTGGAAGTCGGCAAACTCCTCGATTGTCACCGCAGCATTGTCAGGTCCGTGAGCGTGGGCCGGGACGGCACCTGCTTTCCCGCCGACGTTATCTGCAGCCGTTCTGGCTGATGCTTCCAGGACGCGGGCGTGTTTCGCGCGGTACACCAGCGTACCGGCCGTCGCGGTTCCAAGCAGAACGACAGCAATGATGGCGTAGGGAAGGAAACGCCTCATTAATAAGCGGCGGCGCGACGATGCACCTGTAACGCCATTTGGATCACCCCCCGAACGTATTCGTCTGCGCACCTGTTGCACTGAAAAAATGGAGTCCGTGCAGAACACGGCTGAGGCGAGGGTGGCGATATTGAACTCCCGAACCTCCGGACGGGGGGTGGAGCTGTTTGGCTCTGCCCGTTGAGAGAAGTCCATTCCGTGCGGGAACGTACGAACGATGCGACAGAGCCCCTGTTGCAGATTTACGGGATCTGTTGCGTCCAGTTGTGGTTGAACCGCGAATACTAGAGGAGTAGCCACGCATTCCGCGCGGCTCGCGAAGTCAATCAACGAGAATACCCAAAAATAATGAATATCGAAAATCTTGAGCAGCAGCTTGCCACACGAACAGGAACAAGCCGAAGACAGGCGCTTAAGCGGCTCGGTCTCGGCGCAGCCGGTCTCGCCGGCATGAATATGCTTACCGGCCGCGCCCAGGCAGCACCTGGTCCGGCGCAGGACGCAGCGATCCTGCAGTTCGCATTAAACCTCGAATACCTCGAGGCGCAGTATTATACCTATGGGACCACCGGGCGTGGCATCGAGGCACAAGGCGTTGCTACCGATGGCTCCGGCACGATGGGATTCGTCACGATCAAAGATCGTCCGAGGGTGAACTTAAAACCAGCGTACGAGCAGCGGGCGCGAGAAATCGCTGCTGATGAGCGCGCGCACGTCACTTTTCTGCGCACGACACTGAGTTCGCTTGGAGTACAACCGGTCGCGCAACCGGCCATCGACTTGCAGAACAGCTTCAACACCCTCGCCCAAGCTGCGGGAATTGGTCCGTCATTCGATCCGTTTGCGAGCGAACTGAACTTCATCATCGGCGCATTCATCTTCGAAGACGTTGGCGTGACTGGTTATAAGGGCGCGGCCCCTCTGCTCGCTAGCAAGGTTATCCTTGAAGCAGCAGCCGGCCTTCTCGCAGTCGAGGCTTACCATGCTGGAGAAATCCGGACCGTGCTCGCGGCGAGAGACGCGCGTGACCCGTCGCTCGGCATCGCGGCCACAGTGCAGAAGATCTCTAATCTGCGCGACGCGCTCGATGGCGGCGACGACATCGATCAGGGCATCCGGACTGCCGATGGCCGTGCCAACATCGTGCCGACTGACGCGAACGCGCTCGCATTCTCCCGCACCACTCGACAGGTGCTGAACATCCTCTACGGAGCGGAGGGCGCGTCGAAGGGCCTCTTCTTCCCGAACGGGCTGAACGGTCCGATCAGCAGCTAGCATTAGATTCAACCGGAGCGAACAACTCCGGTCGAGCGCAATCCAAAGTTATCAGCGGCCAGCCCGGCACTCGGGCTGGCCGCTTTGGCTTCGCGAACGAAAACGCGATCCGCACGTCGCGCATCGTAGTCACACTGCGCCGCTCGTTCCGTTGCGCAGCTTCTCGCCGGATGTTAGCCTCGCCGCTCCGCATGGCGCAGAATTACAAAGAGACATTGAGGCTCCCGAAGACGGAGTTTCCGATGAAGGCGAGCCTCACCACGCGCGAGCCGGAAATCCTCAAAGTCTGGGAGGAAACGCGCCTCTATGAGCAGATCCAGAAGGCCCGGGAAGGCGCTGAGACTTTTGTGCTTCACGACGGGCCACCGTTTGCAAACGGCGACGTGCACATGGGCACAGCACTCAACAAGATCCTCAAGGATCTTGTCGTGAAATCGAAATCGATGGCCGGCTTTCGCGCGCCGTATGTGCCGGGCTGGGATTGCCATGGATTGCCCATCGAATTCAAAGTGGTGAAGGAGACGCGCGGTCTCGCGCCGGTAGAAGTGAGGAAGCGCTGCGAGCAGTTCGCGCGCAAGTTCGTCGATATTCAGCGCGGGCAATTCAAACGCCTTGGCGTGCTTGGCGATTGGGAGCACCCGTATCTCACCCTCGCCCCGGCTTACGAGGCCAAGATTCTTCGCACTTTCGCCACGTTCGTGGAAAAAGGGCTCGTTTACGAATCGAAGAAGCCGGTTTTCTGGAGTACCGGTGCGCAGACGGCACTTGCGGTCGCCGAAGTCGAGTATCACGACCGCGAAGCCACCGCCGTTTACGTGAAGTTCCCGATCGCGACCGGCGAGCTGAAGGACAGGGCGAGCATCGTCATCTGGACGACGACGCCGTGGACGCTGCCCGCGAATCTCGCGATCGCTCTTCACCCGAAGGAGCTCTACGTCACGCGCGACTTCACAAAGAACGGCGCATCCGATACCTTCGTGCTCGCGGAATGCCTTGTGGAGAGATTCTGCGCCGCCACCGGCTGGGATCCCGTCGGTGAGCCGACCCGCTCCTTTCCCGGCACGAAGCTGGAAGGCATCGGTGCGCAACACCCCTTCCTGCCGCGCACTGCGATCGTGCTCACCGCAGATTTTGTGACGATGGACACCGGCACGGGCGCCGTGCACATCGCTCCGGGCCATGGCGATGACGATTACTCATTAGGTAACAGGAATGACCTGCCAATCCTATCGCCGGTTGACGATCACGGCCGCTATACGGAGGAGGCGGGACTGCCGCAACTCACGGGCAAATACGTTTTTGACGCGAATGCCGACATAGTCACGATCCTACGCAATGCCGGAATGTTGATAGCGGACGAGGTCTATCAGCATTCATATCCCTATTGCTGGCGTTCGAAGACGCCGATCATTTTCCGCGCGGTTGAGCAGTTCTTCATCCGTATCGATGCGCTTCGGAGCAGAGCGCTGGAGGCGATCAGGGAGGTGACCTGGATTCCCCCTTGGGGCGAGAATCGGATCTCAGGCACTGTCGAGTCGCGTCCTGATTGGGTGATCTCCCGGCAACGCAGCTGGGGTGTGCCGCTCCCGATTTTCTACTCCGCTGACGGTGCTGCAATTCTCGACGCAAATTGGATTCGCAAGCTTGCTGATCTGGTCGAGCGTGCCGGCTCCAACTTTTGGTTCGATCTGGACGATGCGGGACTCGCGCGCGAACTCGGCTTGCCCGAGGGCACACGCCACCGCAGCGAGACACTTGACGTTTGGATTGATTCCGGCGTCAGCCACCAGGCCGTGCTCGCCCAGAACCGGGAACTCAAAAATCCCGCGGATATGTATCTCGAGGCGACTGACCAGCACCGCGGCTGGTTTCAATCATCGCTCCTGACGAGCGTCGGACTCAACGATCGCGCGCCATTCAAAACCTGCATCACGCACGGATTCGTGGTCGACATTGACGGGAAAAAGATTTCAAAGTCGAGCAGCTACTCGAAGCCGATGGATGCCGGGCATTTCGTCGGCAAACACGGAGCCGACATTGTGCGGTTGTGGGTGAGCAGCGTGAACTACACGGATGACGTCCCGTTTTCGGAAGAAATGTTCACACGCCTCCGCGACACCTACCGCCGGATTCGCAACACGCTCCGGATCCTGCTGGGTAATCTCTCGGACTTCGATGTCGCGCCGACCAACTCCGGCCGCGAACACCTGCATCCGGCGAATTTCACGCTCGTGGATCGATGGATCATGCACCGTCTGCAGCAGGTGATCGCCGATTGCCGCGCTGCATACGAGGCTTACGAGTTCCATAAGGTATACCATACGCTGAATCAC
>JACDHZ010000003.1 GCA_013820755.1 Chthoniobacterales bacterium
GCCCGCCATCTCGACCTGCAAAGGCCACTGGCTCGCCATCCGCAAAGGACCCAAAACAGCATATGCGCAATGGGAAGACGCCGGGCCATTCCGGACGGACCACTGGCAATACGTCTTCGGTAACGAGCGGCCGAAGACGAATATGAATCAAGGCGCAGGGCTTGATGTGTCACCTGCAGTTCGTGATTACCTCGGAATGCGGCCAACGGATGTGACTGATTGGAAGTTCGTCGAATTCAAAGATGTGCCGGTGGGTCCATGGTCGAAGCTGGGTGACAACAACCCCTTCGTCATGAACAGCCGTCATGGCACCTCGGCACTCGTGGAGGGAAAACAGGCGCCGAGCAACGTTTTGCCGCGGTAGCCTTTTCGATGTTCGGAGCTTCGCGGTTGGACGTTCGAGGTTGAACGACCGACGTTCTGCTTCTCGATGCGGATCGACATCCTCACGCTCTTCCCAGAAATCTGCCGAGCGCCGTTAAGTGAGAGCATGATGAAGCGCGCACAGACGACTGGTGCGCTGGATCTCCGAATCCATAATGTGCGGGACTGGACGACGGATAAGCACCGCACTGCCGACGACGCACCTTTCGGTGGTGGGCAAGGGATGGTCATGCGACCGGAGCCTATATTCGCAGCGGTCGAGTCATTGCGAGTTGAAGGCACCACTGTCGTGTTAATGACACCGCAAGGGCGGACGTTCGCACAGTCCATTGCTCAGGAACTCGCGACTTACGAGCACGTTATTATCGTGTGCGGGCATTATGAAGGGGTGGATCATCGTGTAACGGAGCACTTGGTCGATATGGAGATATCAATCGGGGATTATGTGCTGACGAATGGCGCCATCGCTGCAGTGGTGGTCGTGGATGCCGTAGTGCGTTTGCTGCCTGGCGTCCTTGGAGACGAGCACTCAGCCGCGAATGATAGCTTCTCAGCCGGCGTGCTCGAAGGGCCTCAGTATACAAGACCTGCAGAGTTCCGCGGATGGAAAGTGCCCGACATCCTGTTATCAGGAAATCATTCCGAGATCGCGGCGTGGCGCAATCAGCAAGCGATCGACCGAACGCGCGAGAACCGGCCGGATCTGCTGGCCGACGAATAGGGAGCCGCGCGCGCGATCCGTTACTCGACCCGACCAAGAATCACACAGGAGTTGATTCCGCCGAAACCGAAGGAATTGCTGAGGACGTAATTCAACTCCGCCGCCCGGCCGAAGTTGGGTACCACGTCTAGATCACAATCCGGATCCGGGTTATCGCGGTTTAGCGTCGGGGGAATCCAACCGGCATCAAGCGCGAGCGCCGAAATCGCAGCTTCGATCGCGCCGGTCGCCCCGAGCGGGTGGGCAGTGAAGGCTTTGGTCCCGCTGACCGCGAGGCGACTAGCATGACCGCCGAAAACCTCCTTTAGCGCTTTTACCTCTGTGCTGTCGTTGAGCTGGGTTGAGCTCGCGTGGGCGTTCACGTAATCGATCTGCTCCGGCGCGAGCTGTGCATCGGCGAGTGCGTGATTCATCGCGCGGATGCACGATTCGCCACTGGGCAGCGGCGAGGTCATATGGAAAGCGTCGTTGTTCAGACTGTAGCCGAGCACTTCCGCGTACATATGTGCGCCACGCGCGCGGGCATGCTCCAGCTCCTCGATCACGAGAGTAGCCGCGCCTTCTCCCATCACGAATCCATCCCGCGCAAGGTCGAATGGCCGACATGCTTCCGCCGGATCATTAAGCGACTGGCTCATCGCCTTGATGATGGCGAATGCACCAAAGGTGAGGGGACTCAGCGGCGCTTCGGCCCCCCCCGCAATTATCACGTCGGCAAAGTCGTCGCGAATATAGCGAAGCGCCTCGCCCACAGCCACCGTGCCGCTGGCGCAGCTATTGGAGTTCGTCGTGCCGACACCACGAAACCCGAATTCAATTGCGATGTTTGAATGCGCAGAGCCACCGAACACCTGCAGCGCAAGAGTCTGGTTTATACCGCGCGTGCCTTTCTTGAGGAAGTGCGCGTGCTGATGTTCCGCGTTTGCGATGCCGCCAAGTGCGGTACCGAAACTTACGCCGACGCGGTGTTGCGGCTGCTCGCGTGAGAATGGCAGGCCGGCGTCTTCGAGCGCCATCTGCGCGGATGCGACGGAAAATTGCGCATACCGATCGAGCCGCTTGAGTCGATGAGGCGGGAAATGGTCTTCCGGAACCCAGTCGCGAATTTCGCCGGCGCAGTGCGCATGGAACGCAGTGGTGTCGAAGGTCGAGATGTTTTTGATTCCACTCTTTTCAGCTCGGACGCCGTCCCAGAAACGGGCTTTGCCCGTACCGATACACGTGATCGGTCCGATTCCGGTGATAACTGCGCGTCGCTGTGTGTCGTTTCGCATAGACACGCGGTTAAACCCCCGCTCGCGCTTCAAGATGCGTTTTCATGCAGCGCAACGTTTCGTTTGCGATGTGATGAATGAAGAACCCGCCGATTATCTGGTCCGCGACCGGCGCCAGCGGCGGAAAGCGAAACCGAAGGTCGTGCAGAATATCAACGCGCACTCCGGCCGGCGTGTCGTTAAACGTCCACACAACACGCATCCCCTTCGTGAAAGCCTTCAAATGGTGGAAGCGAACCTCGAGCCGCTCACGATCAATGATCTGCTCGGACGCCCATGAGATCGGAATTCCGGAGCGAACGGCGGCCATCACGACGATATTACGCGTCGCGCCGCGTTCGAGATACCGGATGTAACGGTAATGCGGCAGAATTTCCGGCCAGCGTTCCAGGTTCGCGGCAGTCTCGAAGATCATCTCTTTCGGAGCCTGTATGATGATGAAGTTTCCTGTATGCATGACCGTGAAAACGCTCGTGCGGCTCACGTGCGAAAGGTAATCTGCCCGCCATGGGTCAGCAACGAGAGGACTCAGCTTGGCGTTAGAAATCAAGGAACAGTGCCAGCTGTGCAACCGCAGCCTCGCGGCATCAGATGAGGCATACATCTGTGTATACGAGTGCACCTTCTGTCCGAAGTGCACGGCGGAGCGTGTCGGCATTTGCCCGAATTGCGGCGGCGAACTCGTGCGTCGCCCGCGTCCGAAAGCAACACATTAGGCCCGTTATTTCGGCAGCCGGCGCGCGTGCTTGATTTTATAGGTCAGAAAGCACTCGTCGCCGACAACTCGCATATCCTCGAGTGAGCAGTGGACACTCGACGGAAGGAATTCCTTGCTCACGCCAGTCAGAGTTGGCGCAGCACTTCCACCAAATAGATAAGGCGCGATCGTGAGATTCAGCTGGTCAACCACTCCGAGCTCGAGAAGTGAGCGGAACAGAGCCGCACCGCCCTCGCAGGCTACCGTATCGACTTCGTACTCTGCGCGCAGCTGCTGCAGCATCCGCGCAAGATTGACAGTGGGAGCTTCGCTCAGGTGCAGCGTTGCGTTATCCCGCAGTGCCCTCTGGTGCTGCAGCGGCATGCGAGTGGTCGAGAAGATGACGATTGGAGCGACGTCGGACTGAAATATCTTCAGGCCGGCATCGATTCGTCCCTCGTTAGACACGATAACGCGCAGCGGCGACGCGGTCTGCCCGCGCGCGAGGCGCTGCTCCCGCAGTTCACCTTTGGGTAGACCTAGCCGCACATTGTCTTTCTTCAGAGTGCTGTGACCGATCAGCACGGCGTCGGCGAGTGCACGCTGCCGGAGAAGGTGCATCTTGTCTTCGCGCGACGTGAAATCGACCGGTGAATACTCACGCGTCGTGATCTTGCCGTCCGCAGTCATCGCGAACGTGGCTGCGACAAATGGCCGTCGCGGCGGTCGCTTCCGTGCCGGCGCTCCTGACGTCACGCGGCGATCCTATTGAGCTTCTTTCGCAATGTCATGCTCGAGGTCTGCAACTTCATGTCGCATTTCTCGGAGCTTAACGTGGCCTGTAGTTCCGCTCGGCTTATAGAGGAAATAAACCAGCCCTCCTGGCAGCGCACAGATGAGGATAATCAAGAAACTTAGTGAGCCGATCAGATTGGCGACACCTTCCCGCACGCCCGCAAGATTGTGCAGGAGGATCTGCAGCACGATTTCGCGCCAGCCCGCGCCGCCGAAACTGATTGGCAATGACGAGATCGTGCGTTCGATAGGCATTATTGCGAAGAAGTCCACCACGGGCACCGGCGTTGGCGGAGTCACGCGAACATCTTGCGCGTGGAGCGCGTAAGCGACGCACAGAAACGTGGTAAATGTTCCGAGGTGCGCGACCAGCGACATTGTGAAGGCGACTAGCGTTGCCTTCCAGTGACGAGCATAAAGATGGTAAGCGACTGAGACCTCGATCAGCTTCTCGCGACTAGGGAAACGGTGCGGAAGCCGATTCAGTAAATGGAAGCCGCTGATCAGGAATGACGTGACCAGTCCCAGCACGGAACTCCCGAGCACGATGAGCAACACGTATAACAGTCGGCGCGTCTCTGGAGTCTGAGCGAGGTAATCATACCGGAGGAAGATCAATATGCCTGTGATGCTGATCAATGCGATCAAGCCGATCACGCGATCGAACATCACCGCCAGCAGCGCGCCGGCTTTCTTGTCCGGCGTCTCTTTCAACAGGAGATAGCTCTTGATAATGTCGCCTCCTGTTCCACCAGGCATAAACTGGTTGTAGAACATGCCGATGAAGAACAGCGCGCCGACTCTCATGTTGCTGAGCCAAATACCCTGGACACGCAGCAGAACTTGCCAACGAATCGCTGCCGCCAGCTCCACAATCAGATACGCGAGTATACCGAGCGCAATCCACCAGTAGTTCGCCAGGTGGAGCGCGGTCGCCATCTGTGCGCGCTTCCCCGGATCGCGAAAGACGAAGTACAACAGCGCGATCGTCACCGCGATTTGCGCGGTGGTGAGCAGGACTTTTCTCATCGGTCGAAGTGACTCTGCCAGGTCGAAACGGAGCGCCGAATCTCCTCCACTGTTTTGCGCGGACTCATCTCCCACACAAATAAGCAGTCCGCCGGAAGGAGCGGAACTAGTTTCTCGAGATCGACGTCGCCGGCAAACGGTGGCTGATGATCCTGAGCCGGCCAGACGCAATCCTGAAGGTGGCAGCCAAAGGCGCGCTGGCCGATTGTGCGCAGCCATTCTTGATGGTCGAGAAAACCGAGATTCTCTTTGATCTGAATGTGGCCGAAATCGTGCCAGTAACCGGCGTAGGGTGAATTCAACTGATCCAGTAACGCAGGAAGCTCGCGTTCGTTAGGCATCTCCTCATAGCCGCGCCTTGCTTCGATTCCCAGCCGCACGTCCTTGGCGGCGGCGTAATCAACAACCCGCCGCAGGCATTCTTTCACACGCTCAAGGTGCCAGGCCGCAGCAGCCTCACGTTTCTTCACTGCGTTGATCTTCCGTCGGACGTATTCGCGCGAGAGGAGTTGGCCTGCCTTCATGAGCGCGATCAGCTCGTCGGTGATCGGGTTCATCGGCACCTCGCCACAATGCAGCACCACGAACGGCGCGCCAAGCCGCTCGGCGAAATCGATGGTTTGAAACGTTTGCTTCACTGCCCGTTCACGCTCGGCCACAGCCCCCGACGAGAATTTGTAGCAGTCTGGGGACGCATGCATTACCTCGAGAGGGAGGGGGCAGAAGTTGTGCAGGCTACTGAATGTCACTTCCCCTGCCTCGTGCATTTTCTGAACGCCCGGCATCAGGGAGATCCGGATGCCATGGCCGAGCTCGATCCTGCTGAAGCCCAGCTCGCCTTTGATCTCGCGCAACATCTCGTCGCCGGACGTATGCCGCCCAGAATTCCAGCAGGTGGAAAACGATATCAACAGGCGCTTCTTAAGTTACGCGACCGTCGCCGGCGCCGGTGCCGGCTGTGGCTCGGGCGGCACTTCGGCAGCGACCGGTAAGGTGTGATCGCAGCGGCTAAGCACGAACAACGCGCCCGTCGCGTACACAGAGGCAGCCGCAGCCATTGCCGAACGCATTCCGATCAAATCGGACAAGCTTGTCACCACCAGCCCTGCGATCGGCATTAAGCCGAAAAAGCTCAAACCGAAAACCGCGGAGATGCGTCCACGAAGGTGAGCTGGCGCACGCTCCTGGACGATCGTATTTGCCAGCCCGAAATTTGTGGCAAGACCGATGGCCATCGCTCCCATCGACATCGCGGCGAGCCAAAAACTGGAGGTACGCGACATGACGAACATCGAGCAGGCGACCACTACGACCGCGCCCATGATGAAGTGAATACGTTTGCCACGTGCGACGCTGAGCAACCCTAGGGAGCCGACCAGCGAGCCGCTCCCTGACACGGCCATCAGAATACCCATCCTCTCAGGACCGAGCCCAAGAAGCTGTCGAACGTATAGCGGCAACATCACTGAAACCACCGGGTAGATGAACACAGTTGTGAGCGCAATTAACGCGATCAGCGACAGGATCGTGCGATCTTTTTTGACATAGCGAAAACCTTCCAGCAACCCGCTCCGTCGCTGCTCTTCCTCCTCAGCCGTTCCGAGGGTTCGTCGCGGAATGAGAATCATCGAGATAATCAGCGCTACGAAAGTGAAGGCGTTTGCAAAGAAAGCCGACGCCGCGCCCCACCAGCCGACCAGGAGACCCGCCAGCGAAGGACCCAGGAGACGCGAGCCGTGGAACACTGAGCGATCCAGCGCGACAGCCGATGCAATCTGGTCCTTCCGCACCAATTCCGGCACGAGCGCCGACAGGGCGGGCATTTCGAATGCAATCACCACGCCGAGCAACGCGGCCAGCACCAGAATGTGCCAGATCTGAATGTACCCAAATAGCACCAGCGTGCCGAGGATAACGGCGAGCACGATTTGCACGACCTGCGTAACAATCAGAATCATGCGCTTGTCGAATCGATCAGCCGCAGAACCACCGACCATTGTTAGCGCCAGCGTCGGCAGCCCCGCCGCCATATTGACCATGCCGAGCACCAGCGCCCTATCGGTCAATGTGCTGAGCACCCACCCCTGAGCCATCACCTGCATCCATGTGCCGGTGTCCGAAATCGCCGAGCCGATGATGTAACGTTTGAACGGTCCACGACGCAGGAGCTCGATCGCCTTATGGCGGAAAGATGGCTCGGGCGCATTCATGGGAGAGACTGATACGCGGGGAGCAGATGCGCTGCAACGATCACCGGCCAGAGTGAGTGGTGAGAAATCACGCGCCGCGATTCTGGTGCGTTGTCCAACGCAATTCGCGGACGGTTTTCAGCGGATCTGCTTCAGGGCTTGCTCTAGCGCATGCGGCAGTGCGCTCGCACCATTCCCGCCAAGATCGGCATCTACTTTTTCCAGCCGCTGAATCAGGTCAGCAACTTCACGCCGCGCGTATGGCCCACCCGCGACCGTGCAGAAGTGTGTTCGGCACCCGAACGGCCGGTCCAGATAGATGAGGCAGTTGCCGGTTGGGCGCTCGAGCAGGGGACATGCGCCGTCGTTATCTTCGGGCAATCGCTTGCGACCGGTGGCACGCATCGCCTTCGCTGCCACAAGCGCTTCGCCTCTAGTGAGGAACGGCGTGCGGCCAGTAAGCTTAAAATGACAGCATGTCTGCAGTCGAACGCAGTTGCGCTCGATCCGGCGTTCGGCGACCTCTGCGTAGATCTGCCGCACTCGTGTGATTGCAGCGGCAGTTTGCTCGGGTTCTCTGCGCTTCATAAGCTGGCGATCGGTTCGGCGTCGGCCATTGCGTGGCCGGCGATCCAGCCTGTTGTCCAGGCCGCCTGGAAATTGAACCCGCCCGTAATTCCATCGATATCGAGCAACTCGCCCGCGAAGTAAAGATGCGGCACCATGCGACTCTCCATGGTCCTGAAGTTCACCTCGCGCAGGCTGACGCCGCCGCATGTAACGAATTCATCCTTGTTCAATGATTGTCCGTCAACGGCAAGTTCTGTCTTCATCAGAAGGTCTATCAGAGCAGTAGCACGCGTGCGGGAAAGCGTGGTCCAGGTTACCTGACCAGGCACTCCGCTGTGTGCGACGAGTCGTACCCAGAGTCGTGAGGGCACCGGCGATATCGGCACGCTGGCGATTTGGCGGCGCGATTGAGTGGAACGGCGGATGCCGAATTCGGCCGCGATTTCGGTGGCACCCATGGCGGGGAGCCAGTTCACCCGCAGCGACGCTTTGTAACCGGACTCAGCCAGCTTCCGCGCTCCCCAAGCGGACAGGCGCAGAACTGCCGGGCCGCTCACGCCGGCGTGAGTAATGAGAATCGGGCCGCGTGCGCGCAGCTTCGTCCCGGCCACAGATATCTCCGCATCCGGCACAGACAAGCCAGGCAGCGCGTGCAGCCATTCTGTGGTTACATGCAACGAGAATAATGATGGCACCGGCGGCTCAATCGTGTGACCAAGCGATCTCGCGATCTCCGGACCGGTCGTCGCGCGTGCGCCGCCCGTCGCGAGCAACAAGCGGTCACATTGCATCGTTTCGCCGTTCGTCAGCTGCAGGACAAACCCACCCGCTGCATTTCGCACCGCGCCTTCAAGGCCGGTGCGGGTGCGAAGCCGCACGCCGGCGACCTCCGCTTGGTGCAGTAGCGAATCAATCACAGTTCCCGACGAGTCCGTTACAGGAAAGATGCGACCATCCGGTTCCGTCTTGAGCCGAACGCCTCGCCGTTCAAACCACGCGACTGTGTCTTCTGGCGAAAAGGCGTGCAGTGCGCCGATGAGTGCTCGTTCACCGCGCGGATAACGACTGCTGAATGCGCGCGGCTCCAGCGCAGCATGAGTAACGTTGCAGCGGCCGCCTCCGGAAATCCGCACCTTCGTCAGAAAGCGCGGCCCGCGCTCAAGGATCAACACCTCGCTCTTCGGTCGAGCTTCGGCACAAGCGATCGCCGCGAAGAATCCCGCGGCACCTCCACCCGCGACGACGATTCGTTCACGTGACACCGCTCAGAATAGCGCACCGCGAAGAACCTTGGTGGTCAAAAGATAGCCGCGGCGATCCCGTTGCGCCAAAGCATTGCCGTCAGATCAACGATGCGTTGACCCTCAACGACGTTGGTGAGTACGGTGACCAGGCTCGATGTTTTTCTCGCAGCGAAGATTTCAGAAACTTCACAAGAACGTAGTTGTCTTCACAACGCACAAGGCGGGTTCGATGGTCCTGCACCGCGTTCTCAAGGACATCTGCGACCACAACAACATCCGCTACCATTCTGAAAACCAGCCGGATCCCGACAAGCTCCCGGTCGCGAAGATGTTCAGAGGAAAGGATTACATCGCGAAACACAACGGCTGTTTCGGGCCAATGCGTTTTTACGTGCCGAGCCGCGCGCTCGCCGAAGCGAACATCCTGCTTCATCTGCGGGATCCACGGGACGTGCTCACCTCGATGTTTTTCTCCTATTGCTTCATGCATCGTGGTGCCGTGCCCCCGAACACAGGCGTCCGTAGGGAAGTTGCGGAAGCAGGCATCGACAAGTTCGTCCTGGATATGTCCGGAGCGGAATACGTGCGCTACCAGGGCGATTACGGAACCGGAGGGAATTTCAAGGAACACATCGGCAATGTTCTGGAGCGATACGAGCAGTACCAGCGCGAGATTGTTGGCCGACCAAATACCGTGCTCGTCAGGTACGAGATGATGGTCGCCGATTTTTCCACATGGCTCGCTCAGGTGGTGAGTCGGTTTGAGTCAGTAAACCACAACGAAACTTACGAGTTCGCCGCGGCCGCGCGCGCCCACGAAACCAGAAGGCCCGCGGCGGAGAATATTTCGCTCCATAAGCGGAAAGTCACGCCCGGTGACTACAAAGAAAAACTAAAGCCTCAAACAATCGCAGAGTTGAATCGCCGTTTCTCCAATCTGCTTACGGCATTTGGTTTCCCTGTTTAACAACGCGTCTTTAGCGAACGGTGACGCCTTCGTTACGTAATCGCCGGATCAGTTCATGCGCGTTCTTGATCGCAAAGGCGTCGCGATCGTTGTCGAAGTAAATCCATGCTTCGCGCGCGCCACTGTCGCAGATGTTTGCGACCCACACGGCTAGCTCCGCGTCGGAATAATCATGCCGATACCAGCGGCTGCTTCCGTGCAGACGGACGTAAATGACTTCGCTGGTCTTCACTAATCCGGCGGGGATACGCGGCGCGCTCACCGTGCAAAACGACAGACCTCGCTCCCGGAAGTTCCGGTAAACGGATTCGCGCCACCAACTGCTGTGACGGAACTCGACAGCGCTACGATATCGTGGGTCAAGCTGCCGCACGATGCTCTGCAAGCGTGAAGGCGTGTAGCGATAGCTCGGCGGAAATTGGAACAGAAAGCAACCCAACGTTGGGCCCAGGATCTCAGAGAATTTGTAGAACTCCTCGATGAGCATCCGCGTGTGCACGAGACGTTTCTCGTGAGTTATCAGGCGGTTCACCTTAACCGAATAGCGGAAGCCTTCCGGCGCATTACGACGCCAGCCTTTGGCGGTCTCGATCTTCGGCCAGCTGTAGAACGGCGCGTTCAGCTCCACAGTGTTGAAGTTCTCTGTGTAGTGCTTAAACCACGTATACGTGCGCCTGGTATCCGGATAGAAGAGACCGCGCCAGTGCCAGTAGAACCAACCGGAACAGCCGACGTGCACCTCCATGCCGCACGCTCAATGAGCGACGGGAACATGCAATGTTCCCACAGTTATTTGCCGTCTGTGCCGGTCGCTGCTGCAGCTGCCCCAACATGTTCGGTGGCGGGAAGGATTATCGCCTTCGAGGCGTGTTCGCGCCGAAGATATTTTTCGGCGAGTTCGCTCAGCTCCGCAGTCGTGATCGCTTCCACGTCGGCGATTCGCGTGCGGGCCCAGTCGAGGACCTCGGGTTTCTCTTGCGCGCGCGCGGCGACCGAAGAGAGCCAGTACCCATTGCTGCGCAGTGATTCCTTGAGCGCAGTCAGAAGCGGCAGACGCGCCCGTTCAAGCTCGTCTTCACCCACTCCTCTTTCAGCAAGATCATCGGCGAGATCAATCACCAGGTCGGACATCTTCCCCGCGGTAGAAGGGTCTACGTCGATGCTGGCAACGAAATACCCGTATCCCGGAAACGTATCGCTCGCGTTGCTGGCTGCGCGCGGGCTATAGCTCGCGCCTATTTCTTCACGCACCTTCGCGCGGAGCCGATCATTCACCACTGCGCTGAGCAGATTCAATCGGCGATTCCGCGGCGCTTGGAGACCGTCGCTCGAAGGCCAGTAAAGCTCTAGGGATCCTTTCGGAATCTCCGACTCAATGACGTAATCTTTCGAGAACGGCTGCTCCGGAAACTTAAGTTTCTTCAATTCGTCGAGCGACGGCTTCGATTCCCGATGAGGCAGCGCGCCGATTGTCTGCGCGGCAGCAGCTATGACTGCGTCGACGTCAAAATCGCCAACGACTCCAATCTCCAGCGCGCCTTTGGTAAGCTGCGGCGTTAGCCAGGCCTTCACCTCATCCAGATTACGGGCCATCATCACCTCCTCCGGCGGCATCCCGAAACGCGGATCGCCGCTTGCAAGAAGATTGGCCACTTCAGTGGCAAGCGGACCGGTGGGGGTGTGTTGGAACGACAGGTAGATCTGCTCCAGTCCCTTCCGCGCGACGCGCAGAGCCTCAGGCCGGTAGCCGGGGTCAGTGAGGTGGGCGGCAAGAAGCTGAAACTCCAGAAGGAGATCATCCCGCGTAGTATTGCCGCTGAATCGCAGCGCATCGGGCTCCGGCGCGAACTGCCAGCCTACATTTTTTCCCGCGAGGAGGGTCCGAAGATCGTCTGAGCTGTATTTTCCGAGCCCGCCCGACATAAACGTACCGCCAGCCATCGCCGCCAGACCACGCTGATCAGGCGGTTCTGTAATAGCGCCATTTCCGACTCGCGCGTTCACGCTGATCCGGTTCGCTTCGAAGTCCGTTTTCTTCAGGTTAAGCCGGGCTCCGTTGTTGAACGTGACGAGTTCAATACCAAGATCCTCGATGTGTTCACGCCGAGCGATTTCCCCGGGCGGACCGAAGTCGGTGTAGCTCCACGTATTCTCCGCATCGGCTTGAGGTGCAGCGACTGCAACAGCGTGCGCGTTATCGTAAGCAGCGGCGATCGCGGCCGGAGCATCTCCCGTGATCCGGGCGTTTCCAGTCACGGAAACAAACTGCCCGGGGGCACGGAAGTCGGTGCGAAGTGTCGCGAGGCAATCAGCAGGCGTGACCTGATCGAGCGCCGGCTTGAGAAGCGCGAGGTCGTCCGCGGGTGTGGTGAACACCTCGCCGGAAACGAGATGCTGCACGATAGCATCGGCAATCGTGTTTGAATGCCGGGTGCTTGCGCTTTTCGCCGCCTGCTCAAGTTGGTTCGTGATGTTCGCCGCCGCCTCTGCCACTTCCGCCTGCGTGAAGCCATATTCCAGCGCCCTGCGCAGCTCCTGCTCGCCAGCGGCAAGCGCTTCGCTCCACTGCTCGGGCCTGCACGAGATCTCTACACTCGCGTCACGCAAGAAATCGAACTGCTCATAAACAGACGCGTGCGCCGAAAAGAACGGCGCGTCCTCCTTCTTCGCGAGAATCGAGAATCGACGATTGAGTATCGCCAGCGCGAGCGAGCGGGAGAGACGTTTGATCTGGCGCTCGGCTGTGTCGCGCTCGTGGGCATACGGTGTGAGGCTGGTCAACGAGATGGTCGTCGCCGATGCTTCGGGTTCGGCGTGGAAGACCGCGCGAATACCTTCGAATTTCTCGAGCTCGCCTAACGACGGCTCTGGGCTGCCGGGAGCACGTGGCTCCAAACCCGAGAATGCATCGCTGATCATCTTCTCGACTGCTGCGCTGTCGGCGAAATCACCGGCAACAACTACCGCCATTTTTTCCGGGCGATACCAGGCATTCCAGAAATCGACGAAACGTTCGCGTTCCGCCTGTGTGATCACTTCCGGCGTGCCGATCGGTATCCGTTTTGGGAGAAGAGACTTCCCGAGCATCGCCTCGAACTCCGCCACGAACGTGCGGAACCCTACCGAATCGCTCGCACGTTTTTCCGATAGGATCACGCCGCGCTCACGATTTATTTCCTCTTTGCTGAGCAGCAGGCCATCCGCGTAATCGCTGAACACCCGCAGCCCTTCAGCGAGCGTCGCATCGTCAGCACGCGGGAGTTCCAGGAGATAAACTGTGCGCTCGAACCCCGTGTTCGCATTCGTATCTCCTCCGAAGCTCATCCCCATCCGCTGAAAGAACTCCACCAGCGTTCCGGGCGGATAATGCCTGCTGCCATTGAACGCCATGTGCTCGAGGAAATGTGCCAGCCCACGCTGCTCTTCCGATTCCTGCAGCGAACCAGCCAGGACGAGCAGGCGCAACGAGGCGCGTCCTTTTGGCTCGTGATTGGGAAGAATGACATAGCGCAATCCGTTCTTCAGCTTGCCGAAGTGTGCTGCGGGATCGGGTTTGAGATCGCTCGTGTCCTGGGGAAACGGCAACGCTTGGAGCGCGGGCGGAGCGGTGTTGGCGAAAGCCGGTGCGGCGGAGATTGCGAGAAAAAGAAGGAGGCGAGCGAAACGGTTGCACATGGATAGATGAGAAGCGGGGACGGTCGCCGCACTGGTACGGGCTGGCAATGCCATACCTTCACACGAAGTCCGCTGGATCCGGTCCTCTGATTCGACACCGCCAACGGCGCGACGTTCATCAAAAGAGATAACAGCATATGTGTGCTGCCGCGGCGCAAGGACAACTCTTGACCGCCTCGCGGGAATCGCGCAGCCTGCCGCGGTGAATTCTTCTATCGGAAAATACTCGGGATACGTTTACGCGATCATGCGGATCATCGTGGGCCTGCTGTTCGCCTGTCATGGCGCTCAAAAGCTGTTCGGCATGTTCGGCGGCAAAGGCGAAGCGCAAGGAATGATGCTCCTCGGCGCCATTATCGAGTTTGCTGGGGGACTGCTGATTGCGGTTGGTCTGCTCACACGTCCTGCCGCGTTGCTAGCGAGCGGCATGATGGCTGTAGCCTATTTCATGGCGCATTTTCCCGGCGGCTTTTTCCCCATCGTTAACAAAGGCGAGCTCGCGGTCGTCTATTGCTTCGTCTTTCTCTACATCTTCACCCGCGGCGGCGGTATCTTAAGCCTCGATAATATCATCTGGGGGCAGGCGGCCGCGCCAGACGCGGTAGGCGGACCAATGCGCACCGGCAGGGATCTCTGATGCGGTCAACTGTCGCAACACTCCTGTTAGCAACGGCCGCTGCGTGCGCGACGTTCGCCGCTCCGAATGCGCAGGCGCAGGAGTGGGCGAAGCTCCGCTTAAACAACTCTCCGCGTCACGGTGAATGGGTAGAGTTTAAGTCGGGTGAGCGCACGCTGAAAGCGTTCGTCGTTTACCCTGAGCGAAAGGAGAAGGCGCCGGTGGTGCTCGTGATTCACGAAATTTTCGGACTCACCGATTGGGTGCGGGGCGTCTGCGATCAGCTCGCGGAGAACGGCGTGATCGCCATCGCGCCCGACCTGCTGAGCGGGCAGACGTTCGATGATGTCGACGGCGCGCGTAAGGCGATCTCGGCGTTGCCGCAACAGCAGGTCATCGCGGATCTGAATGCGACAGCCGAGTTCGCGCAGAAGCTGCCGGCTACCACTGGAAGTTTGGCTGTGTGCGGGTTCTGCTGGGGTGGCGGTTGGGCTTTTGGTTATGCCAGCCTAAATCCGAAGCTTAAAGCCACCTATTCCTTCTATGGCACGGCGGTCGACGATCCGGCTGACGCCGCAAAGATTCCATGTCCCGTTTACGGCTTCTACGGCGAGAACGATGAGCGCGTGAACGCGACGATTCAAAAGGCCGAGGAGCTGATGAAATCTGCCGGGAAGAAGTATGATCCCGTCATCTACAAGGGTGCGGGCCACGGTTTCATGCGCGACGGCGAATCGCCGGCAGGCACCGCCGAGAACAAGAAAGCGCGTGACGATGCATGGGCGCGCTGGAACGCGCTGCTCCAGCAGCTGTAGGCTTTACGCGAACCGATCGGGGTTCAGCAGCGTCATGTCGACGCTCGGCTTTCGACCGCTGAGTGTCTCGGCGATGACCACGCCGGTGATCGGCGCGAGTGTAACACCGAGCATCGCGTGGCCGCACGCAGCGCTCAGATTTGTGTAACGCGCGAGCCTGCCGATGTAAGCCATGCCGTCCGGCGAGACCGGCCGGTAACCAAACCACGGCTGCACGCCCGCGAAATCGTCCGGGCGGAAACCGGGGAAATACGTTTGCGCCGCATTCCTGATCTGGTCCACGCGCTCCGGTCGCACGTTACCGCTGTGCCCGCTCAATTCCATCGTGCCGCCGAAGCGCAACCTTTCGCCCATTGGCGTCACCGCGACGCGGCGCTCGGCGAGGATGTGCGATTTCGTGAAGCGAAAGCGCGGTTACTCGATCGTTAGACTGTAGCCTTTCCCCGGTTGCATCGGCAGCCGCAGCGCGAGATCGCGCACCGTTTCCGCTGCCCAGGAGCCGGTCGCGATCACGTATTCGGCGGCTTCGATCTCACCGGCGCTAGTCCGGAGAGCGGTGACGCGCTGGCCGTCGTGCCGCCCGCCGGCGATGCTGGTGTTCCAGCGAAACGCGACGCCTTGTTGCCGCAGTAACGCCACCAGCGTCGAGACGAATTTCGATGGCGTCAGATGCGCATCGATCGGGAAATAAACGGAGCCGGCGACGTCAATCTCCACGCCGGGTTCCATCGCGGCGGTTTCGTTGCGATCGAGCACGCGCGCTTCCACGCCGACTTCATTCGTGAGCCGCGCCAGGCCGTTCGCTTCGTGATCGAGGCCTTCCGCTGTCTTGCAGAGATTCAAGAGACCTTCTGTGCGCAGCTCGAACGAATTGCCGGTTTGCTCCGCGAGTTCGATGAAGAGCGCGCGACTCGCGAGACAGAGATCGCGCAACACCGGCGCCGCGCGGCGCGTGTGTTCCGGAGTGCAGCTACGCGCGAACAGCATCCCCACCGCATTAGTTCCGGATCCAGCCGTGGCTTAATATAGAACGGGCTGCGCGAGCTCGTCATCCACTTCAAGCCCTGCCAGATCATGCCCGGCGCGGAGATCGGCGCGACATGGCTCGGCGACACATAACCGGCGCTGCCATGCGCGCACGATCCAGCTTCCTCGCTGTTCCGCTCCGCGACCGTCACGCGAAATCCTGCGCGCGCAAGATAGTGCGCGACGCAGAGACCGATGATCCCTCCGCCACAGACGACGACACCGCGCGACTCTGCCATTCGACCTGCGCGCAGTTAGGAGCTCAGCCGTTCGAGCATATTAACGCTGGGCCGTTTTGCCCTCGATCTCGTCCGCCAGCGCGCCGGCGTCGTAAATCTTCCGGAGCGCTTCGCTGATCGCTGCCGAGTCGACGCTCACGGCGCGCGCCTGCTTCTCGGCGTAGATGCAATCGAGCACTAACGATTGAATATTGCCGTCGAAGATGATTCCGACGAACTCGTTTGCCTTGTTCGTGACGGGGCTTCCGCTATTGCCGCCGATGATGTCGGCTGTCGAGACGAAGTTGAACGGCGTGCTCATGTTCAGCTTCCCTTTGCGTTCGATCCAGCGCTTCGGCAGATCAAACGGTGGCTGATTGTTATGCTCGGCTGCGCGCTGATACAGCCCCGCGAAGGTGGTGAGCGGCGCAATCTGTTTGCCGTTTTCTTCGTAGCCGAGCACCGGTCCGTAGGAGAGGCGCAGTGTGAAGGTCGCGTCAGGGTAACTGCTCGTGCCTTCGATCGCGAAACGTGCTTTTGCGATCTCGGCGTACGCCTGCTGCTTTGTCTCATCCTGCGCTTCAAAGGTCTTGCGCGCGGCACGCGCCGGAGCATCGACCAGGCGAGCTAGTTCAAGCATCGGGTCGTTCGCGGAAGCGATCGCTGGAGGATCGCCGGAGTAAAGCTGCCTGCGGAACGCCGGATCGCCGAGCTTCGTTCCAGTGACCAGCTCAGCGGCGCGGTCTGCGGGTGATTTTCCAGCGAGCACTTGCCGCACGAGCGGGTCTTCGAAACCAAACGCTGTTGCCATGTCGGTCAGCGAATCGGCGAGCGTGACCTGTTCAACATCAGGATGCACCGGTTCAGTCGAAAAGAAATCGAGCTCGAGTGATTCGCGGTTGCTGTCGCGATATTCCGGGAACCGCTCGCCATTCGGTTTGGCCCGCTCTTCGCCTGCGCGCAGGAGCCGGCGGGCATACTTGAACAAGTTGCTGTAGAACGCGCGCGGTGCGCGGTAGGTGGCTCCAGCGCGGCCGCGGTTCGTCTCGAAGTAATGATAAACCGGGAGCACTTTCGCGGTGTCTGCCTGGGCCTGTTTGATGCGGTCATACGCCGCGATCATGCCTTTAAACTCCGGCTTGCTGTTCATCGCGTCGCGCAGTCTCTGTTCGCGTTGATCGATTGCGCTCCACACCTCAGGATCCAGCAGCGCAGCGAGGTAGCCGTCGTAGCGTTTGCGATTGTTCTCGACCCCGCGGCGGTCCTGTTGCACGCGGCGCGCGTTTTCGAAACTCCGGGCACCAAACGCTCCGAGCAGCACCTCCCGGCGGTTGTACATGCTGAGCAGGTATGGGACTTCCACATCGCGCGCTTCAGCTAGCTCGCTCACGGTTAGCTGGCGATCCGTGCGACCCGGATGCCCGCTGACAAACGTGAGCTCACCGTCGGCGGGTCCTGTCGTGTTCCACTTCAGGAAGTGCTCGATCTTGGCTGGCTGGCCGTTTTCGTAAGCGCGGAAGATGCAGATATCGAGATCGAACCGGGGATATTCGAAATTGTCCGGATCGCCTCCATAGAATGCGATCTGTTCCTCTGGCGCGAACACGAGCCGCACATCGTCGTAACGCTTGTAGCGATATAGATTGTAGACGCCGCCCTGATACAGCGTGACGACGTCCGACCGCAGGCCGGTCTTGTCTTTGCTCTCCTTCTCGATCTGGGCAATCACGTTGCCGCGCGCCTTGCTCGCCTCTTCCCCCGAAAGGCCTGGCTGAACTCCGGCATTGACGCGCTCGGTCACGTCTTCGATCGACATCAGAACGTTGAGCTCGAGGTCGGTCGCCTTCGGTTCTTCGGCGCGCGATTTCGCATAGAAGCCGTCGCGCACGTAGTTGTTTTTTTCGCTCGAGATCTTCTGCAGCGTGTCGAGGCCAACGTGATGGTTCGTGATCACGAGGCCATCGGCCGAGACAAACGAGCCGCTCCCGCCGGAGTTAAACCGCACGCTCGATTTCTGCAGATGATCGAGCCACTGCGGCGTCGGCTCGAATTGATACTTCTCCTTGAACTGCTGGAGCGGCGGGTTGTTGAAGAGCCACATGCCTTCATCGCCAAAAGCAGTTGCGGCGAGAGCGGTGGACATCAGCGAGCAGATTACAAGGCGGCGCGAGGAGTGGAATGCCATGAGGCGAGGAACTTAGACCACGCCTGTGTGGGCTCCAAGCTTTGTCATTGCTTGGAGCGAACTCAGTGGCCGCCGCTATGGCTCGACCAATGAACCGCGCGAATGCGCCAGCCTTCGTCCGTCTTGGCGAGCACCATCAGCTCAGCATTCTCTGAGTTCACCGGACGGCCTTTGTATGTGCCTGTGCTTCGACCCGTCGCCGTCGTCCATGCCGCGTTGCCTTCCTGACGCACGATCAGCGCGCTGCGCGTGCTCGGTACTGCCTTCGCGAATTCAACGTCCGCGCCGAGATGCTCACTCTCGTATTCTTCACGCGTTTGCCGGTGACCCGTTTCAACGATCTGCGCATCAGGTGCCAACAACGCTAACACTGCGGCGCGATCGCCTTTCGCTAGAGCGTCATGGAACGCGGTGACAGTTGTCGCGATCGCCTCGCGATCAGGCGCTGTCGGGATTGGCTTGCGGCACGATGACAGCGAAATAAACACCGGAAAGCAGAGCGCCAGAAGAAGGCCGGGAGCTTTCATCGCTGCTCAGTGCTGGTGCTGATGCGCGTCGGCAGTCGTCGGCACGAGCGCCATGCCGCACTTCGGGCATTTGCCGACGGTCTTTTGTTTCACTTGAGGATGCATTGGGCAGGTGTATTCGCCGGCTGCTGATGCACCTGCAGGAGCAGCCGGCTGCACATTCTGCGCGAAGGCGGCATACACTTCCTTCCCGCCGATCTGAGTCTGCAGGAAGAGCTTCTGGAATCCCGGCTGCTCCGGTTCCACATGAAAGCTCAACTGCGATCCGCCGCGTTCAGCCGCTGCCTTCGGTTCTTCTCCCATCGGATGCACATGCGTCACCGACGCGAGATCCTCCGGGAACGCCACCATGTGTGCGAAGGCCGCCATCACCGGCTCGAGCCCGGTGAATTCTTTCCCGTCCGGCGTCGTCACTGTGATGTTCACCATCGTGGCTTGGCCGGCTTGCAATGGCTCGTTGTTCTCCGTCGCCAGGCTGAAGCGATAACCGCTCGCGTCCGCCGTCGTGTTCAAGGTTTTATCCTTCTTCGCTGGTGGACCTTGCACCTTTACCTGCGTTTTTGCGTATTCCTGCCTCCCGGTGGTTGTCGGCACGACATCGGCCCAGATCGAGTAGGTTCCACCCGCGCGCGGGCTGAACTCGAATGTATATTCGCCCGGCTTCTCGCCCTCGACCGGGTGCTCATGATGATAGTCGGTCAGCGTTTCATCAACGACGAGCAGGTGCAGTTTCTCCGTGTGCGCGACCTGGAGCTGCTCGGGCTGATCGGCTTCCCGTCTTTGCTCGTTAGGCGCAGCACGGTCGCGGCCGTCTCGCCCGCTTTGAAGTTCGCGGGCGAAACGATCTCGGCTTTCACCGAACCTGTCGACCCGGAGTGGTCATGTTGCGCCTGAGCGGTCACGCCTGACAGCAGCATCGCCGCAGTGAACAGGGCAGCGAGATTCCGCGTGCTGAAGTAAATCATGCGATGAGATAGCGAACTACTTCGCGGCAGGATTCAGCTGCTTCTCGAGCAGGCCCATCGTCGCCTGCAGCGTCTTCAGACTGGAATCGACTTTCGCGAAGTCTTTCTCATCTGCGGCGGTATGAACTTTCTCCGAGGCCGTGACCGCATTCTTGATCGCTCCGTCCAAACGCGTCTTGTCGGCCCCGGTGGCGCCGTTTTGCTCCTGGATCTGCTTCAGCGCACCTGCGAGCTTTTCCTGTTCGTCGTGAATCGGCGCATGCTCCTTCGCAGCGGCCGCTGTTTCAATTCCCTTCAGCGATTGCTGGGCGGTTTTCCACGCGTCCATCACGGAGCCGGACGCGGCGGTGCCGTGGGAATGTTTCTGATCTTCGCCCTCATGCGCGAGCACGGGTGAAAGTGGCGCGGCGGTGAAACAGCTGACGGCGATCGCGCTCAAAAGCGCAGTAGAACGGCGGTGGAATGATGAGTTTTTCATATTGGAGTGTAGTGGATGTGACGTGGTTAATCTCAGGGTTATTCGTGGACAGGTATCAGGGTTGAATGCGAAACCAGTTCAGGACTGCGAGCATCAAAAAGTAAGCGACGACGGTGGCTGCACACGCCACGAGAAGGGCGGTTGGGAAGGCGAGTTGCCAACGTAACAAGAGCGGCGGGAGAAGCGCGAACAGCACGAGCGAGGGGAGCACCAGCCACAGAATTCCAGACGAGAGCCGCGCCACGCGCACCGCATCGTGTGTGTCGCGCCAGAGCCAAATCATCGCGAGGATCGAAACGATCGGCAGCGAGGCAACGATCGCGCCGAGCACGGAGCTGCGCTTCGCTATCTCCGAGACGGCGAAGATGATCAGCGCCGACAACAGGATTTTGATGAGCGGCTGCATGGCTCGTTAGGCGAAAGCCGGCTCCGGCGCGGTCTGCTTCTGGGCGTTTGACCCTGCGGAGCCGCGCGTCAGGCGCTCGGCGCTGGCGCGGCCAAAGCGCCAGAAGACCAGCGGCGTCACAATAAAATCGAGCAGCGTGCTCGTGAAGATGCCGCTGAAGATGACGACCGCGACGGGGTGCAGAATTTCGCGGCCCGGTTGGCCGGCGGCAAGGATCAGAGGCACGAGCGCGAGCCCGGCGGTGAGCGCGGTCATCAGCACCGGAACGAGCCGCTCCTGCGTGCCGCGCACGATCATCTGTTGCGTGAAACTTTCGCCCTCTTCCTTCATCAGGTGGAGGTAATGCGAAATCATCATGATGCCGTTCCGCGCGGCGATTCCGGCCAGCGTGATCAGGCCGACGAGCGTGGCGATCGACATCGTGCCGCCCATCAGCCAAATGCCGGCGATCGAGCCGATCAGCGCCATCGGGATGTTCAGCATGATCTGCACGGCGAACATCGCGCTTTTGAAATGCGCGTAGAGCACGACGAACATGCCCACCAGCGAGAACACGCTGAGGAATGAGATGAGGCGTGAAGCTGCGGCCTGGCTTTCGAATTGCCCGCCGTAAGTGATGTAGTAGCCCGGCGGCAATTCCACCTTCTCCGCGATGACGCGTTGCAACTCCTGCACCGCGCCGACGAGGTCACGGCCGGAAACGTTCGCCGCCACGTAAATGCGCCGCTGCACATCCTCGCGATTGATCTGGTTAGGCCCTTTCGCTTCCTCGACGTGCGCGAGCTGCCCAAGGGGGACCACCACGCCACTGCTCGTATCGACCGGGATTTGCCGGATCGCATCCACGTCGTTCCGCGCCAGATCCGTCAGGCGGAGCACGACATCAAAAGTGCGACTTCCCTCCAGAACCTGCGACACCGTTTTGCCCTGCATCGCCAGCTCGGCGTAATCCGCCACTTCACCCGCCATCACGCCGTAGCGTTGCGCTTGATCGCGATCGACACGGACGTGCACCTGTGGGATGAGCACCTGCGGCTCAGTGAAGATGTCGGCCATCCCGCGTATCGTCTTCATCGCGGCCTCCACTTCCGCGGCCTTCGCGCGCAGGACGGCGAGATCCTGACCGAAAACCTTCACCGCGACCTGCGCGCGGACGCCGGAAAGGACGTGATCGATGCGGTGCGAGATCGGCTGGCCGATGCTGGAAGCAACGCCGGGGATTTGGTCGAGCTTCGCGCGGATGTCATTCAGGATTTCCTCGCGGCCGCGACTGGAGGCGCGCAGCTCCGTGTCGATCTCGTTGTAGTGCACACCCTCGGCGTGTTCGTCTAATTCGGCGCGACCGGTGCGGCGACCCGCCTGCTTCACTTCCGGCACTTGGAGGACCAGCTTCTCCGCGAGTTTCGCGATGAGATTCGATTCGGCTAACGACGAGCCGACCGGCAGGAAAAGATTGATCGTTAGGCTGCCTTCATTGAACGGCGGCAGGAACTCGCGCCCAAAAAACGGCACGGTCGCGAGAGCGGCGAGGAAGACGAGCGTCGCCGCGACGAGCACCAGACTCGAGAACCGGAACCCGATCGCGAGGACCTTCGCCTCGAGCGCTTTGATCCCGCGGACGAGCCACGAATCTTTCGCATCCGCCATCCGTTTCATCTTCGGCAGGAGATAGGAGCACAGCGCCGGCGTGACGGTTAACGAGACGATCAGCGACGCGATGATGCTGGTGATGTAAGCGATGCCGAGCGGCGCGAAGATTTGCCCCTCGATCCCGCTCAGCGCGAACAGCGGGATGAAAACCAGCACCACGATGATCGTAGCGTAGACGATCGAATTCCGCACTTCGCTCGAGGCGCGGTAGATGACCTCGAGCGGCGGGAGCGGGTTCGCGAGGTGGCGATTCTCGCGCAGGCGACGGAAGACGTTTTCGACATCCACGATCGCGTCATCGACCAGCTCGCCGATTGCCACCGCGAGGCCGCCGAGCGTCATGGTGTTGATCGAGATCTTGAAGTAACGAAACACCAGCACTGTCACGAGCATCGACAGCGGAATCGCGGTCAGCGTGATCAGGGTCGTGCGGAAATTCAGCAGGAAGATGAACAGGATGATCGCGACGAGAATCGCGCCATCGCGGAGCGCTTCTTCCACATTGCGAATCGCGTTCTCTATGAACGTGCTCTGCCGGAAAATTCCGCTGTGGATCTTCACGCCCGGCGGGAGTCCTTCCTCGATATTCTGCAGCTCGCGCTCGACCTGATGCGTGAGCTTCACCGTGTCAGTTCCCGGTTGCTTCTGCACCGTCAGGATGACTGCGGCCTTGCCGTCGAGCCCCGCGTCGCCACGTTTGGCGAGTGGCCCACCGAGCCGCACGTCCGCCACCTGACCCAGCGTGAGTGCAATCCCGTCTTTTCGGTCGGTCGGAATGACTGACCTCTTCAGGTCATCGAGATCGTTGATGCGCGCGAGGTTGCGCACCAACTGCTCGGTGTGTTGACGGAGAATGAATCCGCCCGTCGAATTTACGTTCGCGTTCTTCGTCGCCTCTTCGACGTCGTGCAGCGAGATGTTGAAGTTGCGCAGCTTAAACGGGTCGACCAGCACCTGATACTGCTTTAACTCGCCGCCGATCACCGCGATCTGCGAGATCCCGGGCACCGAGAGCAGTCGCTGACGGATCTGCCAGTCCGCGATCGTGCGCAGATCCATCGGCGTGACCTCCGGATTATCGCCCGTTAGACCAACGAGCATGATCTCGCCCATGATCGAGCTGATCGGCGTCAGCACAGGCCGCGTGGTCGGCGGTAACTGCTCGCTTACCTGCTGCAGCCGCTCCGTCACGATCTGCCGCGCGACGTAGATGTCCTGCTTGAAGCCGAACTCCACGAACACAATGCTCAGCCCGACGGACGAAACCGAGCGCACCCGCTGCACGGTGGCCGCGCCGTTCATCGCCGACTCGATCGGAAAAGTGACGAGCGCTTCCACTTCTTCAGGCGCAAGCCCGCCGGCCTCGGTGAAGATGGTCACCGTCGGTCGATTCAAGTCGGGGAAAACATCGACCGGCAGCTTCGTCAAGATGTAGCCGCCATACGCTGCCAGCAGCGCCGCGAACGCGACGACGAAGAGCCGGTTCCGGAGCGAGAAGCGTATGATCCAGTCGAACATGCGACTGCCTTAGCTGGTTGCCTCTTCGGGCCAACGTCGCGTCAAAGCGACGATGACTCCACCTAAAACAAGCCCGCCGATTCCCCACGCCCAGCCCGGCAGATGGTTGTGAGCGTCGCCAGCGGCCGTGTCTGCTCCATGACCGTGTTCGGCGGCGGCGGCTTCTGTCTCCTTCGCAGGGCTGGTCGCGAACTGCAGTTGATACTGCCCCTCCGTCACGACCTTATCGCCGGGCAGCACGCCTTCGACGACCTCCACCTGATCGCCCGCTTTCAGGCCGATCACCACATTGCGGCGCTCGAAGTTGTTTCCGTCGCGGATGAAGACGAACAGATTGCCGAGGTCGCCGAGCACCGAGCGCTGCGGTACCGCGAGAACTTCTTGCGGATCGCCGATCGCAATCGAGACGCTCGCCTGCATGTTCGGTCGCAACTGCAGCTCGGGATTCTCAAGCAGCACGTAAACCTCGAACGTGCGGCTCTCGCGCTCGAGACCCACATCGAGCCGCTGCACTTTTCCCTCGAAGGTGCGCTCCGGAAAAACATCGAGCCGCACGCGCGCGTTTTGCCCCGGCTTGATGCGCGAGAGATCAGGGCTCTCGAACGTCATTCCGCGTGCCAGCACCTGCGAGTAGTCGGCCACTTCCATCAGGACCGTGTCGGGATTAAGCGCCTGCCCGAGACTTGCCTCTTGCCGCACGACGAAGCCATTGATCGGCGAATTTAAGATCACTGGGGGATTCCCGACGGTCCGCGGCTCGAAGCGCAATACCGGCTGCCCCGCGCTTACCCGATCACCCAGCTTCACGAGAATCTCCGCGACTCTCCCTTCCGCGCGCGGCGCAATCTTAGCCAGCCGCTCCGGCAAACCTTCGATGCGTCCGATCATGGTGATCGTCCGTTGCAGCGGCGCCACATTGGCTTCGACGGATTGAACACCGAGATTCTTGATCGCCTCGTCGGTGAGCGCCACCGGACCGGTGGCGACCGCTTCCGTTTCCCCCGGACCGTGTACATGGCCTTCGTGGGCCAGCGCCGACAGCGGAATGGCCGCAAACATCGCGACGAAGCGTTTGTTCAATCTGATCACTTTGATGAGTTCTCTTTTCCGACTTCTTCCAACCGCCCGCCGATGATTTGCTCGAGGTGCGTCCGCGCAGAGAGCGCCTCGACTGCGTAATCAAACGCCTTCTCCTGCGCGTCGACGACACTTCGCTGCAGTTCGAAAAGCTGAAGCGCAGTCGCCTGGCCCGCGCGGAACTGCGAGAGCGTGGCGTCGTAAGCCGCGCGATACGCGGGAATCACCTGGTCCCTGTAAGCGGCCGCGCGCGTCTGCAGATTCAGCAACTGCTGCCGACGCGCATTCACCGAACGCTCGAGACCGACGCGATCATATGAAGCCAGCTCGCGATTGGCTGCGTCGAGCGCGCCTCTCGCCCGCGTCAACTCGCCTTGATTACGATCCCAAAGCGGGAGGCGTCCGGCGATGGTGAGGCCGACGTTCGCTTCGTCATTCCGACTGCCGTAGCGGGTGACAAGCCCCGGCGCGAACTCTGGAAATACCGCGTCCGCGTGTGCGACCGAGAGGCTCTTCGCAGCGGCGGCGCGTTGCACGAGCGCGAGGCGGCGAATGCCGGACCGCCGGTCTGCAAACGCCACCATCTCTCGCGTGCCGGGCAACGCAGGAAAGCCTGGTCGGTCCAGCCGTAAGCCGGTGGTGCGGGCGCCAGTTGCGCGTTCCAGTTCGGCCTGCGCGCCGGCTTGCTCTCCACGCACGGCGAGGAGCTCGGCCGAGAAGCGCGCCACTTCCGCTTCGAAGATGCTGCGCTGCGAGATGTTGCTTTGCCCAGCCTCGAGCTGCTCCTGAAGTGTGCCGAGCACTTGATCTGCCTGAGTGCGCGAGCGCTCGAGGAGCGCAGCGCGTTCCTGCAAAGACCACGCGCGGTAGTAGGTGATCGCCGTCGTGTTTAACACGCGGAGAACATCCGCTTGCTGCTCGATACTCGCGGTCACCCGGAGAGCCGCCGCGTAGGTTTTGCGCAATCCAAAATCCGAAGGCCGCAGCGGCTGCTCGATTTCAAATTCAAATTCGCTGCCGACACCTTCCTGCTCGGAGGTTCGTCCAGCCGTCACCTTGAAGGTGGGGTTTAACTTCACCTCGGCCTCAATCGCCCGGGCGAGCTTGTCCGCGAGCGCCGCATCCAGCTTTGCGATGTCCGGATTGTAACGGAGCGATCGCCGCAACGCTTCATCGAGACTCAATATCCTCCCGCCGTTGGGCTCATCGGTCAGCTGCGCAAAGGCGTGGCTCCCGCAGCTGGCGATCACCAAACCGAGGAGCAGAAATTTTGGAATGCGAGTCATCAAAGTAGTCGTAGAAAACACTGCAAAAGAGGAGAAACGCCGGCGCGTGATCGCGCAGCGGAACAACAATACTGGCGGGCCTGCGAAGATGCAGGAGCGTCAGTCGTTAGACTAAAGAAGGAGGAGCGTGAGCGAGGAGGCTCCGCTGCAAGACGGACTCAGCGAACGAGGTAGAGCACGGCGGACCAGTATCACCTTCTTCGATTTTGACGACGTGTAGCTCACGGAGACTGAAATCGGACACCGGGAGGAAAGTTTTCGTCGCGCCAGACCACTCGCAGCTATTCGCGACTGTCTTCACAAGCGCCAGAGGCGCAGCAAGTGACTTGCAGCAAATGCTTCCATCACAGCCATTGCTCTTTGGCTCTTTCTCCGGTGCTTTGTGGGCATGGCATGCTGCGTGTTCCGCCGAAGCTTCTGACGTATGCGGCAGCAACGCGGCAACGACGCAGTGATTAGCCGCAAGCAACCAGGCGAATACCGCGAGGAGCGAGACCGCGGGGCGCACGATCAGCGACTGCTTCATCAGTAGTTAGTCACGCAGGGTGCGATTCCGTTCAACCACTATTCGCCGGGCAGATGTCGGACCGCGAACAGTTACTTCTTGATCACACCGCAATCGGGCATCGACTTGCCGGCATACGGATTCGAAATCTTGGTCGAACTCTGGAGCCACTCTTTCTTTAACATCGGACAATTCGCGACATAATAGCCATTCTTGCCGCGGCCCATGTCGATCGCGCGCTCACTCAGCTTCTCGAATTCGGAACGGGCGGTGCTGAGCTTGTCGCTGCTCGACAGAGAGGCGCCTTCCTCGCCAAGTTCAGCGGCCGCCTGCCTGGCGCCGCTTAGATCGTCGGCCGCAAGCGCGGAGCGGATCTTTTCGTAGCCATCGAGGAATTGCTTGTCGTTTGACGATAAGTCAGCCGCGTAGCCGAAGCCGATCGACGCGGCGAAGAGAGCGATCGTTGCGAAGAGAGTGAGGTAGCGCAAATTCATCGGTGTCCTTTCTTCTAAGTTTAGACAATGATCATCGGCACGCTCAGCATAGATGCAAGCCACTGCTGCCGGAGCGGCAAAGTCGCGTTAGTCGATCCGTCGCAGCTAACGCAGCGCCTCAAGTTTAGCCCACCTCGCGTAAAGCTCGGCCACATGCTCGCGCGCGGTTTTTAGCTCCAACTCGAGCGCACCCCAATCGTTTGGGTTTGCGTAGAAATCAGGAGCGGCGAACGCAGCTTCCACGCGTGTGACGTCGTTTTCCGCCGCCAGAATGGTCGCCTCAATGCCTTCGAGTTCACGCTCCTCTTTCCACTTCAGCTTGCGCGGCTTGGGAGGCGGTTTGTGCGGCTGGACTGCGCGTTCGGCGTTCGCGCTGTTTGCGTCTGAGATCGCCGCGCCCTCAGCGCGTTTCTCGAGGTAGTAGTCGTAGTTGCCGACCGCGTAACGGACCTCGCCGTCGCCTTCGAAAGCCAGGATCGAAGTGCAAACACGATTCAGAAAATACCGGTCATGGCTCACGACAACGACGCAGCCGGTGAACACCACGAGCGCTTCTTCCAGCAGCCGGAGCGTGCCTAGGTCAAGATCATTTGTCGGCTCATCGAGCATCAGCACATTGCCGCCGCGTTTCAGAATTTTTGCCAGCAACACACGGCTGCGTTCACCACCACTCAGCTGCGAGATCTTCGTGTTGATCCGGTCTTCGCTAAAAAGAAAGCGCCGCAGATAGCTGCGTAACGTAATGCTCTCGTCGCCCAGCTTCACAGCCTCGCTTCCGTCGCTCACTTCCTGCCACACGGTCTTCTCGTCATCGAGCTGCATCCTGTTTTGATCGACGTAGTTGATTTCCGTTCGCGAGCCGATCTGCACCTCGCCAACGACAGGCGTGAGTTGACCGAGCATCACCTTCAACAACGATGACTTGCCGAGACCGTTCCGACCGACGATTCCGAGCCTCTCACCGGCGGAAAGCTGGAGGTTGAGGTTCGTGAACAGGCGCCGCCCGGCGATCTCCACCGCGACATCGTGTAATTCGAGAACGCGATTCGCGAGCTTCGGCGCTGGCGGAATAATGAGATCCACGTCCAGCTCGGGCTCCGGCGCTTCCTGTGCCGCCATCTCGAAATACCGGTCTATGCGGTCGACCGATTTAGTCCGGCGAGCTTTCGGTCCACGCCGCACCCACTCGAGCTCTCGCTTTAGGAACTTCTGCCGCTTCTTTTCCTGCAATTCTTCGACGCTTTGGCGTTGCGCGCGTGCGAGCAGGTAATGCGTGTAGCTCCCGTCGTAGCTGTAAAATTGCCCACGCGCTAACTCGATGATCCGCGTGGCTACCCGGTCGAGGAAGTAGCGATCATGCGTGACGAACAAGCACGTTCCCTGATACCGAGCGAGAAATTGCTCCAGCCACTCTATTGAATCGGTATCGAGATGGTTGGTTGGCTCGTCCAGGATCAGAAAATCAGGCCGCGCGAGTAGTGCGCGGCAAACCGCAACGCGTCGTTTCTCGCCGCCCGAGAGCGAGCCAACGGTCCGCTCCGCGTCCGGAGCGTGCAAATTAGTGATCAACGACTTCACCCTCACTTCGAGATTCCAGCCGTCTGCATGGTTGATCTGTTCAAGTAGCTGCGCGCTAGCGGCGCCATCCGCAGACGCGTTCTCGTACGACTGAATCAGGTCCATCAATCCTTGCGCGCCGCTCAGGATGTTGTCGTAAACCGTGGCCGCGTCGTCCAGATCGAACACCTGCGGCATGTAGCCGGTCACGAGATCGCGGCGACGGGTGAATTCGCCGGCATCAGGTGTGGACCGCCCAGCGGCAATATCGAGGAAAGTGGATTTGCCGGAGCCGTTTCGGCCGACGAGAGCGACACGTTCGCCTTGGAGAATTGTGACGGACGCGGCGTCCAGTACAGCGTGAGTCCCATAGTGGACAGCGAGATTCTTCGCGCTGCAAACTGCAGTGTTCGACCCATCACCCATTTGCCTGCTGAGCTTACACCCTATTGCGGATTACTTCAGATAGTGCGCTGAAGGCGCTCCGGCGGAATAATTTATGCTGCTTCAGGAGCCGTCGCTACGCCGGAGTCGGAATTAGGGCTATGATGATCGGTTACGATTCGCTTCCTCAATTCAAGTCCAGCCGCGATAGAGCACTCGAATGTTAGTAGATGGTCGTTGCACTCGAACGGCCGCTTTGCGCCCTTCGTTTAACTCACTTGTTTCCTTAATTCTCCATGAAGAAACGTAATCCTGCTGTCGCTCCAATAGAAAACGGCTCCCGATTGAGCAACGGGGAGCTAGATCAATCCGCGCTGCTTCGCGCGCTTTCCGCCTTCAAGCGAGGGGACTTTAGTGCCCGGCTTCCCGAGCACTGGACCGGTACAGCCGGCAGGATCGCGGATGTCTTCAACGACGTGATCGGGATGAACCAGCGGATGGCCCGAGAGCTTGATCGGATCGGGAAAGTCGTGGGGAAGGAAGGTCGGATCACGCAACGTGCTTCGCTGGGCGATGTGTCCGAATGCTGGGCGGAGGCGATCGGCTCGGTCAACGATCTGATCGGAGATCTGGTACATCCGACAAGTGAGATGGCGCGCGTGATCGGCGCCGTCGCGAAAGGCGACTTGTCGCAGACGATGGCTACGGACATCGAGGGCCGGCAGCTGCAGGGGGAATTTTTGCGCACGGCTAAAACGGTGAACACGATGGTCGATCAGCTCGGCGCATTCGCATCCGAAGTGACGCGCGTGGCTCGCGAGGTCGGCACCGAGGGGAAGCTGGGCGGCCAGGCGAAGGTTAAGGGCGTGGCGGGTACGTGGAAAGATCTCACCGAGAACGTGAACCTGATGGCGGGTAACCTGACCGCGCAGGTCCGTAACATTGCCACCGTGACAACGGCGGTCGCGAATGGCGATTTGACGAAGAAGATTACGGTGGACGTGAAGGGTGAGTTCCTGGAGCTAAAGGACACCGTTAACGTGATGGTGGATCAGCTCCGCTCGTTCGCCTCGGAAGTGACGCGCGTCGCTCGCGAAGTGGGTTCGGAAGGAATTCTCGGCGGCCAGGCGCGCGTCGAAGGCGTGTCGGGCACTTGGAAGGATCTCACCGATTCGGTGAATTTCATGGCCCGTAATCTAACGGGTCAGGTCCGCAACATCGCGGAAGTGACCACAGCGGTGGCGACTGGCGATCTTTCCAAGAAAATCACCGTCGACGTCAAAGGCGAGATCCTTGAGCTGAAGAATACCATCAACACGATGGTCGATCAGCTGAGCTCGTTTGCTTCTGAAGTAACGCGCGTCGCTCGTGAAGTAGGAACGGAAGGAAAGCTCGGCGGCCAGGCGGATGTGAAGGGTGTCGCCGGCACTTGGAAGGATTTGACCGACTCGGTGAACTCGATGGCCGGTAACCTCACGGGTCAGGTGCGTAATATCGCGGAAGTGACGACAGCCGTCGCGAACGGTGACCTGTCTAAGAAGATCACAGTTGATGTGCGGGGCGAGATTCTCGAGCTGAAAGACACCATCAACACGATGGTGGATCAGCTCCGCGCGTTCGCCTCGGAAGTAACGCGTGTCGCGCGCGAGGTAGGCTCGGAAGGAAAACTCGGCGGTCAGGCGGACGTGCCCGGCGTCGCCGGCACATGGAAGGATTTGACCGATAATGTGAACATGATGGCCGGTAACCTGACGGCCCAGGTGCGTAACATCGCCGAGGTGACGACCGCGATCGCAAGCGGCGACCTCTCGCGCAAGATCACCGTGGATGTCCGCGGCGAGATCCTGGAGATGAAGAAGACGATCAACACGCTGGTGGATCGGCTCAGCTCGTTTGCCTCGGAAGTGACGCGCGTGGCGCGGGAAGTAGGTTCGGAAGGAATTCTCGGCGGTCAGGCGGAGGTGCGCGGCGTCTCGGGTACATGGAAGGATTTGACCGATTCGGTGAACTTCATGGCCGGTAACCTGACGGCGCAGGTGCGAAACATTGCGCTCGTCACAACCGCGGTCGCGAACGGCGACCTTTCCAAGAAGATCACGGTCGATGTGCGAGGCGAAATCGCGGAGCTGAAGAACACCGTCAATACGATGGTCGATCAGCTCAGCTCCTTCGCATCGGAAGTAACGCGTGTGGCGCGCGAAGTAGGTTCAGAAGGAATCCTCGGCGGTCAGGCGGAAGTGAAAGGCGTGGCGGGCACGTGGAAAGATCTCACCGACTCGGTGAACTCGATGGCCGGTAACCTAACGGGCCAGGTCCGTAATATCGCCGACGTAACGACGGCGGTCGCGCGCGGTGACCTGTCGAAGAAGATCACGGTGGACGTAAAAGGCGAAATCTTGGCGCTGAAGAACACGATCAATACGATGGTCGATCAGCTCAGCTCGTTTGCCGCGGAGGTAACTCGCGTCGCGCGTGAAGTAGGTACGGAAGGAAAGCTCGGCGGGCAGGCCGATGTACGTGACGTCGCCGGCACTTGGAAGGATTTAACCGACTCCGTGAACTTCATGGCGGGGAACTTGACCGGCCAGGTGCGTAACATCGCGGAGGTAACGACTGCAGTCGCGAACGGAGATCTCTCGAAAAAGATCACCGTCGATGTCCGCGGAGAAATCCTGGAGTTGAAGAACACCATCAATACGATGGTCGATCAGCTGAGTTCATTCGCGGCGGAGGTGACGCGCGTTGCGCGCGAGGTCGGATCGGAAGGCCGTCTCGGTGGACAAGCGGAGGTCAAAGGAGTGGCCGGTACGTGGAAAGATCTCACCGACTCAGTGAACTCGATGGCGGGAAACTTGACAGGCCAGGTGCGTAACATTGCGGAGGTCACAACCGCAGTCGCGAATGGCGACTTGTCCAAGAAGATCACCGTAGACGTCCGCGGAGAAATTCTACAGCTCAAAGACACGATCAATACGATGGTCGATCAGCTCCGTTCCTTCGCATCGGAAGTAACGCGTGTTGCGCGTGAAGTAGGTTCTGAAGGAAAACTCGGCGGCCAGGCAGATGTGCGCGGCGTCGCCGGCACATGGAAGGATCTCACGGACTCCGTTAATTCAATGGCCGGCAATCTTACGGCGCAGGTGCGAAACATCGCCGACGTGACGACCGCTGTCGCGCGCGGCGACCTGTCGAAGAAGATCACGGTAGATGTTAAGGGAGAAATCCTTGAGCTGAAGAATACGATCAACACGATGGTTGATCAGCTCAGCTCGTTCGCGTCGGAAGTAACGCGCGTTGCACGCGAAGTAGGTTCGGAAGGGATTCTCGGTGGCCAGGCAGACGTCGAAGGCGTCGCCGGCACGTGGAAAGATCTCACGGATTCTGTAAATTCGATGGCCGGTAACCTCACCGGTCAGGTGCGTAACATCGCGGAAGTCACGACAGCCGTCGCGAACGGTGACCTTTCAAAGAAAATCACAGTAGACGTGCGCGGCGAGATCCTGGAGTTGAAAGACACCATCAACACGATGGTTGATCAGCTCCGGTCGTTCGCGTCGGAAGTAACGCGCGTCGCGCGCGAAGTGGGTTCGGAGGGAGCCCTCGGCGGTCAGGCGCGAGTCGAAGGCGTTTCCGGCACGTGGAAAGATCTCACCGACTCGGTGAACTTCATGGCGTCGAATCTTACGACGCAGGTACGTAACATCGCTGCGGTCACGACCGCGGTGGCGACGGGCGATTTGTCGAAGAAGATCACCGTCGATGTCAAAGGCGAGATCCTTGAGCTGAAGAACACCGTCAATACAATGGTCGATCAGCTGAACTCGTTTGCGTCGGAAGTAACTCGCGTGGCGCGCGAAGTAGGAACCGAAGGAAAGCTTGGCGGCCAGGCGATCGTTAAGGGCGTCGGGGGCACGTGGAAGGATCTCACCGACTCGGTCAATTTCATGGCCGGTAACCTCACGAACCAAGTGCGGGGCATCGCGAAGGTGGTGACGGCAGTCGCGAACGGCGACCTGAAGCAGAAGCTGCTCGTCGAAGCCAAAGGCGAAATCGCGGAGCTCGCCGACACCATCAACAGCATGACCGATACGCTCGCTATTTTCGCCGACCAGACCACCACGGTTGCCCGCGAAGTAGGTGTCGAAGGGAAGCTGGGCGGCCAGGCGAACGTGCCGGGTGCTGCGGGCACGTGGCGCGATCTGACGGATAACGTTAACCAGCTCGCTGCAAATCTGACCACGCAGCTGCGCGCAATCGCAGACGTTGCGACGGCAGTGACGAAGGGCGATCTCACGCGATCGATTCAGGTCGATGCCGCGGGCGAAGTTGCTTTCGTAAAGGACAACATCAACGAGATGATCCGCAACCTGAAGGACACCACGTTGCGGAACGACGAGCAGGATTGGTTGAAGACCAATCTCGCGAAATTCACCCGCATGCTGCAGGGGCAGAAGGATCTGCTCACTGTCGGTCGGCTGATTCTGTCCGAGCTCGCGCCTGTCGTATCCGCGCAACAAGGTGTCTTCTACATCATGAACGGCAGCGAGACTGACCCTGAGTTGCAGCTCCTGGCGAGCTACGCCTACCGCGAACGTAAAGGAGTGAACAACCGGTTCCGCCTCGGCGAAGGGTTAGTTGGACAGGCTGCACTCGAGAAAGAGCGAATCTTGCTGACCAACGTGCCCGACGATTACGTCCGCGTCAGCTCAGGCCTCGGTGAAGCGAAGCCGATGAACATCGTTGTGCTCCCAATCGTGTTCGAAGGTCAGGTCAAGGCAGTGATGGAACTCTCCTCTCTCGATCGCTTCAATCCGACGCACCAGGCGTTCCTTGATCAGCTTACCGAAAGCATCGGAATCGTGCTCAACACGATCGAAGCGAATACGCGCACGGAAGACCTGCTAAAGCAGTCGCAGTCGCTTGCGGCCGAGTTGCAAAGCCGACAGCAGGAACTACAGACGACCAACCAGGAACTCGAAGAAAAAGCACGGCAGTTGTTCGAGCAGAACGCGGAAGTTGAACACAAGAATCGTGAAGTGGAGCAAGCCCGACAAGCCCTCGAAGGCAAGGCGCAACAGCTTTCCCTCACATCGCGCTACAAGAGCGAGTTTCTCGCGAACATGTCGCACGAGCTGCGGACGCCACTCAACAGTTTACTCATCCTCGCGGACCAGCTCTCATCAAATCCGGACGGCAACCTCACGCCGAAGCAGGTCGAGTTTGCACGAACGATCCGCGGCTCCGGCAAAGACTTGCTGAAGCTGATCAATGATATCCTTGATCTTTCCAAGATCGAGTCCGGAACCGTGTCGATCGACATCGGCGAAGTGCGCTTCGAGGAAATGCGCCAGACAATGGAGCGCACGTTCCGTCACGTAGCCGAAGGCAAGGGAGTCGACTTCAAAATCGACATCGATCCTGCTCTGCCGGATCAGGTGCGGACCGATGCACAGCGCCTCGATCAGGTTCTCAAGAACCTGCTTTCCAACGCCTTCAAATTCACTGAACGCGGCTTCGTGAACCTGCGCGTCGACCGGGCGCAGGGTGGTTGGACATCGGGAAACGGGAATCTTGATCGGGCGCAGACTGTCTTTGCGTTCTCAGTGAGCGACAGTGGTATTGGCATCCCAGCGGACAAGAAGACAACGATCTTCGAGGCTTTCCAACAGGCGGACGGCAGCACCAGCCGCAAGTACGGCGGAACTGGTCTCGGGCTCGCGATCAGCCGCGAGCTGGCACGTGTGCTCGGCGGCGAGATCCGAGTAGAAAGCACCGAAGGGCGGGGAAGCACCTTCACACTGTTCCTGCCGCAGGATTATACCGTGATTCCTACTGAGCGAACGCTCACGCCGCCGGTTGTCGAGATGGCGACTGAAGGGGAGCCGATGCGTAATGGCCACGCACTTCAGGCGCCGCTTGACCTGGGACTTGACGACGATCGAAGTAACGTCTTACCGGGCGAAAAACTTGTTCTCATTGTGGAGGATGATCGTGATTTTGCGCGATGGCTGTTCGATGTAGCGCATGGAAACGGATTTAAGGCGATTGTCACTGCGCGCGGGAAGACAGCGCTCGCCCTCGTCCGCGAGTTCATCCCGTCTGCGATCACACTCGACGTCTCGCTGCCGGACATCGACGGCTGGCAAATTCTCGACCGCTTAAAATCCGATCTCGCGACCCGTCACATTCCGGTCTTCATCATCTCGGCCAATGAAGAGCCCGAGAATGCGTTGAAACACGGGGCGCTACGGTTCCTCACAAAGCCAATCGATGAAGCGCAGATCATCAGCATCTTCGCGAAGGCGCACGAGATGGCCGACCGGTCTGCCAAGAAGTTGCTTGTGATTGAAGACAATGAGATGCAGCGGAATAGCATCCGCGAGCTGATCGGCAACGGCACGGCTGATCTAACTGATGCCGCAGACGCTACAGACGCGCTCCAGGCGCTGAACAATGAGCAATTCGACTGCGTCGTGCTGGATCTAATGCTGCCGGACATGTCCGGCTTCGACTTGATCGACAGGATTCGCCGTGAAAACGAGAATCTCCCAATCATCGTTTATACAGGAAAGGATCTGTCGCCTGACGAGGAGGAGAAACTAAATCGTATCGCGCAGACCACGATCGTGAAAGATGTGCGGAGTCCGGAACGCTTGTACGACCAGACGGCGCTTTGGCTGCACCGTGATGCTGCGAAGTTGCCGGCTGACAAACGTGAGTTACTCCGGCGGTTGCACGATCCGGATGCCATCCTTTCAGGCAAAAAGGTACTTATAGTCGATGACGACATTCGGAATATTTTCGCGATGACGAGCATGCTGGAGCGGTACAAGATGGATGTGGGCTCGGCTGAAACCGGTAAGGCAGCCGTCGACTTCCTCTCGCACCGACCCGATGTCGATGTGGTTTTGATGGATATCATGCTTCCGGAAATGGACGGCTATGAGACGATGCGCACCATCAGGAAGATGTTTGGATTCGAGCAATTGCCGATCATTGCATTGACTGCGAAAGCGATGAAGGGAGATCGCGAAAAGTGCATTGATGCGGGCGCGAGCGACTACATTTCGAAGCCTGTCGACAGTGATCGCCTGCTCACGTTGCTACGGAACTGGCTTCACCGGTAATCGGATGGCGGCGGATTCGAATACGGGGCCTGCGGACGAGGAGAAAGTCAGCATCCTGCTGGTTGACGACCGGCCGGATAAGCTCCTCGCTCATGAAGCGATCCTGTCCGATCTCGGGGAGAACCTCGTGCGCGCGAACTCCGGGGCTGAGGCATTACGCCGGCTGTTGCAGCAAGACTTCGCCGTCATCCTGCTGGACGTGAACATGCCGTTGATGGATGGATTTGAGACCGCGGCACTCATTCGGCAGCGGCCACGATCTGAGACGACGCCGATTATCTTCATCAGCGCCGTTAACGACACCGAAAATCATGTGTCCCGTGGTTACTCGTTAGGTGCGGTTGACTATATCCTCACGCCCGTGGTGCCAGAGATCCTGCGCGCCAAAATTGCCGTGTTCGTTGATCTATACCGGAAGACGGAGCAGGTGAAACGCCAGGCCGAGGAGCGTGCCCAATTCATTCGTGAGCAAGCCGCGCGTGCGGACGCGGAAGCGGCGCAGCAGCGCCTCGCGTTTCTTGCGGACGCCAGCAATGTGCTCGCGGGCTCACTCGACTATGCAGAGACGTTTCAAAATCTTGCGCGACTGACGGTGCCGCAGCTAGCTGACTTTTGTATCATCGACGTTGCCGAGGAGGGGGAGACGTTAAGACGAGTCGCCGTTGCACATCGTGATTCGGAACAACAGGCAAAACTTGCCGTGTTGAGGGATCATTATCAAACCGCGCCCGCCGCACGTCATGATGGCACGCGTGTGTTTCAGACTGGTCGTGCTGAGTTCGGCGAAATAGACGAAGCCACGCTCAGCGCGCTTTTTGAGGACGAAGAGACTCGGGAATGCGTGCGGAGCCTCGGCGCACGATGTTACGTCGCCGTGCCACTGCTCACGCGAGGGCGAGTGTTTGGCTCGATTACTCTCATGAATGTCGACCCGGCGCGCAGGTGCGGTTTTAGCGAGATGGCACTTGCAGAAGAACTCGCGCAACGCGCCGCGCTCGCACTGGACAACGCCGGATTGTATCAGGCAGCGCAAAAAGCACGTATGGAAGCCGAGCGTGCTAATCTAGCGAAGGACCGATTCCTCGCGATGTTGAGCCACGAACTGCGAACGCCGCTTACGCCGATTCTCAGTTCCGCGATGGTGCTGGAAGATGAAGAAGACCTGCGCCCGGAAGTGCGCTCTTCCTTGCAAATGATCCGGCGCAATGTGGAGCTCGAGGCACGGTTGATCGATGATTTGCTAGACCTGACACGCATCAGCAAAGGACTGGTCCAGCTGAGCCGCGAGGTCGTGGATGTCCATCAGCTGCTGAACAACGCGCTTGATATCTGTCGCAGTGATCTCGATGCGAAGCACATTGCGCTCACGCTCCGGCTCAATGCGGAGACCGTCGGATTGAACGCGGATCCTGCGCGGCTACAGCAGATATTTTGGAACCTGGTGAAGAATGCGATCAAGTTCACGCCGGACGGCGGAAAGATTACAGTCAGCTCGTGGAATGACGATGCCGGGAATTTATGGTTCGAAGTTGAAGACACGGGATTAGGTATCGACGCGGAGGCGCTTCCGAAGATCTTCAACGCGTTTGAACAGGGGGAGCGGGCACACCTCGGCGGACTCGGTCTTGGCCTCGCGATCACGAAGGCATTAGTCGAGACCCACCAAGGCACGATCACGGCGGAAAGTGAAGGAACGCACGAAGGCGCCCGCTTCCGGGTGATGCTACCGACTCCGGTCCGGGATCCGGGAGACAGCGCGGAGGCGAAAACCGCACCCGCCGCTGAACGGCACTCCCTGCGGATTCTGCTCGTCGAAGACCACGAGGATACGAACCGATCTCTCACTGCATTGTTACGTCGCCGCGGCTACGAGGTTTCGCCCGCGAACAGCGTTCGGTCCGCGCTCCATCTCGCCACGAACGCCCATTTCGATGTGCTGGTGAGTGACATCGGGCTGCCAGACGGATCCGGCATTGAACTCATGCAGGCCCTCGATTCTAACCGACCTTCCTTCGGCATTGCATTGACAGGATTCGGTATGGAGGAGGACGTTCTGAAGACACGGAATGTCGGATTCAACCACCACCTCGTGAAGCCGGTCGATTTGAACAAACTCGACGCTCTGATTCAGCGTGGTGCGGAGGCGCGGTCCGCTGCTAACGAGCCGCCGCTCGCCCGCATCGCGGCAGGATAACACCTCATTCAACGATTCCCGGCCGTGCAGGTCCGGAAGTAGTTCCGAGGTACTCGCGTGATTATGTTTGTCGCAGTCCGCCGAAGCCGCAGAGGAAATTTCAAATGAGCGTCCGTGGCGCATTCTATAAGACGGAAGCAGGCGCGCAGATCACGTTCGACGAGTATGGTGATCCCGACGGTACGCCCGTGATTTTCTGCCACGGCTGGCCAAGTTCGCGGTCGATGGCAGAACTGACTGACGGCGCTGCGCGGGAGCTGGGGGTGCGCATTATTTCCCCGGATCGACCCGGTATTAGTGGATCGACCTTTATCCCCGGACGAGAGCTGCTCGACTGGCCGCCACTCGTCCGCGAACTGGCCGCGCACCTCTCGTTAGGCCGTTTCCGATTGCTGGCCATTTCCGGTGGGGCTCCCTATGCTTACGCGACAGCGTGGGCTCTCCGCGATCAGGTGGAGGCTGTCGCAATCGTGAGTGGCGCTCCACCCATCGCCGGGAGGCCGGATCGCTCGGGATTGCTGCGACTCTATCGTTGGATGTTAGCGTTGCATGCCACGCAACCCGCTTTGCTCCGCATGCTTTTTCATGCGGCGCGGCCATTCGCTTCAACGCCGCCTCCGTTGCGGCTGCGGCCTGTCCTGTTGAAACTGCTGCAGCCGTGCGATGCAGCTGTTCTGCGTGATTCCGCAGCATTCGATTCCTGTTTTGAAAGCGCGCGTCGAGCATGGCGGGGATCCGCACGGGGCGTAGTCGCCGATGCAGAGATCTACTCAAAGCCGTGGGGCTTCGAACTGCGCGAAGTGGGTGTGCCGGTACGGCTGTGGCACGGTACTAAGGACCGCACATTCTCAGTTAGAGTAGCGACGGAAGTGGCTGCGCAGATCCCAAACTGCAACCTGCGCATCATTCAAGGCGCTGGCCACTACTCGCTGCCAATTCGACACATCGGACAGATCCTGCAAGACCTCTGCGCCCCAACTTTGCCTGTCGGCCGAGTGCCGTCTGGTTAACACTGTTCGGTGGAAGATTTCACTGCAGGGACTACGCAGCAGCAGCCGACACGGCGCCAGTCATCGCTGGGACCTGAATGGGACGCTCGCATTCACCAACTGGTTGCAGACTGGGGTGCGGAGAAGTCGCCCGAGCTCCTCGAAGAAATGATCATGACGGTGCTCAAGATGGCGCGGGATAAAATGGGGACCGCAGACCTGAAGCTGATGAATCGTTCGCTAAAGGAAATGCGTTACGCGGCGAAGATATTTTCCGGATACCGCGAGTTTCGAAAGGTATGCGTGTTCGGATCCGCGCGAACACTGCCGACTGCGCCGGAGTTTCAGGTCGCCGAGGAGTTTGCGCGCCAGATCGTAGCTGAACATTACCAGGTGATCACTGGCGGCGGCGATGGGATCATGGGCGCAGCGCAGAAGGGGGCGGGCCGCGCAAACAGCTTTGGGCTGAACATTCGGCTGCCATTCGAGCAACGGGCGAATGAAACAATTTACGGCGATCCGAAGCTTATTAACTTTAACTACTTCTTCACCCGAAAGCTAAACTTCGTGAAGGAAACGCACGCTCTCGCGTTGTTCCCTGGTGGCTTCGGTACCATGGACGAAGGCTTCGAAGTGTTGACGCTGATGCAGACAGGAAAGGCGCGCATCATCCCGGTGGTGTTCGTCGATGCGCCGGACGGCACCTATTGGGAGACTTGGATGAAGTTCTTAACCGATCACCTGTTCAAACTCGGCTTGATCGGTGCCGACGACTTCCATCTTTTCAAGATTGTCCACAGCGCGCGGGAAGCAGTGCAGGAAATTGTCCACTTCTACAGTGCCTATCAGTCGGCCCGTTGGGTCGGTGACCAACTCGTGATAAGGATTAATCACCCGCTTTCCGAAGACGCGCTCCGCGAGCTGAACGATAAATTTGCCGACATCCTGCGGAACGGCGAAATCGTGCAAGGCCCGGCTTTGCGCCAGGAGAAAAACGAGCCCGCGCTCGCGGCGCTGCCGCGCCTGATCCTATCTCCCCACCGGCAGAGCTTCGCCCGCTTCCGGCAACTGATCGACGCGATCAACGATAGCTGATTGCACCGCGTGATCGCCAACGCCCATGAGCGGAGCCGGATGCCTAGCCGCCGGCCCCCTGCTGCTTCTCCACGATGTAATCGTGAATGGTGTTCACGCTTCGAAGCGCGGTGCTTGCAACTTCCGAATTCGGAACTCCGACGCCGAACGTCTTTTCCATGCTGACCACTAGTTCCAGCGCGTCGATGGAATCCAGCCCGAGACCACCCGGGCCGAACAGCGGAAGATCGTCACCGATCTGGTCTGCCGTCGTTTGCAGCATCAGATTCTTAACGAGCATCTCTTTTATGCGGGTGCGGAGATCAGGCTCAGGCATCAGGAGTCGCGAAGTTGTCGCAACTCGTCACGAAGTCAACCGTGCGAAGTCGGCACGGGCGCAAGGAGGAGCCGTAGGCTGCGCAGCCTCGACACTCTCGAATTTCCGTGACGGATCGTTAAACCGGCGTAGCGCTGCCGGGCTCGACCGTGTCTTTCGCTGCGGGCCGAACCGTCCCATCCCCGGCCGGATTCTCGATCCGCGGCACGGTCGGGACAGTGGACGGAGCCGGCTTCGCGGCAACATCAGTTTTGCCTGACGAATGCAATTCGTCACTGAACTCGTCCTTCGCCTTCTGGAACTCCTTGATTGCCGAACCCATTCCGCGGGCGAGTTCTGGAAGCTTCTTCGCGCCGAACAGCACGAGGACAATGAGCAGAACGAGGATGAGTTCCTGTCCTCCGATATTCATGAACGCGAGATACATCATAGGTTACCGGCCAAAGATCGGCGCCACGAGGCAAGTTGCAAGGCATTTCAGTGAAGCCGATCGCTGACGCCACCGCCATAGCCGTCCGATGTGATCAGCCACCGATCGAGCCCGCATAAAGCTCGGGTCTGCGATCTGCAAAGACAGGCATTCGGTTACGGATCGATTGCAGCGTTTCGCCGGAAACTTCGCCGTAGATGAGTTCCTCGCGATCTGCCGAGGAACTGGCGACCACATTGCCGCTAGGATCTACGATTGCGGATGATCCGCAGAAGCTGACGCCCGCGTCGGTGCCGACTCGGTTCGCAAGCACTACGTAGCTCTGGTTCTCGATCGCGCGCGCCCTCGCAAGGACTCGAAGATGCTCAACGCGGGGAAAAGGCCACGCAGACGAGATCGCGAGAAAATTTGCACTGTGATCGCATGCCAGGCTACGGTAAACTTCCGGAAATCGGAGGTCGTAGCAGATACTAAGGCCGATCTGCAGATTCCCTATCGGGCAGCTCACCAGCTCCGCTCCGGCGGCGAAGCACGTGTGTTCTTCGATAGGGGTGAAAAGATGGGTCTTGCGGTACTTCGCAACAATCTCTCCGCGACGATCGATTACGACTTGTGCATTGTAGATATGCGCCGATACGCGTTCCGATACACCGCAGATGATCGCGATCGCAAGTTTCTGTGCAAGCGCACACAGGCTTGGAACCGGACCATCGTCCCAGGCGCTCGCGTGCCTTCGGATTTGCTCCATCGAGTAGCCGGTATCGGCCATTTCGGGGAAGAGAACGAGCCCGGCGCCGGAACGGCTGGCACGCGCCGCAAACTCGCTGATCTTCGCGACGTTTGCGGCGACGTCACCGAGAGTGCATGCGATTTGAGCAGCAGCAATCTTCATGCGCTAACGGAAAAGATTACCGCGAACGCTGTGAATGAGCATCGCTCACACGTCGAAGTACATCGCGAACTCGTATGGGTGAGGCCGGAGTCGCAAAGTGTCGTATTCTTTCTGCTTCATATCGATCCAGTTGGAGACGAAATCGCTGTTGAACACGTCGCCTTTCAGCAGGAAGGAATGGTCCGCCTCCAGTGCCTTGATCGCGCCGCCTAACGAATCTGGGACGCTCGGCACCTGCGCGAGTTCTTCCGGCGGAAGTTCGTACAAGTTTTTGTCAAGCGGATCGCCGGGATCAATGCGGTTCTGGATTCCATCGAGACCCGCGAGCAGCAGCGCGGAGAAAGCAAGATACGGATTGGCAGCTGGATCCGGAGTCCGGAACTCTACGCGCTTCGATTTAGGGTTCGCGGAGTACGTGGGAATGCGGATCGATGCGGAACGATTACGCGCGGAATAGGCGAGATTTACGGGCGCTTCAAAGCCGGGCACGAGGCGCTTGTAGCTGTTGGTGGTCGGATTGGTGATGCAGGTGAGCGCCGGCGCGTGGCGCAGGATTCCACCGATGAAGAACAACGCCATCTCGCTGAGGCCGGCGTAGCCATTGCCGGCGAACAGCGGTTTGCCTTCTTTCCACAGGGACATGTGCGTGTGCATGCCGGAACCGTTGTCTCCGAAGAGCGGCTTGGGCATGAACGTGACCGTCTTGCCGTGCTTCTTCGCGACGTTCCGCACGATGTATTTGTAGTACTGCATGTAGTCGCCCATCTGCTTCATCGGCGCGAAGCGGATGTCGATCTCCGCCTGCCCGGCGCTTGCGACTTCATGATGCTGTCGCTCGATCGGGATGCCCGCTTTCTCGAGTTCGAGGCACATCTCGTTGCGAATGTCCTGCTGCGTGTCGGCTGGCGAGACGGGGAAATAACCTTCCTTCGCCCGGATTTTATATCCAAGGTTCGGGAACTCCTCCTTGCCGCTGTTCCAGTGCCCTTCCGCGCTGTCCACTACGTGGAAAGAAGAGTTCGGCGAATAGTTGAACCGGACTTCATCGAAGATAAAAAATTCAGCCTCGGGCCCGAAGAATGCCGTGTCGGCGATCCCCGTGCTCTGCAAATAGGCCTCCGCTTTCTCCGCGACGCCGCGCGGGTCGCGGTCGTATGGCTCGCGCGTGATCGGGTCGACGATCGTGCAGATCAAACTGAGCGTCGGTTCGGAATTGAACACGTCGATCCATGCAGTAGTCGCATCGGGAATGACGAGCATGTCGCTCGCGTTGATTGCACGCCAGCCCCGGATGCTCGAGCCGTCGAAACCAAGCCCCTCCGTGAAAATATCCTCGTTGTACTCAGTGAGCGTTGTCGTAAAATGCTGCCAGCTCCCGGGCAGGTCGGTGAACTTAAAATCGACGAGTCTGACCTCGCGATCCTTGATGAGTTTCGTGACGTCTGTTGGGCTTTTGATCTCTTTAGGCATGACGATGGGCGTTTAAGTTTATTTGCGGAAAACGCGGTTGGGGAGCGAATGCGGAGCGGAACCTGATCTGCTCAGGCGAACGAAGGGAAACCAAAAACCCGGCGACGCTTCGTCGATTGGACGACGAAGAAGCTGCAGCGTGCCAAGGTAACTAAACGGCTTTCTCGCCGATCTCTTCGGTGCGGATACGGACCGCATGTTCTACAGGAATGACGAAAACCTTGCCATCGCCGATCTTGCCGGTCTTGGCTGCGCTGACGACGAGATTCACGGCTTTGTCGACCATTTCATCAGCGAGGACGATTTCGATCTTCACCTTCGGCAGGAAATCGACCGTGTACTCACTCCCGCGATAAATTTCGGTGTGGCCTTTCTGGCGGCCGAAGCCCTTCACCTCCGTGACGGTCATTCCCTCGATTCCGAGCTCTGCCAACGCCTCTTTTACTTCCTCGAGTTTGAACGGCTTGATGATCGCTTCGAGTTTTTTCATGGAAGGCTAAACGGGCGCGGGAGCCGGGTTAAAACAAATGAGAAGCTGACCGCCGCACGCGCTCTCTTAGCAATCGGTTGCGGAACGTGCAACACAGAATTTTCGCTAAATCACCACCGCTAGATGTTGTGATATCTTGCCGGCCGGAGGCCGCTCGCCTATACTCCTCGTAGATGGCTGCTGATTCTTTCGTTCACCTCCACCTGCACACCGAATACTCCCTTTTGGATGGGGCAGTTCGGATGCCAGAGCTAATGAAAAAAGCTGCGGATCTTCAAATGCCGGCCGTGGCGATGACGGATCATGGCAATCTGTATGGCGCGATCGAATTCTATCAGGAGGCGAGGAAAGCGGGGATCAAACCGATTATCGGTTGCGAGGCGTACATGGCGCCGGGGTCGATCAAAGATCGGCCAAATAACCAGCGCGATGCGGCATATCACTTCACATTGCTGGCAAAGGACGAAACCGGCTATCGCAATCTCGTAAAGCTGGTCTCCACCGCGCATCTGGACGGCATGCATTACAAGCCGCGGATTGACAAAGAACTTCTCGCTGCACATGCGAAAGGTCTGATCGGGATGAGTGCTTGTCTCAAGGGGGAGATGAACATGGCCATCCAATCGGATAACCTCCCCAAAGCGCGCCAGAGCGCCGGTGAATTCCGTGACATCCTTGGTGCGGAGAATTTCTTCCTCGAGCTGCACGACCACGGCATCGAGGCGCAGGCGAAATGCAATGGCGTGCTACCGACGATCGCGAAGGAGTTTGGGCTCGGGTTAGTCGCTGCAAATGATGTGCACTTCCTGGAGTGTGGGCATCACGAAGCGCACGACGTCATGATTTGCATCGGCACCGGCAAGATGGTGCATGACGAACGCCGCATGCGTTACGTGCCGGAGCTTTATTTAAAATCTGCCGACGAGATGCGCGCTCTCTTTCTGGAACATCCAAGCGCAATCACCAACACGCTCGAGATCGCTGAACGCTGTAATTTGGAGCTGGAATTTGGGAAATCGAAATATCCTGAGTATCCAGCGCCCGAAGGAAAAACACGCGAGGCTTACCTGCGCGAGCTGTGCTACAAAGGCCTGTACGAACGGTATGGCGGCCGGACTGATTCCGAGTTGATCACCCGCCTCGACTACGAGCTCGACGTGCTGGAGAAAACCGGATTCGTCAGCTACTTCCTGATCGTCTGGGATTTTATCCACTTCGCTAAACAGCGCGGAATTCCGGTCGGGCCCGGACGTGGTTCGGCCGCCGGATCGATGGTGGCATACGTCCTCAGGATTACCGACGTCGATCCGCTGCAGTTCAATTTGCTCTTCGAGCGATTCCTGAATCCCGAGCGTATTTCGCCGCCCGATATCGACGTCGATTTCTGCGAAGCGCGGCGCAGCGAGGTGCTCGAGTACGTGCGGCAAAAATACGGAGAGCGGCGTGTGTCGCAGATCATCACCTTCGGCAAACTGAAGGCGAAAAGCGTGGTGCGCGATGTCGGCCGCGTCATCGGCTTGAGTTACGGCGAGGCGGATCGGATCGCCAAAATGATCCCGAACGAGCTGAACATCACGCTCGCGGCTGCCGCGGAAAAAACTCCCGAGCTGAAGAAGGCGGTCGAGAGCGAGGCATCGACAAAGCAGTTGTGGGATTACGCCACGGTGCTCGAAGGACTTTCGCGCAACGCAGGCGTGCACGCCGCCGGGGTTGTGATCGGGGATCGCGATCTCGCCGAATACGTGCCGCTCTGCCGTGACAGCAAAGGCAACGACGTGATCAGCCAGTTCGCGATGGGCCCGCTGACAGATCTCGGGATGCTGAAGATGGACTTCCTCGGGCTCAAAACGCTGACCGTCATCGAAGACACCGTCACGTTGATCCGCAACCGTGAGCCCGAATTCTCGATCAGCAGGCTGCCGCTCGACGATCAGAACACGTTCGCGGTGCTCAACCGCGGCGAGACGATCGGCGTGTTCCAGCTCGAATCAGGAGGAATGACGAGCCTCTGCAAGAACTTCGATGTGCAGAAGATAGACGACATCATTGCACTAATCGCGTTGTACCGGCCTGGTCCAATGGAGCTGATCCCCGACTACATCAAACGTAAGAAGGGCCTGACAAAGATTAAGTACGAGCACCCGCTGCTCGAGGAAGTCTGTGCCGACACTTATGGCGTCATGATCTACCAGGAGCAGGTGATGGCGGCCGCCAGCCGGCTTGCGGGTTACTCGTTAGGCCAATCTGATTTACTCCGCCGCGCGATGGGCAAAAAGGATCGCGAGAAGATGGCGAAAGAACGCGAAATCTTCATCGCCGGCTGCGCGAAGACGAACAACATTGCCGCGAAGAAAGCGAATTCGATCTTCGACTTACTCGAGAAGTTCGCCGGCTACGGGTTCAACAAAAGTCACAGCGCCGCTTACGGACTCATCAGCTATCAGACCGCGTATCTGAAAGCGAACTATCCGGTTGAGTTCATGGCCGGTCTGCTCAGTAATGAGATCGACAACACGGAGAAAATTTCTGTGTTAGTCGGCGAGTGCAAGCGGATGGGGATCCCAATTCTGCCGCCGGATGTGAACCGCAGCAGCTTGAAGTTCACGCCTGAGAAAAAGGATAGCGGAACGGCTGTTCGCTACGGACTCGCAGCGATCAAGAATGTCGGGCAAGTCGCGATGGAGACTGCGATATGCGAGCGCGAGAACGGCGGCCCTTTTAGTTCTCTTGAGGATTTTTGTCGCCGTCTCGATGCACGAATCGCCAACCGCAAAATGCTGGAGAGCCTCGTGAAATGCGGCGCCTTTGATTTTCTCGGCCGTGATCGGGCGGAACTTTTCGCCTGCATAGAGGAGTCGCTTGCCGCGGCATCCGTTTCGCACAAAGACCGCGCCAGCGGGCAGGTTTCGTTGTTCGACGACATGCCTCCGCTGGCCGCGAAATCGCTCTCGCGTGCAGTCACACCATGGACATCACACGAGACATTGTCGTACGAGAAGGAACTGCTCGGGTTCTATGTAACGGGGCATCCACTCGACGCGTATGCAGGCAGCATAGGGCGCGGCAGGTATCAATCGATCGTGTCGTTAGGCGAACTTGACGATCGTGCGACGTTCCGGATCGCGGGCGGGATCACGCAGGTGGACAAGAAGTTCACAAAGAAAGAAGCGAAACCGTTCGCGGTTGTGTTTATCGAAGATCTCACCGGAATTTTGGAAGTTGTTATTTGGAACGACGTTTACGAAAAAGTGTCGGAGGCGCTGGCGCCGGGTCGCGTGATTGCAATCCAAGGCACTCTGGACAGACGCGACGATGCCATTCGCGCGACGGCGAAGAAGGTGAAGACACTCACGCCTGGAGCCGCGACCCCACTGCCGATGCGGGGCGAGGTGGCACGTCCCGATGAGAGGTACGCAGCGAAGCAGGTCGTGCTTCGTTTTTCTGAGGCGGCGAATTTCTCTGATCTCCAGGAAGTCCGGCAAATTCTCGCAACGTCACCCGGCGCAACAGGTGTGCAGCTGCTTTTCGAACGTCCAGGTGGTGAGCTCTTGCGACTGGATGCCGGCGCAGACCTTCACGTGTGCGTTACTCCGCAGCTGACAGAGAAGCTCGCTCGCTGGCGGGTGGCTTGAGGTCTGGCGAGTTACTGTCCCGCCGAGCTTGCCCCGACTAGCCGGAGTTCCCGATTCAGCGCATTCGTGGGACAGAGATTGAACGTTCGAACTATTCGATTCTCCTGCGCGTTGCCGTCGGCGCGACTTCGCAGCGAAACACGCCAGTCGGACTGGGAGAGCCCGCCGCGGACTTCGATCTGCTCAATGTCCGGCTGACTTGTTCCATCAGCAGAAGAAGCCGCGAGTGCGAAGCCACTGATGCAGCTGCCTGATGGAACTGATGTGATATCAGCCACGTGCTCCATTGGAAACAAGGTCGCATAGAACCGCCGTAGATCGCCGTAGATCATCTCTCCCCAAACTGCGAGCTGCGCAGTATTGCACGCCAGGTAGGCATATCGAAGTGTAGCGGCAGGGCCATTGCAGCTGATATCTGCAGTGAGCCGCGACTGTTGGGGAAAGCGCGCGTCGAGCAGTTGGATTTCACCGGCTGCATTCATTGCTGCCCGAAGCTTCCGATCTTCAATGCCGATCGCACCTTCGATTTCGATCTCGCCCATGTATTCGCCGGGGCGTGCGCCGAACAGTTGCGCGAATCCATCAAGGTCTTTGATATTGGCTGCCAGATTGGCGTTTACTTCCCGGTCAGCCCAATCATCCGCCCGCGTCGTAAGAGGCGCGTCGCCGCTCAGTGTAAGCTGGTTCGCTCTCTGCTTTACGTAGAGCTGCTGAAGGTGCAGCTGACGGTTATAGACCGAAGCGCCGAACATGATTGTCTCCGCAGATCGCTCACCCCATGCAAGGCCACTCACTTCCGCCCAGATCGACGTGGTGCAGCGCGCCAGATTTGAGGGATCACCGCGGAATGTAAATTTGCACGTCTGCAATGCGCCCGAAGCGCGCTCACGCCAGGCGAGCATCTCCGACATCTGCGCGAGGGAAATATCGGAGGCGGTAGCTGCTATGTCCCAAAGACGCCTGTCATCGCGGGAGTCGCTCGTCACGTTTGCACGCATCTTCCCTCCGAAAATGTCGACGTTTAACTCCAGCCCAATTCGACGAGCCCCCGCGTGGCTGAAATCTGCAGTGAAGGCATCAATATCAATGCCGCGCGCCAGCGTGATTGCGCCGAGCGTCAGACGCTGATTTTGCCAGGAAGTAGCGCCGCGCAATCCTGTGAAGCGGTTGCTGAAGAGCGGCGATGCTATGGCAAGTTCGCCTACGCTGACGGAGCCCGTCTCGACCTCGCTAGCCGAAAGTGAGAGGTCGCGCGCATGGATTGCTGTGTGTCCCGTTTCGAAGAGGATTTCGCAGTTAGCGATTCTGAATTTCTCAGGCAACAGGCGATCAAGCGCTGGTATTTTGAAATCGTGGCTGGTTCGCGGCCGATTCTCTTCCTCTCGAATCCCCACGCGAGCGCCATTGATCTCGACATCGCGAATTTGGCGCGTCCCGGAAAAGCCGAAAATGGCGCTGAGATTCAGCTCGAACTCAATCCGCGCCACTTCAATATTCACGTCAAGTTGCCTTTCGCCGGCTGCACGGGCGCTGAGTTG
>JACDHZ010000190.1 GCA_013820755.1 Chthoniobacterales bacterium
TTTTGACGCTGACGCTGCGGGTCAAAAAGCGGCGGAGCGTTCGATGGAATCCTTGCTCCAGAGCGATCTGATCGTGCGCGTCGCCGAGATGCCGGCCGGTGAAGATCCGGATTCCATTGTGCGCACCAGGGGTCGCGAGGAGTTCGTGGCGCGTGTGGACAGCGCGCGAGATTTCTTTGACTATTGGATCGAGCGCGAAGCTGCCGCCACCGACTTGAACTCGCTAGGCACAAAGATGCAACTGGCGCGTCGTCTCGCTGAAACTGTCGGTCGTGTACACGATCCGATGATGCGGAGCGAGGTTGCGAGCAAGGTAAGTTCCCGGATCGGGGTAGCCGCAAGGGAGTTCGAAGCGCTGCTAGCCAAGCCGACTCGCGACCGCTTTTCAAATCGGCAATCGGCGGCGCCGGCACCTGCCGCAGCTGCGCCGCGCCACGACGTAGCGATGCTATGCCTGGTCGCTTTGCGCGATGTAGAGGCGAGGAAATTCCTCCGCCGCGAAAATTGGCGCGAAGTATTGTCTCAAACTGCCGACGCGGAGATGCTCGTGCGGATACTCGAGAGCGATCTCCGTCCGCAGGATCCGGCCTCGTTGAATGTGTTTATGACTCAATTGCCTGCGGATGAGGAAGCACTCGTATCGGGTTGGTTGCTGGCGAGAATGCCATTAAACGCGCGCGAAGTGGCACAAGGCTTTTGGAGTGGTTTGCAGCGGATGGCCGTGCGACGGCAGCTTCAGATCGCGGAAGGCCGCATGAAGATCCCTCATCTTGGCGCGGGCGAACTGACTAGTTTGCAGAAACAAGTTGTTGACCTAAAACAGCAACTCCACCACCTTTCCACGTTTTCGTCTTCCCGGGTGCTCCCATAGTTAACAATTCGCTGCTGAAGCGGTAGCTGCCCAGGGAGATTTTGGTCGGTTGAAACACAGTCAGTCCTCGGAAACCTTCTTAAGTTTTGGCGAAGAACTCGAAACGTGCCGCGGCGGCCAAGCCGTCTGCTAAAAAGCCTGCCAAAGCCAAACGCAGGCAGGCGCCGGCACCGCATCGGAACCTGGCGAAGACCGGCAGCGGCAAAAATGGAGATCGCACGAACTCTAGCAGGGCAGGAAAGCCAGTGTTGCAGCCAAACGTGCTGGAAAAAGCCGATGTCATGCCAGAGCTAGCTGGCGTCTCTCCAGCCTCGGGTGACATTCAGGCGCGCATTCGCGAGCTGATCAAGCTGGCAAAGGAGCAGGGCTATCTCACGTTCGACGATCTGAACGAGGCTCTGCCGAGCGAGGTCACGGATGCGGATGAACTCGATACGATACTGACGCGCCTGCGGCGGATGGAGATCAACATCATTGAAGCTTCCGAAGTCGACCGTTATAAGGACGGGAAAAAGGACAACGAGGAGGAGGAAGAAGAGAAGCCGGAGACGAAGCTCGATATTCTCGACGATCCGGTGCGGATGTACTTGAAACAGATGGGCCAGGTACCGCTGTTGACGCGCGAGCAGGAAGTCGAAATCTCCAAACGAATAGAAGAGGCGGAGAACATGGTGCAGCGATTGATTAATCGCTTCGGGTTCATCGCACAGGCGCATCTAGACCTCGCGGCGAAGCTAACGCAAGGCGGAGAGCGCTTCGATCGAGTGATCCTCGACAAGAAGATCGAGAGCCGGGAACGCTACATGAAGCTGCTGCCGGTGCTCTGTAAGCAGGTTGAGAAATCAAGCAAGATCATTCGCGACCAATACACGCAGCTTCTCAGCGCGTCTCGCGTTGATCAGAAAAAGCTGAAGGCGTTCCAGAAGTCAGTGGCTTCGCTACAGAAGCTTTATCCTAAGTTCTACTTCAAACAGAAAGTGACGGAGGAATTTGTCCACCTCGCAGATGAGAAATTTCTCGCGCTTGCCGCATTGCAGGCGGAGTTGGGAAAGAATTCGCAAAATGGTACGCGCTCTCCGCTCGACACGCGTTCGCGTGAGCTCGAGAGCATGCTGTGGCTTTCGGTGGAGGAGTACACCGCGCAGTATCAGGATCTAAAGGACTGGCTTCGCAAAGCCTTGCGCGCGAAGACCGAGATGGTTGAAGCCAATCTGAGGCTCGTGATTTCGATTGCGAAGAAGTATACGAACCGCGGCCTTTCGTTCCTCGACCTTATCCAGGAAGGGAACATGGGCTTGATGAAAGCCGTGGAGAAATTCGAGTACAAGCGCGGCTACAAGTTTTCCACATATGCAACGTGGTGGATTCGCCAGGCCATCACTCGCTCGATTGCAGACCAGGCGCGCACGATTCGCATCCCGGTGCACATGATCGAAACAATCAACAAGTTGATGCGGGTGCAGAAGCAACTGGTGCAGGAGTACGGTCGTGAACCCACACCGGAAGAAGTTGCAGAGGAGATTTTGCTCCCGGTCGATCGCGTCCGCGCCGTTCTGAAGATGGCACAACAGCCGATCTCGCTGCAGGCGCCGGTCGGTGAAAGCGAAGAAACGAATTTCGGCGATTTCATCGAAGATAAGGGGGCGGAAAATCCCAGCGATATGACGGCGATCGTGTTGCTGAAGGAAAAAATCAAAGATGTGCTCGAGACATTAACCGAGCGCGAGCGGCAGGTGCTGGAGCAGCGCTTTGGACTCGTCGATGGATACAGCCGCACGCTCGAAGAGGTTGGCCGCCAGTTTCGCGTGACGCGGGAGCGGATCCGTCAGATTGAGGCAAAGGCGCTGAGAAAGATGCGGCACCCCACCCGAATTCGTCAGCTGGAAGGTTTCCTCGAGGCGGCCGAGGTGTAAATTCGCCGACCGCGCAACTTTTCAGGATCGGCAATGTTCAATTTCTGGTAAACATGAGACGCGAGGAAGATCAGCAATTGTGGGATCTGCTTGGGAAGGCCCCAATGCCGGTTGTCTCGCCGTTCTTCGCACGCAACGTCCTGCGGGAGGTTCGGCGGGAGCGAAGCTGGCGTGAAGCCGCACTGGAGTGGTTGCAGCCCCGCCGCGCAACATCTGCCGCTGCTGCGTTCGCGGTGTGCCTGATTATTGCTTTTACAATGGTCGATAAGGTCGGCATGCGCGACAGCCATGAGGACGATGTGCCCGACGTCGTGGCGCAGATTGATCCGAGCGACTATGAGGTCGTTGCTGATCTCGATGTACTGCTTGCTGCTCAGGAGGATGATTCGTGGGACGACACCGCCACGCTGTAGTAGCTTTTGCTGTCGCGGTTGTTGTTTGCGTCGCCGCGCATTCTGGTCTTGCCCAGGGGCCGCCGGATCAGCACGCGAACAGTAAGAAAGGCAGGCCGTCTCGGCCGGGCCAACGGGCCTATATCGAGAAATGGCAACAAATGCGCCCGGACGAACGGCAGCAGTTCCGGTCCAACGCGGAGCGTTGGCTTCAACTAGCGCCGGAGGAGCGACTGATGCTTCGTCAGCGCGACGCGCAGCGGCGCGCGCAGATCCAACGTGAAGCAGACGCGGCGCTACGTCAGTCCGGACTACAGCTGGAAGCCGACCGGCGGGCGCAGTTTGAACAGCGTTACCTGCAGGAACGGCGCCGTATCGAGCAGCAGCTACGACAGGATGCTGAACAGAGACGTCAACGCGAACTTGGACCGGTGCTCGAGCAGCTGAAGAAGGAGTTCGACCAAAAAAAGACGTCGCCAACTACTCGGGGACCCGCCGCCGCAAGTCCGTCGCCGAATCCGACCAGGTAAAAAGAGGCAAAACGTCCAATCAGCGTCGCGGCCGTGCAAAACAGGCGCATCGCCTGGACGCACTCCCAAGCCGTTGCTGACAAGACAATAGCGAGGCGCCCGCTAGCGATGGCGCGCAGTGCAATGAATCCGGCGGTGATGACGCCAGTGATAATGTGGTCGCAGGTATACATTCACTGCTGGTCGACGGTAATAAGGTGCGTAGCCGTACGGAGCATAAGCGTAGGCAGGATAACACACCGGCGCAGGTGCATAACCGTACCCAAACCCGACAGGAACTCCGATGCCGATTCCAACCGAAACGCCCGCTTCGGACCGCGGAATCGCAGCAAACCCAAAGGCGAAGACTGCCATTCCAATCACAAGAAACTTTTTGTAATTCATCTATTTTCCTCTGTTACCTTCAATGAATTCAACTGAAGCTGCGACGAAAAGTTGCAGACGATTATTTGGACGACGGTGTAGAAACGGCAATGTCACCAGTGACGAGAATATTACTCCCGATTTGCTCGTAACGGACTTCCGAAAGCCGTACAGCCTCCGCAGTCGACGCTGCCCCGCCTCCGCCAAATGCAAACACGGGACCCCCGGTGAAGATCGACCCTAAGTAGAGCTCCAAGCGGTCGACCAGATGAGCGTCTAATGCCTGCGCCAGAACGTCGCCGCCCCCTTCAATCAGCACGCTTGTGATCTCGCGTTCTCCCAGATTGGTGAGCACGGACGCGAGCGATTCATCACGAAATACTAATGTCCGCGCGGCATATCCGTTACTAAACAGATGCGCTTTTCGCGGAAGCGATCCGGAACGCGAAAGAACAACGCGCCACGGTTGACGCGCGTGTTTCACTGCGCGCACCGTGAGACGCGGATTATCGACGCGCACAGTTTCTGCCCCCACTATGATAGCATCAACCGTAGCCCGGCGGCGGTTGGCGTGACGCCGGGCTGCCGCCGACGTGATCCAACGTGAGTTGGTTTCAGGTGCTGTTAATCGGCCATCCAACGACATGCCGCATTTTGCTATTACGTATGGCTGCCGTGTCCGAATCCATTTGTTGAACGGCGCGTTCAACGCGGAACATTCGGCTGCAAGAACACCTGACCGAACCTCCACGCCCGCGTCCCGGAGAATTTTCAACCCTTTACCCGCGTGTCGCGGGTTCGGATCAGTCGTGCCAACAATAACGGTTCCTATTCCGGCGGCAAGTAGCGTGTCTACACACGGCGCGGTTCGGCCAGCGGTCGAGCACGGCTCTAGCGTCACGTACAATTTCGCTCGTCGTGGAATTCGGTGCTTGTATCTTGCGAGGCAGGCGACTTCCGCGTGCGGCCCTCCGGCTTGACGGTGATGACCTTTGGCAATTACTTTCCCGCCGAGCGCTAGCACAGCACCGACTGCGGGATTGGGGCTTGTCCTGCCGACTCCCTTGTTCGCTTCGCGCAGAGCCGCGCGCATGAACGATTCATCATCGGTGTGGAACACCAGCATTAATACGGTGACCCCTCTCCCCGGGCAATGATCACAGCAGTAAGCGGGTGCTACATCGCGTCACAGTGGCGAGTCGGGG
>JACDHZ010000191.1 GCA_013820755.1 Chthoniobacterales bacterium
AGCCGCATCCTAAAGCGAAGCAGCCACATCAGGATTATTTTGACCGACGAAATTGAAATCAAAAAACGGGACAAGGCCAAAGGCCAGAAGAGAAAGGGTGGTACGAAACATCGCGCCCGGAAGGCGAGCGCGGCCGGTGCGAAAGCGAAGAGCCAGCCGAAACGTCAGCCCGCAGAAGGCGGCGACGTTGGCGAAGGGTCGGCTCCGGACCCAAACCTCACCAGTCGCACGGACGTGAACGAATAATTTTTTTATGGGACAGAAAGTTAATCCAATTGGTTTTCGGCTCGCGGTCAATCGCGACTGGCGTTCGCGCTGGTACGCGAATCCACAGGAGCTGCCCGGCTTGCTTCATAGCGACATCGAAATTCGCAATTACGTGAAGAAGAAGCTGCAATTCGCTGCCGTCTCGAAGATCGTGATCGAGCGAGCCTGGAACAGTATTCGCGTAACGATCTTCACGGCTCGCCCCGGAATCGTGATCGGCCGGAAAGGCGCTGAGATCGAAAAGATGACCGAAGAGATTTCGAAGATGGCCGCCGGCAAGCAGATAAAGATCGATATTCAGGAGATCAAGACGCCGGAACTCGACGCCCAACTCGTGGCGGAGAATGTCGCGTTACAGATCGAGCGTCGCATCGCATATCGCCGCGCGATGAAAAAGGCGGTGCAGATCGCCATGGATTTCGGTGCGCAGGGCATCCGTCTCCGCAGCTCCGGCCGGCTCAACGGCGCGGAAATTTCCCGATCGGAGTGGTACCGCGAAGGCAAAGTGCCGCTGCACACCCTTCGCACGCCGATCGACTACGGCTTCGCGGAAGCGAACACGGTTTACGGCAAAATCGGCGTGAAATGCTGGCTCTGTAAGAAAGAAGAACCACCCGTTGAACAGCCGGCAGTGCTCCCGCCAACGCCGACTGAAGCCTAACCCTCGTTCCAGGAGACACTGACATGCCATTGATGCCAAAACGCGTGAAGTACCGGAAGACCCAGCGGGGAAGCCGCAAGGGTACGGCTTCCCGCAACCTCCGGATCGATTTCGGCGAGTTCGGCCTCCAGACGCTGGAACGCGCCTGGATCACGAATACTCAGATCGAAGCGGCGCGTGTGGCGTTGACCCGCAACATGAAGCGCAAAGGGAAGCTCTGGATTCGTATTTTCCCGGACAAGTCGGTTACGTCGCGTCCGCCGGAGACCCGGATGGGCAAAGGAAAAGGTCAGCCTGAGTACTGGGTGGCAACAGTGCGGCCCGGCAACATCTTGTTTGAACTCGATGGTGTTAGTGAAGCAGTAGCTCGAGAATCGCTTCGTCTCGCAGCAGACAAGCTACCGGTCCGCACCAAGTTCCTGACGCGACATCACGTGGCCGTTTAACCCAATGAAATTTAAAGAGATTCAAGAGATGAGTTCCGACGAGCTCACGACAAAGAAGCGCGACCTCCGGCAGGAGAGCTTGCACCTCCGGCTGCAACAGCAGAGTGGTCAACTGGAGCAACCAAGCCGATTACGGTTGCTTCGGCGACAGGTGGCGCAGCTCGATACTGTGCTCTCGCAGCGGGCGAAAAAGATGGAGACGAAATGATTATGCCCGAAGGAATTGAGACCGCGGATCCGAAACGCGCTACGCGCAAAACGCGCACTGGCGAGGTGATTTCAAGCGGGATGAACAAGACCATCGTCGTTCAATCCATAACGCGAGTGCCGCACGCCAAGTTCGGCAAGATCGTGAAGCAGAAAAAGAAGTTTTACGCGCACGACGAAGAGAACAAGGCAAAAACCGGCGACACTGTGCGCATCATGGAAACGCGCCCGCTGAGCAAGTTGAAGCGGTGGCGCCTCGTTGACGTGGTGGCGAAGTAGGCGGGCACAAGGAATTTTTATGGTCTACATCAGATCCAGACTCGACGTGGCTGATAATAGTGGCGCACGCATGGCCACTATGATTGGTGTAATCGGGCAAGGCACCAGTCGATGCGCGGGTATTGGCGACGTGATCACCGCGAACGTCAAAGAAGCGAGCCCGAATGGGACGGTTAAGAAGGGTGAAGTCGTGCGGGCAGTTCTCGTCCGTACGCGGCAGCCAATCAAGCGCGACGACGGATCGGTGTTGCGTTTTGACAACAACGCAATCGTCATCATCGACAAGGATCTAAACCCGCGAGGCACCCGTATCTTTGGCCCGGTTGCGCGTGAATTGCGGGAGCGCAATTTCATGAAAATCGTTTCGCTCGCTCCGGAAGTTTTATGAATCGCATCAAGCTGCACGTCCGCAAGGGCGACCAGGTGGAGGTCATCGCGGGGAATTATCGTGGTTCCAGCGGAAAGGTGCTTGAAGTGATCGCGCGCAAGGAGCGCGTGCTCGTCGAGGGTGTGCGGATGATCAAGCGACATCTAAAGAAGTCGCAGGACAATCCGCAGGGTAAAATCGCCGAGCGCGAGGGTCCGATTCACATATCAAATGTGAAGGTGGTCGAGCGCACGGAACGCAAGGACAAAGGCAGGGACTCCAAGGTGAAGGCGACTAAATCCAAAGCCGAAAAGCCGAAGAAGGCGCCGAAGCGCAAAGCCGCGAAGGAAGAGGCGTAAGCAATGAACAACGAATTTTACACAGATTACAAGGAGAGGGTTATCCCCGCGCTTCAGGAGCAGCACGGCTACAAAAACGTGCACCAGATTCCGAAAGTGGAGAAGGTCGTGATTAACACCTCCGTTGGTTCACAATCCGATGTGAAGCAGGCGCTGGAAGACGCGAAAGCCGAGCTCGCGCTCATCTCGGGCCAGAAGCCGGCTGAAACCCGTGCGAAGAAGAGCATCGCAAATTTCAAATTGCGCCAGGAGCAGGCCATCGGCGCGAAGGTGACATTACGCGGGGGGCATATGTATGAGTTTCTTGAACGCCTCATTAAGACAGCACTACCGCGCATCCGTGATTTTCGAGGCGTTTCGCCAAAGGCATTCGATGGACACGGTAACTACACGCTTGGCGTTCCGGACCAGGCGATTTTTCCTGAGGTTGAGCTGGACAAAATAAAGCGCAACATCGGTTTTGATGTTACCATCGTGACCACAGCGCGGACTAACGAAGAGGCGAAATCGCTGTTAAGCGAGATGGGCATGCCTTTTAGCGACCGAGTCAAGAAAGTCGCCGCAACCTCCGGCGGCGCCTAATTTTACATGAGCACTGTTACCGATCCTATTGCTGACCTTCTCACCCGCGTGCGCAACGCCGCGGCCGTGCAGAAGGACGAGATGTTTGTGCCATATTCAAAGATCAAGAATGAGGTAGTTCGAATATTGAAAGAAGAGGGCTACATCACCGATTACTCGCTCGATACGGAAGGCGCGCACCCACGCATCAAGATTACGAATAAAATCGCGAATCGCACGAGCGCGATCACCGGGTTGAAGCGCGTAAGTCGTCCCGGCCTCCGCCGTTACGTCGGTGCACGGGAGATTCCGCGTGTGCTCGGTGGAATGGGCGTGGCGATTCTCTCCACCTCGCGTGGCGTACTCTCGGGCCGCGAAGCGAAGAAACAAAACGTCGGAGGCGAACTGCTAGCTTACATATGGTAAGCAGCAATAAAAGTCATGTCACGAATCGGAAACAAAGCTGTTGATATTCCCGACAAAGTGAAGGTGAGCATCGGAGCGGATGGCGCCGTCGCTGTCGAAGGTCCGAAGGGCAAGCTGAACTGGCTGCTGCCTCGCGATATAAAGGCGAGTGTCGCTGACAACAAGATTTCGTTAGTCCGCAGTGCCGAAACGCGCAGCGTAAAGGCGTTGCATGGGCTGTCACGCAGCCTGGTTAACAACATGATCGAGGGTGTGAACACAGGTTTCACGAAGGACCTGATCATTGAAGGCGTGGGCTTCAAGGCTGCGGTCCAGGGCCAGGTGCTGAACCTCAGCCTTGGATTCTCGCATCCCATATTGTTCCCCATTCCAACCGACATAAAAATCGCTGTGACGGAGAACACGAAGATCAGCATCTCGGGAATCGATAAGAAGGTCGTAGGGCAGGTTGCTGCCGACATTCGTCGCTATTACCCGCCCGAGCCCTACAAAGGCAAAGGCGTTCGCTACTCGGGTGAAATAATCCGCCGCAAGGAAGGGAAGACAGTTCAGTGATGAAAACCGACCGCAAAGTCATCAGGCACCGCATCCATAAACGGATCAGGAAACGGGTAAGCGGAACCGCCGAGCGTCCCCGTCTCGCTGTTCATTTTTCGGGCAGACACGTTTACGCGCAGATTATCGACGATGAGGCTGGCCGTACTCTTGCAGCCGCGGGCACCACTGAGGAAGCGCTTGCAGGTAAGGGCAAGGCGTCGGCAAATTCAGCGTCAGCAGAGAAGGTCGGAAAAGCGGTCGCCGAGCGGCTCCTCGCGAAGAATGTCGACAAAGTGATCTTTGACCGCGGTGGATTCCAATATCACGGCAAAGTCAAAGCTTTGGCCGATGCGGCTCGTGAGGGCGGCCTGAAATTTTAAAAATGGCACAACCACACGGCGGCGGACGACGTCAGGAACGTCAAACAGACAAAAGTTCAGCAGCACGCGGCGATACGACCGAGAAGGTCGTGTTCATCAACCGCTGCGCGAAGGTCGTTAAGGGCGGTCGGCGTTTCAGTTTTAGCGCACTCATCGTAGCAGGAGACCACGACGGTAAAGTCGGCGTCGGTTTCGGCAAGGCGAACGAAGTGGCGGAGGCCATTCGGAAAGCGTCGGAAGCAGCGCGAAAGGGAATGGAGAAAGTCTCGCTACACGAGAATACAATCCCCCATGAGACCATCGGCGAGTTCGGCGGTGGGCGCGTGCTGTTACGGCCTGCTTCGCCGGGGACCGGTGTGATCGCCGGTGGCGGCGTTCGTGCCGTCGTCGAAGCAGCGGGTATCAAGGATGTGCTCGCGAAGTCGCTCGGATCGAGCAACCACGCAAATGTCGTGAAGGCGACAATCGAAGCGTTGCGTGGATTGCGGCGGAGAGATGAGATTTTCAAGACACGCGGTATTCTGCCAGCGATGGCGAGGGCCGACGGAAAGGCTGATCAGTCATGATGCGATTGCACAATCTGCGGCCCCGCCCAGGTGCGAAGCATCGGGTGAAGCGGCTTGGTATTGGCGAGAGTTCCGGCCACGGCAAAACAAGCGGCAAGGGTCACAAAGGTCAGAAGGCTCGTTCCGGCGGCAGCATTCGGCTCGGCTTTGAGGGAGGGCAGATGCCGCTCATCCGCCGTTTGCCAAAACGTGGATTTAATAACGCCGCCTTTCACA
>JACDHZ010000058.1 GCA_013820755.1 Chthoniobacterales bacterium
GCCAGCCTGCGCGGCTTGCAAGGTTGCGGCGAACTTGAAGCTGTGTCCGGGAAATACGCGATCGTCATGGTCCGCGGTAGTGATCAGTGTTGGCGGGTATTTGGTGTCCGGTTTTATATTGTGCAGCGGCGAATACTTGTAGAGCGCTTCGAACTCGTCGGGATTATCCGAGGAGCCGTAATCCGCTGTCCAAGCCCATCCAATGGTAAACTTCTGGAAGCGCAGCATGTCCATCACTCCTACGCCAGGAAGCGCCGCGCCCCAAAGCTCCGGTCGCTGAGTAAGCGCTGCGCCAACCAGCAGCCCTCCGTTACTGCGCCCGCTGATCGCGAGCTTCGGCGTTGAAGTGTATTTGTTCGCGATCAGCCATTCGCCGGCCCCGATGAAGTCGTCGAAAACGTTCTGCTTACGGAGTTTTGTTCCCGAGAGGTGCCACTCTTCACCGTATTCGCCGCCACCACGGAGATTCGCCACGGCGTAGATACCGCCCATCTGTAACCATGCGGCCGTAGCTGGCGAGAAGCCGGGTGTAAGCGAAATATCAAATCCGCCGTATCCATATAACATCGTCGGGTTACTACCATTCTTCTCCAAGCCCTTGCGATAGGTCAGGAACATCGGCACGCGGGTGCCATCCTTGCTCTCGTAGAATACCTGCTCCGTGACATAATCGTCTGACTTGAAGTCAACCTTCGGGCGGAAGAGCACGCTGCTCTCACCCGAAGTCATATCGTAGCGGAATACCGTGGGAGGCTCGGTGTAGCTAACGTAGCTATAGAAGGTTTCATCATCACTGCGTTTACCTGTAAATTCGCTCGCAGTTCCGATTCCGGGCAGCGCGATCTCGCCTGCAGGTTTTCCCTCCAGTTCGAACTGCCGCACGAGTGAGTGCGCGTCCTTGAGATAGTTACAGATGAACTTGTTCCCGACGATTGTTGCACTTTCCAGCGTTTCCGCGGTCTCATGCACCACCTCCGCAACGTTCAACGGCCCGCTCGCTTGCACCGAAATGATGCGTCCGCGCGGTGCTCCCAAGTTTGTTCGGAACCAGAATGTAGCGCCTTCGTGACCCAGGAACTCGTACTGCGCATTCTGTTCGTTCAGAAGCTCAACAACAGCGGACTCCTGGTCTGGGAGATTCTTATAAAAGATGCGGTTCTTGGGATCAGTGCCTTGGGAGACGTCAAGAATTAGAAGCGTTCCGTCTTCGCTTAGATTAGCGTTGAAGTTCCAGTCCTTATGGTCTTTCCGCTCGTAAACCAACTTGTCGTCCATCTGAGCGGTGCCTAGCCGGTGGTAGTAAACCTTGTGAAAGTAGTTAGCAGCCTTTAGCCCTTCGCCTTCGGACGGCGCGTCGTAGCGGCTGTAAAAGAAGCCTTCGTTATCGTGTGTCCATGAGGCACCGGAAAACTTCACCCATTGCACGAGATCGGGCAGATCCTTTCCCGTTGCGATATCGCGGACCTTCCACTCCTGCCAGTCGGAACCGGCTACCGCCAGTCCGTAGGCGAGTAGCTTGCCATCGTCCGATACAGCAGTTCCGGTGAGGGCCGTCGTGCCATCTTTCGACAATGTATTCGGGTCTAGTAATACCTTTGCGTCACCAGGTAGCTTCGATGTTGTGTAAAGGACGTTCTGATTTTGCAGACCTGTGTTCTTCGTGAAGAAGTAACTTCCGCTCTCGCGTAAGGGCACGCCATACTTCTGGTAGTTCCAGAGTTTCGTCAGTCGGTTGTTGATTGCTTTGCGCTCCGGGATTTTTTCAAGGTACCCGAACGTTAGTTTGTTCTCTGCTTCGATCCATTTCTGCGACTCGGGCGAATCAGCGTTCTCCAGGGGCCGATACGGATCAGGGACGTTTGTTCCGTGATAATCATCGACCTGGTCGCTCTTCGGAGCAGGCGGATACGCGAACGGACCGCTCGGCTTCGCAAGTGCGGTGGCGAGGCTGAACAGCAGGAGAACAAGAGTGGCGGCACGTTTCATCGTGCGTTTGCATTACGACGTTTGTCCTTCGCGAGCAACGTCCTCCTGACCTTGCGCCACCGCATCCGGTTGCGACATTGGCGGCCCTCACATGCTAACGATCTCACAAGTCACGAAAGCCTTCGCCGGGCGCACGCTATTCGAGGATGCGTCGCTGCAGGTGAATCGGGGCGATCGCGTAGGGCTCGTGGGTCCGAATGGCGCGGGTAAGTCGACTCTCTTCTCACTCATTCTAGGGGAGGCATCGCCGGACGAAGGGAAAGTCTCGCTCGAACGCGCGGCGACGATCGGTTTTCTGCCACAGGAGAACGCGCCTGCTGGTGATGAAACGGTGCTGGAGCTCGCGTGCGCTGTCTCGCCCGAGTTGGTCGAGGTGCAGCGGACCCTGAAAGCAACGGCGGAGGATTCGCCGGAACATCACGACGCGCTGCATACCTTTGATGAGCTAGGTGGCTGGCAACTGGAGCCGAAGGCAAAACGGATTCTCGGGGGCCTGGCATTCCGCGAGTCGGATTTCGAACGCGCGGCGAAGACATTAAGCGGCGGCTGGGTGATGCGGGCGCATCTCGCCCGTTTGCTGGTGATGGAGCCGGATCTGCTGCTACTGGACGAGCCGACGAACCACCTCGATCTGGAGTCGCTGGTCTGGTTTCAGGAATATCTGAAGAGCTACGACGGCGCGATTCTCATGATCTCGCACGATCGCGAGTTCCTGAATCAGCTGGTCGGCTCCATCATCGAGATTGCGCATCGCAGGCTGGTTCGTTACCGCGGAAACTGGGACAGCTACGTCGAGCAGAAAGCCGCGCGCGAGGAGCATCACGCCGCCGCTTTTAAGAACCAGCAGAAGGAAATTCAATCCCTGCAGGCATTTGCTGACCGTTTTCGTGCGAAGGCTAGCAAAGCGTCGCAAGCGCAAAGCAAGCTGAAGCAGATCGACCGGATGGAAAAGATCGATGCGCCGGTCTCGCGAGAGAAGACGGTGCACTTCCATTTCCCGCAGCCGCCGCGTAGCGGACATCGCGTGATCAAGCTGGAAAACGTCGATTGCGCGTACGGCGATCTCTTCGTTTACCGGGGGTTGAACTTCGAGGCGGAACGCGGGCAGCGGATGGTGCTTGTTGGCCCGAACGGCTCAGGCAAATCGACTCTGCTGAAGTTGCTCGGCGGCTCGCTACCGGTGCAAAGCGGCACGCGCGAACTGGGGCGCAATGTGAAGGTCGGCTACTTCTCGCAGTATCGCGTGGAGATGCTGCAGCCGATGATGACGGTGCTCGACACCGCCCGTGACATGCCGAACCCGGTCTCGGAGCAGGTCGCGCGGACTGTACTCGGCTCGTTTCTTTTCCGTGGCGACGATGTCTTCAAAACGACCGCGGTGCTCAGCGGTGGCGAAAAGACGCGGCTGGCGCTGGTTAAGTTGTTGCTCGATCCACCGAATTTGCTGCTGATGGACGAGCCGACGACCCACCTGGATATCGGCAGCATCGATGCATTGATCGGCGCGCTCGAGCAATACGAGGGCACGCTGATCTTCATCAGCCACGACGTTTATTTTATCCGTGAGGTGGCGAAGACGGTGTTGCACATCAGTGGCGGGCAGCTAACGCCATACGCCGGCGATTACGACTATTATCTCGAAAAATCGCGGGCATCGTCGGCCCGCGCAGCGCTCACGAGCAACGGCGAAAGGCTACACAACCTGCAGCCGCAAAATGGCGCGCGTGCGACCGCGCCGACCTCCGCTGCCGGCGCTGGTTTGAAGGAAAACAGGCAACAGCGCCGTGCGGACGCCGAGCAGCGGAAAGCTGATGCCAAATTGAAGCGCGATTGGGATAAACGCGTTCAGGAGGTCGAGATGCACATCCTCTCGCTTGAGGGGAGGCAGCGTGAACTCACTGGTGAGCTGGAAAAGCCGGAGACGTACGACGCAGGCGGCGCGGCGATGGAATTCAACCGCGAGCTGCTTGCGGTCAACGATGAACTGGCGCGAGTGACGCGGGAGTGGGAAGCGCTTGCAACCGTCGCCACTTCTTCAGCTTAGCCTGTACATCGTCGGCTTCCATCGAGCAGCGCGCCCGTGGCATCGCGTCTGTTGTAACGATATGTGCGAACTAGAAAGCAACAACCAAGACCAACGACTCTCCTTAGCTTCAGCAGCGCGACCAGTGATGGTCGCAATTTTTTTGTGTAGGCGAGTGAGCGTTATTTGCCGAATACCTTTTTCACGTCACCGACTTTGCTGCGGATCTTTCCGCCCGCTTTGTCGGCCGTACCGCTTGCCTCCATGTCGCGGCTCTTGGTTGCTCTACCCGCGTTCTCTTTTGCGCCGCCCTTTACCCGTTCTGCGGCTCCCTTGATCTTGTCTTTCGTGCTGGATTTCATGTAACTGATTCGGGGTTCGGCTGGTCTTAGGTTGTGAGCCGCCATGCGCCCCGGACGTATCAAGCAGGTTTCCTGGGGAACTTGCGATTGCGCAGATCGGTTCCGCAAGAGCTTCCGTTTCGGATCCCCGGGACATACCGATGCATTGGACCTTAGCCGCAGTTTCGCTCGTCACCGCCGCTTCCGTATTTGCGCAAAGCCCGGCTGCAGGTCGAGCACGGATGCTAAACGCCCGTTCACGTTCGAAGACATGATGGCGCTCAAGCGGCTAAACGATTCGGTGCCATCGCCCGATGGCGAGTGGGTGATGTCTACGGCGGAGGATGTCGGACCGCTGACGGCTCGACGATTCCACTTTCCAAATCTTGGGACCGTTTTCTACTTCTCTTATGAAACGATCAATTCTTGTTGCGTCTTATGTAGCGATCGCCTGCACGTTTCCCATTTCGCCGGTAACCGCCGCCGATTCACGCGAGAAGCAGCGGTTGCACGAACGCAAGATCACAAAGAACGAAGCGCAACATCTCGTGCTGAAAAAGTATCCGAACGCCAGCATCAAGAGTTGTGAGCTCTCCGGCGGCAAGGAGCATGGCGTGTGGGTTCTCCAGGTCGTCCCGGCTGGAGCAAATGATCCGACAGAGGTAAAGGTCGACGGCCGAAGCGGCAAAATCCTACCTTGAAACGTCACGTTTGGGGTGGTATGCCGCTGCACCATCTGGCGAAGCGCTTCAACCGCTTCAATGGCGACGCCTCCTCGTTTGACCCACACTGCTCCCGACTTTCGCTCGGCCCTCGGCGTGGCTGAAGGCAATCGTGCGAACCAGCTCGGCTGGATCAGCGGGTTTCGTGAGATGCGCGATCAAATCCCGCCTGGAGCGCCCGGTCGCCACTGCGTGTTGTAGAGTATTCGTGGGAACCATCCGGTCGTGCGACCATACGACCTGCGGAAGTCCGTCCGCGAGGTGGCGCAGGATCTTTAGTTCGCGGGGAAAGCGTTCCCCGGAGTGCGCCGTGTATTCATGAGCCAGAGGCTTTTTACCAACAACTTCACGCGCTTTTTATAGCATCCGTTTTTTGTGCTGTTGTGGTCACAAGTGTGACGGCTCAAAGAGAACGCCGAAGATGGCCCATTCGCCCGCGAATGGTTTTGGTTCTCTCCGCGGGAGAGCTCACGGCAACGGGAGTTTCTTTTCCGCCGAGCACGCCTGCTCGGCGATCAGTGAATCGCCACTGGCACGCCGCCTTTCACTTTGCCGGCCAAGCGCACGATGTCCCAATTGGCCAGGCGCACGCACCCGTGACTCGCGGAACGGCCGATCTCATCCGGTTCGTTTGTGCCGTGCAGGCCGATGCCCTCCTTATTCAGCGCGATCCACATAACGCCCACAGGGCTGTTTGGTCCCGGCGGAAGCATGTGAAAGTCCTCACTGCGCTCGCCATGATTCAGCATCTGCTCGTCGTAGCGGAACGGCGGCAGCTTGGCGACGCCGCGGACCTTCCAATCTCCAATCGGAGACACCGTGTATTCCGAGCCGATTGTCACTGGATACGCGGCTACGATCTTATCGTTCTCCCGCACAGCCAGCATGCTCGTTTTTGTATCGACTGTTACCGATATTGCGGGCGCTGGAGGGGCGTTCTTCTCGGAGTCGGCAGGTGGGGCGTCAGCGGGTGATTCATTGTCTGCGATGTCATTCACGGGTGCGTGCGCACTAATTTCGCTGCCGGGCTTGAGATCTTTGACCACTGCAAAATCAAACGGCTCGACATTTGGGAGCTTCAGCACATCGCCAGGCTTGATCGTTTCTTTCGGCTTATCCGGGTTCAGCTGCGCGATGAAGTCGACGTCGGAGTGGAATTTTTCCCCGATAGCCTCCAACACGTCGCGGTACGGTAATGCCTTCAATTTTGCCTGCTCCGCGACCGCCTCGGGCACCTCACCCACATTCTGCATGTCGGCTTCGGTCACGGTGTAGGTGATGAACACCGGATCGACGCTCGCGAGGTTGAGGCCCCTGACATCCGGCGCAGCATTCGACTTTGGATCGGCGGGCTGCTCGGGCTGCTCACCGCGAGACTCACGATAGAGCGCTAAAGCCTTACGAGTGAAGTCTCCGTAGTACCCGTCGAGCTTCCCCGGCCCGAAGTTTGCCCGGTCGAGGAACACCTGCAGTCGCGTTGCCGCTTCCACGTCGGCGGACGTTCGCGTGCCTTTGTTAGCTGGCGCTTTCTCGCTGAAAGCAGAGATCGATACAAACAACGTCGCGGAAATAATTAAACGAATGCAGGAGTTCACGTGCTCGCATCGTGTCGCCGATGGAGCGCGGCTGTGTATCAGGTCTTTCGGGCTCGTTTGCGCGAATGCGGATCTGGCGGCTATCGGCGATTCAGCGCGAGCGCGCGTTCGCTCTCAAAGGGTGGTAGTGTAAGACATGGTTGACGATCGCATCAAACGAACGGAGTCCACCGTCAGGACGGCGGGAGACATTCCTGAGGAGAGGAAGGTGGAAGTCCTGGGTCTGCTGGGCCAGCTCAGGTCGAGGATTAGAGGTTTATCGGAAACTCACCAGGAAGATGCCGACAGTATCGCACGGTTCGTGGAGGCGTCCGCACATGAAGCGACGCGTGCGTCGAAGAAGCCCGGACTGCTGCAAACCGCTTTATCCGGACTAAAGCAATCGGTGCAAGGATTCGAGGCTTCGCACCCGGAGATGGTCGAAACCGTGAACAAATTTGCGACCGCGCTCGCCAATATGGGCCTCTGACCCGCGGCTTAAAACACTGGTTGCGGCTAACCGGGCGACGGATTAGTCGCCTGCTCACCGCTTTCCGTCGCAGATTCGTCGGTCGATGTCGCAGACGCGTTCTCGAGTTTGCGTCGCTTTTTCTCTTCCTTTTTCTTTTGTTTCTCGAGTTCTTTCCGGCGCTTCTCGCCTGAGTAGTTTGGTCTGGCCATAGCGGTGATTATCCCCCGGCTCGCGTCGCATTGTTGCGCTCGCGCCATTCAGTTCGCAATTGCTGCATCTCCGCAGTTAGCACCTGCAGCGGTGCGCGCACACCTTTGTAATTTTTCACTACACCGGTGACGGTCTTCTTCACGGCACCACGATCTACGAGGCTCTGGAGCTTCTCGTACGAGCGCAACCGGAGCATCTCTTCACCGCCACTCACTGCATTCCGCTCACGTAATTTTGTGAAGACCAGGTCGAACAACGGTTTAAATTGATAAGAAGTCTTGCTGGTGACCGCTGCTAGGAGCTCCTCCGTGATAATGTCTGGAGCCCGACGATTGGAAGCTTTACCGGATGAGTGTGCCATTGCCGGAACGTATCATCGCGTCGCCTCTTCTCCTAGCATCACGTTGCTCCGACTTCGTGATTGGTCTGAGCACGCGCCGCGGGTTACGCAACGTGTCAGCGTGCCGCCACAGCGGCGTCAACGTCGGGAAACAGCTGGAAGTATTGATCAAGTCGCGCGCTTTCAAGAATCGTGCGGACGGTCTCCTGCGCGCCCGCGAGCATGAAAACGCCGCCCTCGTGTTCGAGGCTCTGCATTGCGCCGATCAGAACCGCGAGCCCCGAGCTGTCGACATACGGCACGCGGGACATGTCGACGATCAGCCGTTTCGGCCGTTTATCGATCAGTTCGCGCAGGGTCGCTCGCATCTCGGGCGAGACGTGGAGATCAATCGCTCCTTCTGGCGAAAATAAGGCTGGTGGCTTGGATAGAGGCATTTCGGCTCGGGCCGACGAAGATGACATAAGCTAACGACGAAGGTCAAAGCAATGCGGCGCCAAATTGTGAATTTTCGCTTTTCCTGCCGCTGCCGGCGCTTTCCGAGGCGGCATCGCCCGCTTCGGGGGAGATTCGCCTCATCCGCATCGTGACGCAGTCCTCGCCGTGCCGCGGGGATTCGCTTCGCCGGCGCGAGCGAAGATTAGTGCGCTGTGGCGTGGAGGCGGCGGGCGCGTTCCTGCACACGATCGCGTGAACGCTGAGAGCGATTTTTTCGCCACCTGCAATCGAGTTTCTCAATCGCGACGAACCGATGCCACTCGAGCTGTTCGCCATCCCATTGAAAGAAGGCGACGTAATGGCGGGCGAGTGCCGCTGAACGCCCGGCGTAATCCGACACATCCCGCGCCTGCAATCGACAGCGGGGAAGCAGCCGCATAGCATCGCCTGCGGTGGATGCGTTCAGCTATCTATCGGTCCCTTCTCTCGATCATTATCGGCCTCGCCGTCACGCAGATTTTGCAGGGATTTCGTGCGCGACTCTTGTCGCACGCACGGGTGCGGCCGTATTGGATCACGCAGGCGTGGGCGGCCATTCTTCTCATCGTTTGCACGCAGACGTGGTGGGCGATGTTCGAGCTACGCGACCGGCGCGAATGGGAGTTCGCTCACTTCCTCGTCCTGCTCGCACAAACGGTCATTCTGTATCTGCTCGCCGGGCTGGTGTTCCCGGATTCTCCCGAGGATAAACCGATCGATCTTCGCGAGCACTATTTCGCGCAACAACGTCGCTTTTTCGCCTTTCTCGTCGTCGCGGTGCTTGTCAGCGTCTCCCGCGATCTGGTGCTCGACCATGCCTTGCCGGATGCCACGAACCTCGCGTTTCATATCCTCTACCTGGCGCTGGCAATGATCGGCTTCATCTCCGCGCGTGAGTGGCTCCACAAAGCCCTCACGATTGTCACCGCAAGCGCGGTCGTGCTCTACGTAACGCTGTTGTTTGCGCGGCTGCGTTAACGGCGGCGCGGGCCAGTTACCAGCCGCCTCCCCAGAGCGTGAGCGGCGCAAACTCGATGCTGTTCCCGGCTGGATCTCGGAAGTAGAGCGACCGGCCTCCCTGTTCCCAATCGACCTCGGCTTCGATCGCAACACTCGCGCTGATCAAGCGTCGCTTCCATTCCTCGAGTTCTGGTTCACTCGCGCGGAACGCCAGATGCCCTGCACCAGATCGACCATGCGATGGGATGTCGCGACCCGGCGGTGAACTTAGTGCCGGATTGAAGATCAACAGAACACTGCCGGCGCAGCGGAATGAGACGACCAGCGCGCTGGATGTGATCACCTCCAGCCCGAGCACATCGCGATAGAACTGCTCCGCCGCGGGCAGATCATCGGCGTAGAGCACCGATTCGAAAACTTGAACTAGCATCGTTATGGAAGCTACAGTCTCGCTTCCGTAGGCAGCAACCTGCTGCGGCTGATCTGAGATATGCCTGACGAGAGCGACGAGCAGCGAGAGGATAAGGCATGGCGTCCAGTTTACGCGGCTTTCAACTCGCCGAAGCGACTCTCGCGGTGGCGAATACCGCCTCGGTCGAAACGCTCTCCCAATGAACAGCTTCACGTTATCGCGATCTGAAGATGGAAGTGTGCAACAAAGAAGGCGAAGCCAGAGAAAGCCCCGCGCAAAATCGATCGAATTTTATCGCCGAGCTCCATCCATTACTAAACCTGGTCCGTTGCGATGAACGATCTTTCAACGTTCAGCGCGACCGTCAGGTCATCAACAACTACGGCTAAAGTAGCAAACGCCCTGGGCGATGAAACCCAAGGCGCTTACCTAACCTAACCTCGCCTTCCTTAAAAGAACAAGTCGCAGCTCTGGCCGCCGGTTCCACCTACGACCTGGTACAGATTGTTTTCTCCATGCTGCTGGGTGAAGAAGAGAACACCGCCTGACTCGGGCAATGACATTCCCGGCAATCCGCCTCCGTTTGAAAAGTGCAGGCCGGTTGTCTCGTTGTCACCGTCGTTTTGAAAACCCGGCGTGCCTGCCTCACCGAACGCTGCGTCCGCCTCGGCGAGCTTGTCACGTCCCAGCGCGAGGAGGCGTACGCCGGGAGGATTTGTGAGTTGGGTATCGAACGCCCAAATCGAGTCCAAAGCATTCAGCTGTTCATGCAACGTGTCACCCCGATCCTCGCCGGCGAGCAGGAGCCGATTGGTGGTGAAGGTGAGGTTATCGAATGAATTGTGTGTCCTGGTTCCAAGGACAAAGATCGAGATACTTCCGGTGTCGCGAGTGCTATCAAGGTTCACACGGAAGATAGAACCCCAGGCACCGCGGGCAGCCAGAGCGGGCCGATTACCAGAATCTACGCTGGTGTCGCCGGTCGTATCGAAGAAGAACGTCTGAAATCCCGACCCCGGCTTGAATTGCATGTTCTCTGGCCGCTTGAACGGCGTGGCGCCCGCTATTTTCGCTGCCGCGTTGGCATCGAACTCCACAATTCCATCCGTCGCCGTATCGTGAACTGTGACCCATTTCACGGGATAGGATGTTCCCGGAGTGTGGAGTTTCAGCTGATTGTCGGAAAAAACGTCGCCCGTAGGATGGCTTTCGTCGACCGGCACATACACCACCGGAGCGCCGCCAATAGAAACCTGCAGGGCCTGCAGCTTGCCGCCGTGGGAGAGATTCGTCGGGTCCTTCGGAACGAAACGATAGACAAACGAGTTCGGGTTACGCGCAGCTTTGGGACTGGCGGGATCCGAGGGCTTTACGTTGACGCCGGTGCCACCAACATCTTCCACGATGAAAATGTTCCCGCGATCGTCCGGGTGGATGCCTTCATACCCACCACGGCCCATCACGCCGTAAAGCGTGCGAAGCCCGGCCGCCGCATCTCGCGTTCGGTCGAACCCAAGCTCTGTTTCGATGACTCCGCCGTCGGGGCCATTTTCCTGCGTAAACAGGAGCGTGCGACTAAGCGGGCTGTAGGTGGATCCGTCGATTCTGTTGAGTTGAGTTTTACCACGGGGCCCTACTGGCGTGAGCAGGGTGATGCGCCGGTCGGGATCGTTTACATCGAGATTGATCCGCGTGATGTAGGCGAGATCGTTGCCGTTCTCATGCCCCTGGTAAAGGAAATGCCGGCCGTAGTCGAAGCCGGCTTGTGGCCCGCCAGGGTTTTGATCGAGGACCAGATAGGTGTTTTCGTCCGGCTCGGTTTTAGTCGCTTCCACCGGCTGGATGGAGGCGTCGTTCAGGAACCCGAAGTTAGTAATGACGCCGGAAGGATTTTCCAGCGCATCGCTTCCTTGTGCGACGATGCGGAGGGAGAAGTTCGGAGATATGAGGTTTCGTCGGTGGTCGATGCGAGGTTGTGCATTGGGGACACCATCTCCGACCGAACTCAATGTCACTGCGACGGTTTCCGCCGAAGTGGCTCCTGCTGCCAGGGTAATTCCTGCCAGCGCAACGCTGCAGGCGTGAAGAAGAGATAAACGTTTGATCATAAGCGCGATTGATTTGTTTGGGTTGACTGATTTGGTCCCGCTCACTGCGAGATGGAGGGACGCTACCGCCCGTATGCGTCAATCAGATGACTCTTGCGTAACGTTTTCGTGAAGTTTCGTGCCGCCCGCCCTTCGCAGAGGAGGGCATGGGGAGATCGTCACCGGTCTCAATCAGCCAGTGCTCCATGGGTCCATAGGTATCCGGGGCAGTGGCGGGGACGTCCGGCAGTCTATCATCCCGGACTACAACTCGTTAGGAAAAGCAGCAGAGTAACGCGTTTGTCATGCAATTTTCACGATCCGTAACATGACCGCGAATGCTGCTGAGCGTATCTGCGGCCAGAGCAGAATGTTCCGCAAGAATCAGCGAACTAGCCAACCTCGTCTTAATCCATGAAGCCAATTACTGAATTCATTCAACGAATCGGTCGCCGAGACCTTTCGCAGGGAGAACGAAAACGCACACGCAGGTTCCCTTCAACAGACTACCGCTTCCAAAGTGACGGTATGGAAAGCAACGTAAGCGCGGGCCGTCCGCGAACTCAGTCTCCATTTCGGGAGATAAGCCGGCAGTATTCGTCGCGTGAAGCAAGAGTGGTGTTTTTGTGCGAATCGACGCCCTTTGTGTCATTGTCGCGATCGGAGTTTTCAGTTTGATGGATTGCGCGGGAGCACTGACCAGCCTCCTGTAATCGAGCGGTGCGCTTTGATTGGGCGAGTAACGCTTGTGGCTCTAAGCCAGACCTCTTCGCTCCCCCTCAAAATAGGCGTCGTCCTGGAAGCGGCTAAATTTACGCCACGAATGGATTGGTCCGCGCGGGAAGTGCCACCAGATGGGTGGCAATTTTGCACGATCGCTACAAAGCGGTCACATGGTTGTCACAGAGACGTTGGAGACTGCGCCCATGGATATCGACGCTCTGCACTCGGCCCTGCTCTCACTCACGGTATTGCCGGAACAAATTCGCGCGGTCCGCGAAAATGGTGGTGCCGGAAACGACGGCCCCCCAGTTGCCTTCGGAGAATTTCTCAATTCACTGGAACGCGATCTGCGCATCGCGAAGGCCACCCTCGCCCGTGAACTTGATTTTCCCCTCTGCCAATGCTGCTGGCCGCCGGAACTCCTGGCGACAGATGTGAATGGACGTACCCATTGTCCCGGCTCGCGAAAAGCAGTCTCAAGCAGCTTGTTTGCTAAAAAGCAGGGTCAAAGTGTGACCTCGGCGCGACCGGTTTCCAAGTCGGGCAGGGTCGATCGTTTCACCCGCGCCCAGAAAGACAAACTGCTGCGGCTGCGCGACACGCTCGTTGATTCGTTTTGCGGTTTGGCGAACGGCAATCTCCGTGCCCGCGCCGACGGCAGCGAAGCACGGGCTTTTATCGGCGATCGAGCTGACGCGGGGAGTGATGAATCCGAGCGCGATTTTGTGATGACTCTGTTATCGCAGGAACACGAGGCACTGACCGAAATCGATCAGGCGCTGAACCGAATCGAATCGGGCACATACGGCGTCTGCGAAATCTCCGGAAAACCGATTCCGCGTCGACGACTAGAGGCGATTCCCTTCGCTCGTTACACCGTGGAGTGCCAGACGCAGTTCGAGGAGAAGCGCAAAGCTTTCAAGTCACGGCAGCGAGTACCGGCGCTTGCCGAGGCAAACATCGTGGAAGAAGAACCGGGAGAGGCGGAGCAGGAGGAAGTGCCAGCCCGCGGCAGAAGGCGCAAGGCAGGCCTGACGCAGAGAATCAGTTTGTGCGACGCAGAGCGTTTCGACGTCAAGTCCGCGACGCTCTCATTATCCGAAGCTCATGTATGGAACCAGAAACTGAACGCCTGAGTGGCGCGGAAGATTTCATCGAGGCCGAAATCGAAGCCGCAGAGATGGATTCGCCCACTGCGGAAATGGAAATACGCGCGGTGATCGAGAAGCTCCCCGGTATCCAGCAATTCAGCCTTGCTAAAGGCAAGCTATCCGTGCGGTATGATCCAACTCTCGTCTCGAAGAAAAAGCTTGTGGATGCGATCGCTTCCGCCGGACATCCCGCGAGCCATATAGAAGTGGGACGCACGGAGGGACACGCGGATTCGAATGCTTCGGCCGGGCAGTCCGGTGGCGAATCATCCACTTAACTAATCTTCCTAGGTAGCAGCCGCGATGGCTGGACACTGGAATTGGAATCCGGCCGGTTAATCGCCGAAGGTGCTCGAAAGGGCGACTTTCTCGTCCAAGCGCCGGAATGATGCACCTATGACACTCCAAAGCACATGAAGCTCCGCAAATATACAACCGCAGCGGCTTTGCTCACCAGCGCCGCGATGTTCAACAGTGCGCCACATGTATATGCGGACGAGCCCAAGATCGCGCTGGTCGGCGGCACGGTCATCAATCCCGGCGATGGCACGATCATCGAGAACGCGATCATTACGATCGAACGCGGCATGATTGTGAGTGTCGAAAGCGCAAAGGAAAAGGCGCCGCCGCCGGAGCAGTCCATCAATGCCACCGGCAAGTTCATCCTGCCGGGCTACATCGATACGCACATTCATTTCTTTCAATCCGGCGGGCTCTTCACGCGCCCGGATGCAGTCAATTTGAACAGCGTCCGCCCCTACAAAGACGAAGTCGCGTGGATCAAGTCTCACCTCGATGAAACTTTCGCGCGTTATCTCCAATGCGGCATCACCAGCGTGATCGATGTCGGCGGACCGATGTTGAACTTCGGGGTGCGGAAGCGCGCAAACACCACGGCCAACGCGCCGCGTGTCGCCATTGCCGGGCCGCTCATCTCGAGCGTGGCCCGCCCGCAGCTCGACCTCGGCGATCCGCCGATCGTGAAGATCGACACACCGGAGCAAGGTCGCCGATTTGTCCGGAAGCTCGCCGCGCAAAAACCGGATTACATCAAGATCTGGTACGTCGTTTCACCGGACAGCCCGGTGGAGAAATTCCGGCCGGTTGTTCACGCCGTGATCGAG
>JACDHZ010000059.1 GCA_013820755.1 Chthoniobacterales bacterium
GCTCATGTCATTGCGCTCGTAAAGCATGTCGATCAACCGGCCGAGCACCGCTTCGCGCGTGATCTGCTGGCCGCGTTTCACCGTCAGCAGCATGCGCAGATAATCTTCCGGAGACGTGACGCCGTAGATGCACGAGACACTCGCGACGACGATCGTGTCTCGTCGCGAAAGCAGCGCACTCGTCGCAGATAATCGGAGACGCTCGATCTCCTCGTTGATGGATGAGTCCTTCTCAATGTAGGTGTCGGACCGCGGGATGTAGGCTTCCGGCTGGTAGTAATCGAAATAGCTGACAAAATACTCCACCGCGTTGCGCGGGAAGAACTGCTTGAACTCCGAGTAAAGCTGCGCCGCGAGCGTTTTGTTGTGCGAGATGATCAGCGTGGGGCGGTCAATCTCCTTGATGACGTTCGCCATCGTGAACGTCTTTCCCGAACCCGTAACGCCGAGCAGCGTCTGGTGTCGGTTGCCGGCTTCGATTGACTTCAGCAGCTTCGAGATTGCCTGAGCCTGATCGCCGCGTGGCTTGTAGTTCGACTCGAGCTCAAACGGCATCGTCGAATATGTCCCACGGCAAACCGCGGCACAACGCTCATGAACGCGGGAGATCGGGAGGAACATGCTGCATCCTCGCCCGGTCAGGGAGTCAGCTGCTGCTAGCGCCGCGCACCTGAGAGGGCGCAAACGAATTGTCAGCGCGCATGCGTTCAGGCAAGTTGGGCCGTGCGTCGGCTCCCACCGCCAGAGCGGGCGAACAGACTTTGAAGACGCGAAAATTCCTCGCGGAGCTGAAGCGGCGCAATGTGTACCGAGCCGCGGTGGGCTATGCGGCCGTCGCATGGCTGCTAATCCAGGTGGCGACGCAGACGTTGCCGTTCTTCGAGGCACCAACGTGGATGGTGCGGGTGATCATCGTGGTACTGCTGGCCGGTTTCCCGTTCGCGATGGCATGGGCCTGGATGTTCGAGCTCACCGGCGCGGGTATCGTCCGGAGCGAGGAGATGCCGGCGGAGACGGAGGCGAGCCGTTGGACCGGCCGCAAGATCGACTTCATCATCATCGCTGTCCTGGTGCTCGCTGTGGGCGCGCTGCTTTTCGATCGCATGCGGCCGAACGTCAGCGCGGACAAGAGTATCGCGGTCTTGCCATTCGAGGACATGAGCGCCGAGAAAGGGAATGCGTTTTTCGCGGATGGAATTCAGGACGACATCCTCACCAGCCTGGCACGAATTGGTCGCCTGAAAGTAATCAGTCGCACGTCGGTGATGAGCTATCGCGGTGCCGAGAGGCGGAACCTGCGGGAGATCGGCAGAAACCTTGGCGCGCGCACTATCCTGGAAGGCAGCGTCCGCCGCATTGCTGACCGCGTGGTCGTGAACGTGCAGTTGATCGACACGAGCAACGATCATCATCTGTGGGCGCAACGTTACGACCGCAAACTCTCCGATGCACTCGGCCTGCAGGGTGAACTCGCCAGTGAAATAGCAGAGGCGCTGCGCGCGACACTCACTCCCGAGGAAAAGACGCGCGTCGGAACCAAGCCAACGGAGAACGCGGACGCCTACGTGTTCTATCTTCGAGCGCGGCAGTATGAATTATCGCCTGACACGCTGCTACAGGATTACCGCGTCGCCGAGCAGTTGTATGCGCAGGCGGTCGCGCTCGATCCAGCCTTTGCGCTTGCGCACGCGCGGCTCGCGACGACACGCGCTGCGATCTTTCATTATTATGAGCCGCTCGAGTCTTGGAAAACGAAGGTGCTCGCCAGCTCGCAGGAGGCGCTGCGGCTGCAGCCAAATCTCAGCGAAGCCCACGGAGCCCTCGGTTTCTACTACTACTGGACGGAGCGCGATTACGAGCGAGCTCTTGCGGAATTCTCCACCGCACAACGCCTCTCACCGAGTGACGCGAGCATGGCCTCGGCGATCGCCGCGATCCGCAGACGACAAGGCGAATGGACAGAGGCAGCCGAGCTTTACGAGCGCGCTGCGGCGCTCGATCCGCAAAGCCTGAACGTCATTCGGAATCTGCTTTATACGAAAACAGGTATGCGTGACTGGCCCGCAGCCGCACGCATCGCGGAGCGGCTCCGGCGGCTGGCGCCAGACGCGGTGAACACTCAAATCCAGGCGGCATACATCGAGTTCGCCTCAAAAGGGAGCACCACGGCGCTGAAAGCGGTGCTCGACGGGGTCTCTGCAGGCGTCGATCCCGATGGCTCCGTCACAGCCGCACGTTGGGACGTCTGCATGATCGAGCGCAATTACGCAGGCGCGGAAGCGGTAGTGGCACAGTCTCCACTGGAGGAGTTTTCATATCTGAACGCACAGTCGACACCGAAGAGTTACCTGGAAGGCTGCGCTGCCTTCGCGCGTGGAGACAGTGCCATGGCCAGCGCGAAGTTTACGGCTGCGCTGGCGAAGTTCGAAGCAGCGGTCGCGGAATCTCCCGAAGGCGCCGAGCGCCACGCCAACCTTGGTTTGCTCTACGCATTCCTCGGTCGCAAAGAAGAGGCCGTCTCGGAAGGCCGGCGCGCGGTGGTGTTAATGCCGGAATCGAAAGACGCAGTTGATGGCGCGATCATGAATTGTTTCCTCGCACTAATCTACGCGCGGACAGGCGAGGCTGACCTGGCGCTGCCGCTGATTGGCCGGCTTTTGAAGACAAACGGCGCCACAGATAGCACCTTCTATAGCGTCACAATCAATGATCTGCGGAAGCGCTGGATCTGGGATCCGCTCCGTGACGATCCGCGATTTCAGGATTTGATCGCTCGCGATGAGTAAGCGCGCGAAATGCGAGGCCCAGGTGTGCGATGACGTCAGATGGTAGCAACGACTGCTCACTCGCACGGCCGTTGAAGATAGCGATCTCAGCGGCGCGCCCGCAGATCCAAGCGCCAAGGCGAGCCGCGTCGTAAGGCGAGAGGTGTTGCGCGAGCAGTCCGGCGCAAACACCGGTGAGCACATCTCCCATGCCGCCGGTAGCCATGCCGGGGTTGCCGGTCGTGTTGTAGCTGAGCGGCTGATCGCGTTCCGCGACGATCGTGCGGCTGCCTTTCAAGAGCAGCGTCGCGTCGCAGGTGGCGCAAAATTGGCCGGCCTGCTCCGCGCGTGAACCGTGTTGTTGCAGGAAGAGGCGTTTCATTTCACCTGGATGCGGCGTCAGCAGCCGCGGTCCCGCGTTCTGCCGCAGAGCCCTCATGTCTTCTGCGAGAATGTTGAGAGCGTCGGCGTCGATGACCATCGGGCGCGGAGTTTTCGAGATCAGATCGAGGATGTCATTCGAGTGGCTGAGACCGAGCCCGGGACCGACAGCCCACACATCGATCGGCTCGTCGGTTAGTGCGCCGTAGCGGCTGACTGGCTTCACCATTACCTCCGGTGCGGCGCTCGACGCCACCACGTTGTAAATCTCTTCGGGGACGAAGAGCTCCACGAGCCCCGCGCCACCATGTAACGCGCCTAACGAGCAGAGAATAGCTGCTCCAGTCAACCCTTTCGACCCGGCGACGATCCCGACGCGGCCGAACTGGTTCTTGTAAGCGCCGAACTCGCGCCGGGGCAGGAGATCCTGGAGCGAGGCGAAGTCGCTCACCTCTGACTGCGTAATACCGTCGACGTCCAGCTCTGCCAGGGGAATCAAGTGCAGCCGGCCGACAACATTCACGGCCTCATCGGCGATAAGGCCGCGCTTAACGAATCCAACCGCAAGCGTGAAGTCAGCGACGACGCACTCGGAATCCGCAGAGCCGGAATCGCTGTCGATTCCGCTCGGCAGATCGACTGCAAACACAAACGCGTGCTCGTCGCGCCGGAGCCGGTTGATCTCACGGCAAGCGCCGCGGATCGGGTCACGCAGCGGCGGCGGTGCGCCTACGCCGAGAAGTCCATCGAGCAGGATAGTCGTACCGCCGCGGCTTCTTCCATTTTGCAGCGCGGCGCGCAGGCTCGCCAGCTTGTTGCGTAGGAGCTCACCGCATTCGGCCTCGGGAAACACCAGGTGGAGTTCGATGCTCCAGCCTCGCTCGTGGAGCAGTTCCGCCGCGGCGATTGCATCGCCGCCGTTGTTTCCTTTGCCGGCGAAAACGATGCACCTTGCTGGCGCCGGAAAGAACATCGCAACGGCGTCCGCGATTCCCGCAGCTGCTTCGTCCATCAGATGTTCCGCGGTGCTGCCGCGGTTGAATGCCGCCGCTTCCGCAGCCTTCATTTCCGCCGCGCTGACCACCGGCGAACGCATCAGTCTTCCGAGCTTGTCTTCTTCTTGCTCGAGCTGCTGCTCTTCTTCGTCGACTTGCTGCTGCTCGACTTTTTCTTCCGCGAACTGGAGCTGCTGCTGCGCGAGCTCTTGCTGGATTTGGAACTTCGACGCGACGCGGGAATGGCACGGACAAAATCAGGTCCGAGCAGCGGCTGGGAAAGGACTTCTGTCGACACCGTAGAAGACGCTGCAAGCGGGCGAATGCGCGGGGGAGGCACCCGCTGAATGCCGCGGGCAATTTCCTCAGCGAGTTTCTGCCGATAACTCGCACTGACCGCGTAGCTCGCCTCGTATGGATTCGTCAGGAACCCACATTCCACCAGCACTCCGGGGATCGATGTTCGCCGCAGTACATAGTATGCGCGACGACGAATGCCGCGATTCTCCGTCGGAGCGCCGGCGACAACATGCCGATGGATGTTTGCGGCGAGTCGAGCGCTGTCGCTGCGATAATAATAAGTTTCGATTCCGTTCGCTCCTCTGCGGCTGGCGGAGTTGAAATGGACCGACACAAAGGTGGCGTCAGGATGCGCGTTTGCGATCGCGACTCGTGTCCCGAGAGAGATGAACTCGTCATTGTCGCGTGTCATCACAACGCTGTAGCCGCGATCTTCGAGGACGCTGCGAAGGCGCTGCGCCACGTCCAGCGTAAGCTGCTTTTCACCAACGCGCTGGCCGGGAACACCGCCGCGATCAACGCCACCGTGCCCGGCATCGACCACGATCGTGCGGGACTGCGCACGTGCTTGGATGACGCCAATACTCACCATCGCAAACGCGAGTAACAGAGCTGCAGCCGTCCTGTTTCTACGGCGTTCATATCCGGGAAAGCTAGTCATCCGTAGGCGTGGCGGGTGGCCGATCGGAAAGCTTCGGGCCGGCGGCGCGTGCTGCCTGCGCCGCGGGAGCGTCAACCATGCCGCCTTTGATTGCGATGCCGCCACCTGCGGCACGCCTCAGTCGCGGCCTCGATTTCGTTTCCATGTAAGTCGCGCGACTGAGCAGCTGGCCGTTTAGTCCGATGTGAGAATAAGCCCATGTGCGCGGTGCGGCGCAATGCAGGACGTGCAAGGTATTACCGCTGTCGAGCTCCGCCTGCGGCTCGTCGAAAGCAATCACACGTCCGAGCGGGAAAGTATTGTAAACCGCGCCTGTGCTTTTGTCTTCGACGCGCACGTAAAGCTTCGTGTGGTCCGGAAAGCGATTCGAAAGCAAAGAGTAGGTCCGAACGCTGCCGGCTGCGGGTAGGCCTTCCGGGACGCCAACCGTACGCTGCCAAATCGGTCGTGCATCGGTGACTTGGAAGACTTTTGTCTGGGAATAGAAAAACCGATTTAGATCGCCAAAGAAAACGTTGGCCCGAACATGGTATGGTCCCAGATCTTGCACTGGGAAAAGAGGCGTGAGGTTCACTTTCCGCGTGACAGTTTTCCCTGCTTCTACGCGCAACGGTGGTTCTGATTCCGCCGTTTTCTCCGGTGCCAGCAACCGGCCTTCTCCTACGGTGACCTCGAAACCAAACCAGTGCTGCCCGTCGCTGTCACGCAGCTCGATGTCACGCCCCGCCAGGTTCGTGATATTGACGGTCGCCAATACAGGCTCATAGGAAACGTACTGAAGACGCGCGAACTTGAGCTCTACTTGAATCTGGGCACGGGCCGCATCGCAAGCCAGGAATGTAGCCAGAAGAACGGCGGCGATTTTCATCGGGCGCTAGGATAACGCAAGTAGCCGCAGATAAAAGCCGATGACGAAGTGGGCCGACGCCTTGTTGTCACATCACGTTCCCACGTTGCGCTCTTCTCGGAAGAGGCTGCGTGGGGCAGGCTTCGAGTCAGCAGTGGTTTGCTTCTGAGCGGTCGTTGCTGCTCTAACCGTCTGACGGCGAAGGGCGGCGCGCTGCCTTTCGAACGCCGCAGCCACGGCGTCATCCGAGCGGTCTTTGATGGTCTCGACGGGAGCACGCATCGCATAGGCATACGCAAATTCTGAAGCATCCCACGTGCCGATTTCGGCAAGAGCATCCGCGCCCTCCATCGGTCCGCCGCCTCTGATTGCACGATGTTGCCGCTGCGAGGAAACAATATCGCAGCCTGTGGCGTCTCACGAATTACGTGCGCCGGAGCGCGGAGTGAGGCAACACGTCTGCACCGCGGCGAGGGGTGATTTAGATCCAGCCAGTCTGTTGCTGCGCTTTCGCATCGAGCAGAAGCTGCGCCTCAATCGGTCCCGGAAAAATCTTAGGATGGGACCCTTCAATACGGGGTCCGTCACAGTGTAGTCTGGCAGGAACATGGTCTGCATTCCCGCGAAGATGTCCCCCATCGTGGCGCCAAGCGACAGGCCGTTCACTCGGGCGCGAGCGAGCTGAGATCAGTAGTGAGCGGTGAGTCACACCGTGCGCCGAATCGAGCGCTACAATGCCCGAGCTGACGATGAGCAGCTACATTACTGCGGAGTCAACGTCAGCGGCGGCGCAAACAGATTCAGCAGCTTTGTCGGCTCTGCACGCACATCCTGAAGCTGATCGTTATAGTAAACGCGCACCTGGTAACCGGCGTACTTCCTGGTCGCTGCATCGCCTGCCGACTTCTTCGGCGAAGCAGCTTTTTTGCCTGCGGGTGGCGGAGTAACGGCAGCGGCCGCTTCGGTCAGAGCGTCCGGTGAGATCGCGCCGCCCTTTAGTCGAACGTAACTGACCGCGAGAGTCTCTGGGTTAGTCCCCTTCCAATCGTGATTTGCTGTCAGCCATTCATAGCTGACCTCGGCGTCGGTGAGCGCAACCTTGTTGTTGTCCACCGTGTCGTAAAAGTACACCTGGATCTTCACTTTCGTGTGGTCGATAAGCGTATTCGGGCGAGCCTTCACGCCCACGCGAAGCGTCAAATTTGTGTCCGCGTCGGGATCGGGATTGTTGGTCACCGCGGCTTCTGTAATCCCGAATGTAGATCCATCAGGAATTCCATCTGGACCGTTGCGGCTAGTGCCAGCGTCCAGTGGCGATACGCCGGCGAAACCGGCTTCCGATGCCGCCACTGCAGGTACTGCCGGCGGCTGCGCGCCAACCTTTAACTTGATATCCGCCAATTCATACAACGCTCCAGCCGAGGGTCCGATCTGCTGGATCTTTCGCCAAGTCTCGTTCGACCGGTCGAACAGCTGGATCGATTCGTAGATCATCGCGATCTCCGCCAGGACGTTGGCGTTGCCCGGCTCCCGCTGCACTGCATCCTGCAGCCGGGCGAGGGCGTTGGTCGTATCGCCGCGCTCACGCAGCAGCGTCGCTTCTTTCAGCAGGCGTTCAGCAACCGAAACCGCCTCTGCACTGGGCGATGCTTGCACGGTGGACGTCGCGGCACCGGGAGCAACCGTCGCAGCCGGAACGGATCCGCTTGTCACAGGAGCCGCAGCACTTGCCGCGGCGGCCGGCGTTGTCACCGCCGGTTGTGCGGGGACGACGAGCGCCTGCGCCGCTTGGCGTCTCGCGAGCGCTATTCCGGCGTAGTGCGCACCGACGGCGATCAATTCTGCTGCGCCAAGTAATGCGACGACAACGAGGGCAATCGCGAATGTGCGGTCAGGCCGTTCGGGTTCGGGTGAGGAAAAGGAGGGCGCCACCATCTGCTATTTTCTGTAAACGCGCGGCGTCCGCGCTGTCAAACCGCGCTACAATTAACGCGAGATGTCGTTTTGACTCAGCAGCTTAAATCCTTCGCCCGCGAGTACCGACGTAGCGCAGTCGGTATCCTCAACATGGAGAGCAATCGCGGCGTATCCGTTCGGGCGTGTCAATAGCGGATACGTGAAGTGGACGTTCACCTCGGCCATCAGCAATGCGGCAAGCAGTTTTGATAGTTGACCTGCGACCTCGCTCATTTCCACCACAACCATCTGGCATGAACCGAAAGCGACATTGCGTTCAATGAACAACTGCTCGACGAGCTCAGGATCGCTGACAACGAAGCGCGCGATAGAGGAGTCGGTCGATTCCGTGATGCTCAGCGCCACGACATCAGCGTGATTCGCGTTCAGCAGCTTCACGATGTCGAGCAGGGCGCCGACTTTGTTCGGAAGAAAAACCGAGAACTGCCGTACAAGCGGGCCGTCAAACTTGGATGTGGTTTCGGGGAGATCGAACGCCATGTGAGGTACCGGATGGGGCGGGCACTACGTTACCGCGCTGCTCTGGTTTGCAACCCAATATTGCTCAGGAGCATCGTACCTGCTGTTCGATCAGGAACTGCTATGAAGCTGCGCTTATGCGATCGCGGTCTGCCGGACTCGCTTCGTTCTGTTAAAGTAGAGCTTTCCACCTACAGTCGCGCCGAATGGACGACGAGAATGATTTGATTGCGTTGCGCCGGCGAAAGCTGGAACATCTGCAGGCGTCTGGTGTCGCGCCGTTCGGCGATGCATTCGAAACCAGCGGCACGATCGCGGAAGTGCGCGAGAAATTTGCCGAAGGCCGGCTGCTTCGCGCAGCCGGGCGCATCACGGCGCACCGCGACATGGGCAAAAGTCATTTTGTCGACCTTCGTGATGCCACTGGGCGGCTTCAGGTTTACATCCAGACGAAGGAACTCGGCAAGGACGTCATGGAGATCTTCGCGCTCCTCGATCTTGGTGATTTTATTGGCGTGGAGGGGACTTGCTTCGTCACCAAAACGGGCGAGCCGACGTTGAAGGTCTCAGCCCTTCAGGTGTTGGCGAAAGCGTTGCGACCTCTTCCTGAAAAATGGCATGGTTTGCAGGACGTCGAGGCGCGGTACCGGCAGCGTTATCTTGATCTGCTGACGAACGAACATTCGCGCGCCGTCTTTGAAACGCGAATCACAATCCTTCGGGAGATGCGGCGGTTTCTGGAAGAGCGCGGTTTCCAGGAAGTGGAAACGCCGATGCTTCAAGCGGTACCCGGCGGCGCGGCAGCAGAGCCATTCCAGACGCGTCACAATGCGCTCGGACTGGATCTTTATCTCCGGATCGCGCCTGAACTCTACCTGAAAAGACTGCTGGTAGGCGGATTCACAAAGGTCTTCGAATTGAACCGCAACTTCAGGAACGAAGGGATTTCGCGGCGACACAATCCGGAGTTCACCATGCTTGAAGCGTATTGGGCGTATGCGGATTTCAACAAGATGGCGGATTTGGTGGAGGAGCTGATCTGCCATCTCGCGCACACCATTTGCGGATCTCTGCAGGTCGAGCACCGAGACGCGGAGGGGGTCGTTACGCGGACACTAAACCTTCAGCAGCCATGGCGCCGCGCGCGTTATCGGGATGTAATCTGCGCGGCGGCTGGAGCCGATTGGTTCGAACTCGCAGCCGACGATCGGCGTCAGCGTGCACACTCGCTAGGCGTTGAGATTCTCCCGCAGCTGGTCGATTTCGAGGTGACGCAGCACGTATTCGAAAAGCTGGTTGAAGAGAAAACGTTCGACCCGCTCTATGTGACGCACTGCCCAAAGGAGCTCGTGCCGCTCGCGAAACAGAACTCGGAGGACGACGCGTTAGTCGACGTATACGAGTTGATCATCAACGGCCAGGAAATCTCGCCTGGATATTCGGAGTTGAACGATCCAGTGACGCAGCGTCGCCGGCTGCTTGAACAAGCCGGCGAGGAAACCCAGAAGGTCGACGAGGAATTCCTGCTCGCGCTCGAGCATGGAATGCCTCCCGCTGGTGGAGTCGGCATCGGCGTGGATCGGCTGACGATGCTGCTCACGGGTGCGGAATCGATTCGAGACGTGATCCTGTTCCCGCTGCTCAGGCCCAGAAAGAACTGAGACAAATGCCAGTCGCAGTCCAAACGGGTGCGGTCAGCGTCAGCTGTGCTATCTTCAGGTTATGGAAAAGCCACAGATCACTGCCTACCTGAAGACCCAATGCGGCTGGAGTGCTGGAGTCCGCGCGGTGCTCGCCAAATACAATCTGCAATACACTGAAAAAGACATCATCCAGAACCCGGCGTTTCGCTGGGAGATGGAGACTAAGAGCGGCCAGCCGTTGTCGCCGTGCGTCGAAGTGAGCGGGGAGATGATCGCAGATATCAGTGGTGAAGAGCTTGAGGAATATCTCGTCAGTCACGACATCGTGCAGTCGAGCACCGAAGAACCGGCGGTGCCGATCAATGCGCCGTGTCCGCCCGAGCAGCACGAGAGCCCTGTGCGGTTGCGCTTGTAGCTTTGTTTTAGCAATGCGGCCGCTACGCCGCTACGCGCATGCCGATTCAGGCAACGACTCGGCCAGAAGGGCTTCAAGTTTCGTGAAGCGCACAGCGTGTCTATGTTGCACATCCCGGCGGTCGAACTCCGTCGGCTGAAGATCACACGATACCGATGAAGTTGTTCGCACGCCGCGTTTCCTCGAAGAGCGGCAGCGGTTCCGGCAAAAAACGGAATCGCCCCATCGGCATTTTCGCCGGGCTCATTGTGCTTTTGATGGCGCTCGGGTTCGGGCTGGTCACGTTTTATGGAATTTGGGCGCAGACGCTCGATTTCAAGAAGGTCGGCGAAATGCCAGAGCGGAACACGGTGTTGGACGTCGACGGGAAAATCTACAGCAGACTCGCTGGCGCTAATCGCATTGTGGTTCCGCTCCGAGAAGTCTCGCCGCATTTCATGGACGCACTGCTGGCGCGTGAGGACGCTCGCTTTTACGACCACGGCGGGGTCGATCCACGCGGTGTGGTTCGTGCGCTTTACCGCGATATCACGAGCGGCTCGGCGAAGGAAGGCGCGAGCACGATTACCCAGCAGCTCGCTCGTAACAGCCTGCCGCTCGGCGGCCGGACGCTGAAGCGCAAGATGCTGGAAGCGATGGTTGCACTGCGGATTGAGCGGCAGTTCACGAAGGAGCAGATCCTCGAGCTGTACGTGAACCGAATTTACTTTGGTTCCGGTTGCTATGGTGTAGAGACAGCGTCGCAGGCATATTTCGGAAAAAACGCCTCGAAATTAAATCTCGCGGAATCGGCACTGCTCGCTGGCTTGATCCGTAGCCCGAATCGTTTCTCGCCTCTGAGAAATCCGGACGCCGCTGCTGATCAGCGGGACGACGTGCTCGACCGCCTTCTGGCGCTGAAAAAGATCACAGCGGCGGAAGCCAAGCAGGCGAAGGTGGCGAAGGTCAACTCAACTCCCAAACGACTGCCGCAGATCCAGGAGAACTACGCGATGGACGCTGTCCAGCGTGATCTGAACCTGTTGCTGTCTCCTGAGCAGATCGACTTCGGTGGTCTATATATATACACCACACTCGATCCAGCTGTGCAGAGTTCGGCCGAGCAGGCGCTCGAAGCGCAGCTTAGCAAAGTCGAGCGTCAATCCGGCTTCCGACACCCAGCGAAGGCCGCATACCGCGCGCCGGAGAACGGCGAAGATTCGTCGATGCCTTACCTCCAGGGCGCCGTGGTGGTGATCGACAACGGAAGCGGAGGAGTGCGCGCGCTCGTTGGCGGACGCGATTACAGCGACAGTAAGTTCAATCGCGCATTGGCGCCCGCGAACCGCCAGATCGGCTCGTCTTTCAAGCCATTTGTTTATGCTCTCGCGTTTTCGCGCGGATTATTGCCGGGCGGGGCGATCAGCGATGCAGCAATTCAGCCGGGCGAAATTCGTGGAGCAGGAAATTGGACGCCCGGCAACTCCGATGGAACCTACGGCGGCATTCAGCCTGCCTCGTACGGACTGATCCAGTCGCGAAATACGATGACCGTGCGCATCGGCGACTTTGTCGGTCCGGATACCGTGCAGCAAACTGCGACAAGTCTCGGATTGGGCGACAACATTCCGAACGGGCCCGCGATCTATATCGGATCGTTCGAGACAAACCTGAAAGATCTCACGTCCGCGTACACCGTTTTTGCAAATTCCGGTCAGCGGAAGCAATCGTACATCATCGAGCGAATCGACGACGCGGATCACAATCCAATTTATCGAGCCGCACATGTCTCCACTCCCGGAATTGATCCGGGTGCCGCGTGGATGACTTCGCAGGTTATGGAGCAGGTGTTAACGCGGGGCACCGCGTCAGCCGCGAAATCGCTCGGGTTCAAACTACGAGCTGCTGGAAAAACCGGCACAACGAACGACTACAAAGACGCGTGGTTCCTCGGTTATACGAGCGCATTGACGTGCGGCGTCTGGGTTGGGTTCGATCAGCCGCAGACAATCATGTCACGCGGATACGGGGCGGCCCTGGCTTTGCCTGTTTGGACACAGGTCATGACGCAAGCGGCCGAGCGCTATCCTCCTGGGCCTTTCTTAGCTACGATGCCGCTGGCGCGCGCGACCGTCTGTGCCACATCGAATCAACTGGCAACGCAAGGGTGTCTCACTGCAGGCAGCGGCTACGAGATTGTGCTTCCCGCCGACAAGGTGCCGACTACTGCGTGCAGCATTCACGGCGGTATCCAGACGCAGCTTGCGCAGCGGCTGGATGATTACGGGCAGAAAGCGGAAGCGCTCCCCAACCGGGTATTCCAATCCTTCCGCCGCTTCTTCGGGCGCAAGTAGAAAGAGACGGACTACCGCCGCATACGAGGTGCGTCGGAGTGTGTGTCTGCTTCGTTTCGCCAAGCGGGCTGCACCAACTCCTCCGAGCTGGTGCAGCCAACACAGGCGATTACTGACTTACTTCAGCAGCGTCATCGCAGCGTGCACTGCCTGCGCGATTGGCCACACCGCGAGCCCGACGATGAGGATAAATGCGCCTGCCTCCGCACGGTAGGTCCGCTTCGACTCAGCTTCCAAAAAGCTTTGGCTCAGCTCCCGGAAGGCCGCCCCCCGGTTTGTGGCTCGTGGATGGAACGAGGAGCCGTGGCCACGAAGCTCTGGCATTGTCGACTGGAAGTTCCAGTCGGTTACCGGTATTTTGTTGATGGAGGAACAGAACGCACGCCGTGAGGCGAGGTGACGAGCCGGGTGGCTCTGGAATGTAGGTTTCATGATGTCTCGCGCGCAGAATTCGAGTCTGCGCAATATTTGCTGAGGCGCTGGGCGCCAGCAGCTTAGCTATATGTAACGGAGACCCTCGAAGACCTCCGTGGCCGACTAAACGTCGATAGCTATTGAGACTGAATAATCAGCGCCCTTCACGAGGAAGCGTAGCGCTCACTAACACAAGCCCAACATGCTTAACCGCGTTAAGTATTCTTCAACTCCCCAGATGTGTCAATGGGAAGGGGCGATTTCGCTAGCGGAACCCGCCTCTGATGACAATCTCCTCCGGCGGAGGTGTTGCCGGGCGAGCTTCCACCCTGCGGGGGCGATCCAGGACGATCGGCTCTCGGAGAATATTGGTCCCGACGCGCGGGGTCCTGTAAGTGGTAACACTTCTAACATTCTGCGGCTCAGACTGGGGAGACTGGCACCCTGACTCCGTAAGAAACAAAACGATCAGCAGCAAGGAGGAAAGTGGTGTTCTCATGGAATTGTCATCTGATCTTCTGGCGAAGGGGTCGAAGTTCGCCCGAGAGGAGCCAGGGAGGCAAGTGCATTCGCGATTCCGGAGGGAGCGCTACCGGCGTTTTGAGGATCAGTCGCTTAACTCGGCGCTATTCCGTGGCATGAGATCTGGTTTCAGCGGGAAATTTGAGCGGAAACCTTCTTGACCGCTACATTCGGAGCGAATAAAACTTCGCAAAGCGGCTCGTCCGCTTGTTGTTCAGTGTGTGGTTCCCCCGGGGCATTCAGGCGACTGAGTGCCCCGTCTTCTTTACCAGCGACAGGGGCGGTCTCGCGCGCGCAGCGTGCCGTCTCAGAATCCTGGAGGGAGCGGGTGAAGGGAATCGAACCCTTCTCCGAATCTTCGCAAGCGCCACAAAATGAAGCAAGTGCAGATTCTAGACACGCGGGGACGTGAGCTGTCGGAAGTAGTCGCGGCGTGGCCGGACCTTTCTCTTCCGCTCAAGGGGGCAATTCTTGCAATCGTTCGCTCGTGTTCGTCATCAACCGAGGGAGACCCGCGATGACTCGTGACGAGCTGGCAAAACAAGTTCTGCAAGGTCGGCTGCTGATCGTCGGCGAATATCGCGGCTCGCGTGCAGAGGACGCCGGTTACGTCGACAAAAAGACCGGCTACAAAGTCGAATTCATCCGAGCGACGCACTTGATCGAGTGCGCTTGGTACGACGGCGTGGATCGGGTGCTCTTGACGCAGGCTTTCCCGGCGGCGGTAACGACGGTCGAGCAAGCGGTTGCCACATTCACGTTTCAACGGGGGCAGCGGTACGCTTTTTATCTCGAATGGTTCAAACGGGACCGCGGGCAGCTCCTTGCTCGACTCTCTGCCTGGGAGCCGGAACTGATCGAAGACTCAGAAGAGGCGGGGTGGGG
>JACDHZ010000060.1:0-5875 GCA_013820755.1 Chthoniobacterales bacterium
TCTTAGCGACACCAGAGGTTCCGGTACCCGATGGATCGCGGGCGGGCTAGCTTTCATCGCTTCAAATAAGCCCGAGCGCTTCAGCACGGACCCTGCCCGTGCCAATGCGCTAGAGGTCGACGGCGAGCTGGCGAGGAGGAGCAGACCTTCCTTTTTCCGCGAGCCGGCTACGCGATTTATTCCCGAGCGATCGCAGTCTGGGATGCGAGACTGCAGAAATTGCGGAATAGGAGCCCCTCTTACGCTTCTTACCCGCTGCCAGATCAATGGAAACGGAAGGTGCATCCTTCCGTAACTCTCGGCCGAATCAGCAGGAAGGCCTGCAACACGCAGACTGGAAGAGGAAAGAGAACAGGATAATGAAAAAGAACATCGCAACACTCTGCAGCCTCATCGCAGCCGCTGTCCTTAGCCCCACGCCAGTTCACGCGCGGGATGAAGGCAAAGGCAAAGCAAAAGATGTGGAGGTCAAATGCCCGGCCGGGATTGATCACAGCACGTGGGACGGTTTGCTCAAGAAATACGTGGACGACAAAGGGCTGGTAAATTACGCCGCCTGGAAGAGCAGCAAGAGCGACATGGAAGCACTGGACAGCTATCTGAAACAGTTCGCGGCGAAAACGGAGAAGCCAGCCGAAGGAAATGAGAAAGCCGCGTCGCTCGTTAACGCTTATAACGCGATCGCGGTCCGCGCCATTCTGGCCGCTTATCCGGTCGAGAGCATTCACGAGACGAAAAAACCGTTTGAAACGAAGGCTTGGAAGATCGGCGGCGCGACGGTTTCACTGAATGACATCGAGAACGGCACCCTTCGGCCGATGTTAAAATATCGCGCGCACGCCGTGCTGGTGTGTGCAGCCCGGAGCTGCCCGCCACTGCAACGTAGCGCTTACGCGACCGACTCATTCGAGTCGCAGGACGACAAAGCCTTCACCGTCTGGCTGGGGCGCGAGGACCTGAACAAATTTATGCCGCAGGAAAAGAAGGCGGAAGTCTCCGAGATCTTTAAATGGTTCAAAGGCGACTTCGAGAGATCGCTCCCGGTTGCCAAAGTGTTCGCACAGTACGGACCTGAATCCGCGCAGGACCTAACGAAAGGCGGCCAGACACTCGACATTTCGTATATCTCCTACAACTGGGGCTTGAACGACCAGGGCGAACACGGCCGCAACTACTCCAAGATCAATCTGATTTTCGACAAGCTCGGTGGCAAATAAGGCGCAGTCGAAGCCGACTATCCGTCCCATTTGCCCGGACGCATGCTCAAGCGCGCCTTCCTCGACGCGATTGCTTTCCTGCTCATTGCCGTGAGCGCGTTGCTTGGTGGGCGAGCGATTCGTCAACATCAAATCAGTGCGGCGCGCGCGATCGCAGTCCAAATATTTCAATGCCCTGGAGGCACCGCGAGGCAAGCAGCTCATGTGGTTTGAGCAGTCCGCACATTGGCCACAACTGGAAGAACCGGAAAAATTCACTGAAGTAATGGTCAATCGTGTTCTCCGCGAAAACCACGAGACTCTCAGTGCGCCGCGCGCCTCGGAATAATCCACGCCTGGCACGCTCCAACCTGGAATGATTGCCGCTGAGCCAGCACCGATGATCTCTGTCATTATTCCCGCGCTGAATGAAGCGGACTCGTTAGGCCAGGTCATCGCCGCGGTTCGCGCGCCGAACGTCTCTTGCGAAATTCTGGTTGTCGATGCCGGCAGCTCGGACCAAACGACAGCCATCGCGAGGAATGCGGGTGCCCATCTTGTGCACAGCCGGCGACGGCAGCGCGCGTATCAATTAAATCTCGGGGCGCGACAGGCGCGCGGCGCGATCCTTCTTTTCCTGCACGCCGACACTTTGCTGCCAGTGGACGCTCTTAGCTCGATCAGACAAGTGCTCGCAAATCGAGAGATTGTTGGCGGGGCGTTTGATCGACGCTACGCCTCGCGCTCGCTCTTGCTTCGCGTCACTTGTTTCCTGGCCCGCGGTCGAAATCGATTGATCGGCTGGCATCTCGGCGACCAGGCGATGTTTGTTCGCGGCGCGACTTTTTTTCAGCTCGGTGGATTCCAGGAAGTGGATCAATTCGAAGACCTCGATTTCTCGCGCCGGCTGCGTCGCTTCGGACGCACCGTGACTTTGCGCCCGTGTGTCACGACTTCGTCGCGCCGATTTGATCGCTCAGGACCCGCGACCACGACACTGCGCGATTTCGCTCTCACGATCCGCTATTTGATCCGCGGACTTCCTCACACTCGTTCGGCCGCGTCATCTCCTGCCGCTCCCGCCTATGAACGCGCCGAAAGCTTCAGGAGTTTATAACGTCGTCGTGATCGGCGCCGGCACCGCGGGTCTGGTGACCGCGGCCGGCACGGCATCGTTAGGCGGACGCGTCGCGCTGATCGAACGCAACAAGATGGGCGGCGATTGTCTGAACTTCGGTTGTGTGCCGAGCAAAGCGCTGATTTCCTCCGCGCGGCTCGTGCAACAAATTCGCGAGGCGGAGAAATGGGGGCTGCGCCAACAGAAACCGCAGTTCGAGTTTGCCGAGGTGATGGAACGGATGCGCTCGCGCCGGGCGAAGATCGCGCCTAACGATTCGCAGGAGCGCTTTGAGTCGTTAGGCGTGGACGTCTTCCGCGGCGAAGCACGCTTCGTTTCGCCGCGGGAAGTGGAGGTCGATGGCCAGCACCTGCGGGCGCGGAACTTCGTCATCGCGGCCGGGAGCCGCGCGGCCATTCCCAGGATCGACGGGCTGGACGCGGTGCCGTATTTCACAAACGAGACGATCTTCGACGAGTTACACGAAAAACCCGGCAGCATGGTGGTTCTCGGCGGCGGACCGATTGGATGTGAGCTGGGGCAGGCATTCAGCCGAATCGGAATAAAAATCTCGATCGTACACAGCGGCGATCAGTTGCTGCCGCCGGAGGACCGCGATGTCGCTGGGTTCATGCAGAAGCGATTTGCGGCTGAGGGCATGGAGGTCCGACTGAATGCGAAGACGACACGCGTCCGATCCGAGAAGGGCAAAATAATTCTGGAGACAAACCACGGCGAAGTCGCAGCCGATCGGCTATTGATCGCCACCGGTCGTACGCCAAACGTCGAACGATTAAGCCTCAAGATCGCAGGCGTAAAGTACACTGAACATGGAGTCGAAGTGAATGACTACATGCAGACTTCGCAGCCGCACATCTACGCAGCGGGCGACGTGGCGAATCGCCTCAAATTCACGCACACCGCCGACTTCACCGCGCGAGCCGTGGTGCGAAATACCCTCATGCCTTTGCAGCTTTTGCGGCAGAAGGTGAACTGCGCCGTCGTGCCGTGGTGCACCTACACGGACCCGGAAGTGGCGCACGTCGGCCTGGGCGAGAAAGAAGCGGTCAAGCGCGGCATTCCGTACGATCTCTTCGTTGTCCCGATGGAGGAAGTGGATCGCGCGGTGGTGGAAAACGAGGAAGCCGGCTTCGCGAAAATTCTCACGCAAAAAGGTTCCGATAAAATTCTTGGCGCAACGATCATCGCGCCGCATGCCGGCGACCTGCTCCATGAGTTTGTCCTGGCGATGAATGCCGGCGTCGGCCTCGGCAAAATCGCCAACATGATTCACGCTTACCCGACCTTCGCCGAACTCGCGCGCAAAGCCGGCGACAAATACAACAAAACGCGGCTGACGCCCTTCGCGAAAAAGCTTTTCGCCTGGCTCTACCGCCGCGCGTTTTAACTCTATGAACTGGCTAACGAAATATTGGAAATGGATCGCGCTCGGCGTGCTCCTGATTGCGATCTCAAGCGCCACAGCCTTCCTGCCGGTGAAGGATTGGGTGAAGGCATTCAGCGAATGGGTGCAGACGCTCGGCGCGCTCGGCGTCGTCCTTTTCATTGTGGCCTACGCGCTCGCCACGGTCTTCTTCCTGCCCGGATGGATCTTCACGGTCGCGGCCGGATTGGTTTATGGCGTCATTGGCGGGACGGCCGTGGCGCTGGCGGGCGCAATCATTGGCTCAACGCTCGCGTTTTTGTGCGGCCGTTATCTTGTGCGTGACCGAGTGCGCGCGGCCACAAAAGGGAATCGCAAGTTCGCCGCCATTGACGATGCGATTGGCAAACAAGGCTGGAAAATCGTCGGCCTGCTGCGGCTCAGTCCACTGATTCCATTCAATCTCAGCAATTATTTTTACGGCGTCACAGCGGTCGGGTTTTTGCCCTACGTCATCGCCTCAGCCATCGGCATGCTTCCCGGCACTCTCTTGTATGCGTATCTCGGCGGCGCAGGAAAAGCGGGTCTCAGCGGTGGCGGCGGAGGGTCGCCACTGAAATATGTGTTCCTGGGAATCGGCCTCGTCGCCACGATAGCCGTCACGGTTATTATCAGCCGCGCCGCGAAAAAGGCGCTCGCGAAAACCGGTGCCACGAAAAAGAAATAAGCGATGAATCCCACCGCCGGCGGCTGACGCAAATTGGTGGGTCGAGAACATTTCTCGGCAAATAAGGGGTGAGCTCGCCAAAGCCACCTTCTTGACGACGGCGAATTGTTTTTCCCTCGTGTATCGAATCAGATTGGAATGTTTATCTGGGCGCGAGCGGGTGGAGCGCGTTCAGCCGTTTGAAGAAAAGATCACTCCTGCCGCTCTGGCTCTGTGGGCTATGAGCGCAAGAGCGCGGCGTGAAGCGCAATACTGTCGGCGTGCCAGACGAAAGGCGACAAGTAATCCTTCGGTAATGGTCGCATTAGCGCCGGGGAGACGACGTTCTAACCGCGCCATCAATTAGGGGTAACGGGACCATCTACGGCTACGACCGGAACAGCGGCGGCTTCCCCATTCCGACATATACACGCGACCCAAAGCAAATCGCGTCGGTGCTGGCCGTTGAGTTGTCACGGCACCTGAACCAGACGTTGACCGTTGCTTCCGCGGATTTTGTCGAGCCGACGAAGACGCAACTCACGCCGTTCTGAAGCTCTAGGCGGGTACGAAGCGCGTCCGGCGGCGCTCTCACTGCTGATCGGGCGTTCATCATTGAACGATGCGCTCGATTGTGACACCGCTACGCAGTGGCCGGAATTTCGAACGGGGATCTCGCAGATCTGCTCGCAACACGAGCGGAATCTGAGACCGGATTCCGACAGAAAGCATTCAAACGCGCGGCGCGCGGCGCGTTTCTGTGGCCGGAGGAAGCCTCTGATCTGCTGGCGGGTGCGCGCAGCCTCGAGGAGCTGCATAGCGTAGGTCCCTTCATCGGGGAGCAGTTACGCGGCTGGATCGAACATCCTCCTGCCCGGTCAGCGGCGCGTGATTCGCTTCGCCGCGATTTTCTCACCTTGGCTGAAGCGCGCAAAATTCTAGCACGCGATCCCACCTGGTCGGAGCGGCTGCGCGGAGACCTCCAGATGCACACGAGCTGGAGCGACGGATCGGGGGCCGTCGCCGACATGGCTGAGGCCGCAGATTTACGCGGGTACGAATACATCGCGATCACGGACCACTCGAAAGGGCTCAAGATCGCCGGCGGAATCGATGAAAGTGAATTACTCGAACAGGGGGTGGAAATAGCTGCGACGAACGCACGGCTGAGGACAGCCGACTCGAAGCTCACGGTTCTGCGTTCGATCGAAATGAACCTGAACCGCCGTGGAGAAGGGGATATGGACGTCGCTGAACTAGCGAAGCTCGATCTGGTGCTTGGCTCCTTTCACTCTGCGCTTCGGTTGAAGGAAGACCAGACGGAACGCTACATCGCCGCATTGCGGAATCGGGATGTGCATGTGCTTGGACATCCGCGAGGCCGAGTTTACAACTACCGCGCCGGCCTCTCAGCCGACTGGCCACGGGTGTTTGGCGGAAGCAGCAAGGTTGAATAAAGGCGTGGAAATCGA
>JACDHZ010000060.1:5885-14585 GCA_013820755.1 Chthoniobacterales bacterium
AATTACTCGAACAGGGGGTGGAAATAGCTGCGACGAACGCACGGCTGAGGACAGCCGACTCGAAGCTCACGGTTCTGCGTTCGATCGAAATGAACCTGAACCGCCGTGGAGAAGGGGATATGGACGCCGCTGAACTAGCGAAGCTCGATCTGGTGCTTGGCTCCTTTCACTCTGCGCTTCGGTTGAAGGAAGACCAGACGGAACGCTACATCGCCGCATTGCGGAATCGGGATGTGCATGTGCTTGGACATCCGCGAGGCCGAGTTTACAACTACCGCGCCGGCCTCTCAGCCGACTGGCCACGGGTGTTTGGCGGAAGCAGCAAGGTTGAATAAAGGCGTGGAAATCGACTGCTACCCAGATCGACAGGATTTGAACGTTGAACTCCTGGAACTCGTGCGCGAATCAGGAGCTCGCCTTTCGCTGGGCACGGATGCCCATCATCCGTGGCAGCTCGAGTTCATTGAGCTCGGTCTTGCAGCCGCGCTGAAAGCGAGAATCTCGCCGGAGAGAATCATCAACTTTCTGCCTCTTACAGACTTGCGAGCGCGGACTATTGAACTCCGTGCCGGCCACTCTTGAACACAAAGTTTCACGTGCCTAACGAGTATCGATTTTGACCGCTGACGTGTTCACCGACACCATGTTCGGGGGAAATCGAGTCGCGGTGTTCCCTCATGCGCGCGGGCTTAGCCGGGAGACAATGCAGCAGATCGCGCAAAATGAATCTGTCCGGAACGATGTTCGCCTTTCCGCCAGAAAACCCGGTCCACACTCGGCAACTTCGCATCTTCACCCCGGGGGGAGCTCCCCTTCGCCGAGGAGACGGTTCGAAGGTGCGTGCGAGGATGTTTGCGCCGTCAATGGGTATCCCCGAGGATCCCGCCACAGGATCGGCCGCTGCCGCGCTGGCCGCGTATCTCGCGCCGAAAAGATCCTGAGGACGGCAGATTACGCCGGATGTGCATCAAGGAGTAGAGATGGAACGAGGGAGGACGGTTTACGTCGAAGCTGAGATAGCGGCGGGAACGATTACGGCTGTTCGCGTCCGCGGCGCGTCCGTGCTGGAAAGCGAAGGCGGCTGCGGCTGCGCGCTCCAAGAGCGAGCTAGTGGTCGGTCGCACCCCAGACTTTCCTGAGAAATGCGACGCGTCCTGAACCGACGTGGTATGCCTCATATTGTCCCGGGTTCTTCAGGTAATACTTTTGGTGATACTCTTCTGCCGGATAGAACTTCTTCGTTCCTAAGGTTTCGGTGACAATGGGTTTCTCAAAGTTCCCGGATGCTGCCAGCTTCTGTTTCGAAGCTTCGGCGACTTTCTTTTGCTCGTCGTCGGCGCAGAAGATTGCTGCCTGATAGCTCAGTCCGATGTCTGCGAACTGTCCTTTTGCCTGGGTTGGATTGATGTTGTGCCAGAAGACGTCCAGGAGCTGCTCGTACGAAACCAGCGCCGGATCGTAAGTTACCTGGATCGATTCGCGGTGGCCGGTCTTATGTCCAGACACCTGGCTGTAAGTAGGATTCACTTCGTCTCCGCCACTGTAGCCGACGACGGTTTTCAGTACACCCTTCACCTGATCGAACGGTTGCTGCATGCACCAAAAGCAACCGCCTGCCAAGACCACGGTTCTGGTTTCGGACGGTCCGCGTTCCTGTGCGCGAGCAAGCGGAAATAACACTGCGATCAACGCGAATAAAGTGGCGAAGCGAATGCTCATATTTGTTACCCAGATGTTGTGCGATCGATCAGCGCACGATAATAATTACGCTACAGCCGGAGCGCCGGTTGCATAGCTGCGTGCATCTCGGCGGTGCTTTCCTTCGCCAGGTTCGTTGTTATGGATATGGGTGCGACGAGCCGGTGCTATTATTTCGGAAGCGGCGGCTGCGATCCAGTTTGCGGTGCCCGATCACTCCCGACCGCTCTCGTTTGCCGAGATCTTCGGACGCTCCGTGCCGGCTGAAGTTGATCTCGGATGCGGGGACGGCGCGTTTCTCACCGCGCTCGCCGAGGAACACCCGGAGCGCAACTATTTAGGAATTGAGAAGCTGTTTGGCCGCATCCGTACGGGCTGCAAGCGAATCGAACGTGCGGAGTTGACGAACGCTCGGCTGATCCGTGCCGATTTCGCGCAAGTCGTGGCCTCCCTGCTTCCGGCCGAATCAATACACGTATTCCATATCATGTTTCCCGATCCGTGGCCGAAACGGCGACACCAGCAGAGAAGGGTAGTTACCCCGGAGCTGTTCGGCTCGATTGAGAAGGCATTAGTGAGCAAAGGCGTGTTGCACGTGGTTACAGACGAACGCGAATACTACCAGCACGTCCTGAAGATCCTGAAGGGAACGCCACTATTTGAATCAACTTCGATCCCGGAGGAATCGCTCCCGCGGAGCACTTTTGAGCAGCGGTTTATTGATGCCGGCGATCCTATTTACCGGGTGCGACTGCGGAAACTGCCGGACCCGAGGAAAGGCTTCGCCTCCCAGTGATCGCGAAAGAAACGGAGTTGAACGGCTCCAGTCTCATCCTGCCGAAGCAGTTTAATGCCACGGCTGGCGATCATTTCCGCCCAGTCGTCGTGGACCCGTTCGCTTTGCGAGAAATCGCTCGATGTTGTGATAATCGCCTCGGGTTGCACTCGGTCGAGAAACGCCGACGTTCCCGACGCGTCGGTGCGGTGCTGACCTTTGATCACAACGTCGCTCCGAAGGTCTGCGCCGCTGTTGAGCAGGAAGCGCTCAGTGGGTTCGCCGCTGTCGGACATCAACAAAATGCGCCAGCGGTCAAACGCGGTTAGTTGCACGACCATTGCCTGATTGTCCGCCACCGGTGCAGAAAAATCCGGCGGCGGAAACAGCACGCGCGCGGTGACATCGCGCGCCAGAGACCATTCGTCCGCGGCCGCGTGCAACTCGCGGGGAGTGTGTTGTTGGCGGAACTCCGATAGGAGCCTCCGGTGAATTGACGAGCGATCAGGCGCTCCTGTATCAATGATTCGCGCCGGATGGAACGTCCGCACAACAGCGGCTGCGGCACCGATGTGCGCAGAATCTCCATGCGTGAGTACAAGCCCATCCAAACGATTGATTCCGCGCGAGCGGAGATAACTCCGCACCAGCCGCTTGAAGTCTCGCTCGGGGCCACAATCGAAAAGCCAATCACTCTGCCGCGTTCGGACGTGGACAGCCGCGCCAGCCTCAAGGTCCAACACCGTTGCCTCAACGCGCGCGCCGGATGGCCAATGCGGCGCCTCCACGTAGTAGTGACCTGCCGGCGCTTGGGCGAACAAGCCAACTATGAAGAGGATCGCGGACGAGAGGGCCCAGTTCGTGTTGTTAAAGATGATGGTCAGCCACGAAGCAACAGGAGCGACGATCAGTGACATCAGTCCGACGGCGAGCACAAAAAATGCGATCGGCACCACGACGAGATTTGCGAACAATGAGACGGGCGCGACGAGATAAAAATAAGGCAGAATCAGCAGCAAAGAGCCGACCCATGCAGACAGCGAAACCGATGCGCCTCGCGCGACGGCTCGCCACGCGTGTAATGAGAACCGGCGGACCGGCCCGAGCAGGCTGCGCGGCAGAAAGGGATCCGGCGCAACGATGTTTTGGAGGAAAACGAACAGCGGTTCAGCGAAGACAACAATAGCGGATACGACCGCGAAGGAGAGTTGGAAACCGATCGAGAACAGCTGGTTCGTGTCGAAAGCCAGAATAATCACTGCCGCTGCGGCGAGGCTGTTGCCTGCCAACACTCTGCGATCAACGAAAACTCCGCCGAGCAGGATTGCAGCCATCAGCGCAGCGCGAATGCTCGCCGTGTTCAGACCGGTGATTGCGGCGTAGAAAAAGAGGGCGGGAATGATCAGCGCGACCGCCCATTTTCTCGGCACACGGAACACCGTCGCTACAGCCCACAGGAGATACGCCACGATGCCGACATGCAATCCCGAGACTGAGAAGAGGTGAATCGTGCCGGTCTGCTGAAACTGCTCCTCAATCTCTTCGCGAGTCTCCTCGCGAAGACCGAGCACCATCGCACTGATCAAACCATGCACATCGGGCGAATCTTCCAATCCGCGAGCCAATGTCGCTTGCATCCACTGTCGAGACGACTGCGCGGCGCGAACGATTGAGTTTCCTCCCCCGCGACCGAGAATTCTGCCGTTTTCCCCGTATCTTGCGATGAGGACGTCGTGGATGTCTCGGCGAGCGAGGTATGCACGCATGTCGAGCTCACCGGGATTTCGAGGGCCGTCGATTGGCTGCACAACACCGAACAGCTGCAGCTCGTCTCCGAACTGAGCATCACCACGCCATCGTGCCGAAATGGTAGCCCTCGAACGCCTTACCTCGTTGTGTTCTTCGATGGAACTCAGGCGCAGCAGAAATGAAGCGACACCTCGTGCTGAGACTTGCGGTTCGCTCGTGACTAAACCTCGCACGATTACCGCGCGCGGTTGATCGCCAGTGTCTCGCGCCAACAAAACTCCCGGGGCGTCCACCAATCGCGTGCTATGGAGAAAGAAAAAGCTCGCAGCCACGAAAAGATACGTCGCAACGGAACCGCCGCGCACGAGCGCGACCACTGCGCAGGCAATCGACGCGACCAACGCGAGGTCCGGATACGGCACATGCTCTCCGATGCCGATGCCGCCGAGTGCCGCAAGAGCAAGCCCGATGAATGGCTGACGCGGCCAGACGGTTGGCAGCTTCATCGCACGATGCGCTTCAGTCGCTGATCACACGATCGCAATTATTGATGTGAGGCCTGCGAGCGGGAACAGCACCCAAGCGAAGCTAACGCCCAGCCGCATGGAGCTGCCGCACACCCTTGCACAGCAGGGAAAGTTTTTGATTCACCCCGGCGAACTTATATGGTTGCGCGGCAGTGCCGATTCCTTTTTCCAAGAAGAGCCGGATGAACGTCGTCCCGGCGTCCGAGAACGGCAGCACCACCAAATCGACGCACGTCGGTCTGCGACCCAGCTCCGACTGGCATAAACGCAATTTTCTCACCAGCGTCCTGATCCCGTCGCTCTTCACAAAGCGCGCCGGCAAAGGCGGCTTGCCGCTCTTTCCGAAGGTCAAAGCTGGCGAAATTTGCATCACCTGGATTGGCCACGCCTCGTTTCTCATTCAGACAAAGGAAGTCAATGTCCTGATCGATCCGAATTGGTCGATGTGGCTGAAGGTAATCAAGCGCCTAAAGAAGCCCGGCTTCGATCTTTTTCATCTCCCGGAGGTTGATTTCGTGCTCGTGACGCATGCGCATTTCGATCACCTGGATCGCCGAACACTGCGAAAAATCGCCGCGGATCAGCCGATCGTCGTGCCGGTCGGTGTCGGTAATCTCGTGCACGATCTCGGGTTCAACATCGTGCATGAGCTTGATCACTGGCAGCGTGTTGAACTCGGGCCGCTCTGTGTTTCGATGACGCCGTGCCACCACTGGGGCGCACGCATGTTGCATGACTCGCATCGCGGCTTCGGCGGGTTCCATATTCAGGCCGAGGGGCGTTCAATTTTTCATTGCGGCGACAGCGCGTATTTCAATGGCTTTAAGGAGATCGGAAAGCGTTTCGATATAGAGATCGCGCTGCTGCCGATCGGCGCCTACGACCCGCCCAGCGGACGCGAAGTTCACATGAATCCGGAGCAGGCGGTGCAGGCATTCAAGGAACTCCGCGCGAAGATGTTAGTGCCGATGCATTACGGCAGCTTCCGCCTGGGTTACGAGCCGCTCGATGAACCGCCCGCGCGGCTCCTCGCCTGCGCGCGTGAAGCGGGGATCGAGAAGAAGGTCCTCGTGATGACCGAGGGGACACCGGTCATCTTGTAGCTCGCGCCTTTTGCACTCGTTAGGCTTAGGAGGATCGGACCGTAGCGATCTGCGCCACGGCTCCGATTTTGCGGGCGTCTTGGCGCTGCTGGCACTACTCGGCGCACTAATCGCCGTGCTGCTCGGGCGCGATCCATTGCTGTTTTGGAACGATGACTACGAGCTATCAATTCTGCCGGTGTTCGCGGACGTCGCACGGAGTTGGTCGGAAGGACATCTGCCCTTGCTCAGCCCGTACTCGTGGGTCTGCAGCAACCTTGCCGGTGAGTTTCAATACGGCACGTTTTCGATTTTCGTGAACGCGGCGGTGGTGCTGATTTGGAAGCTGCCGCTCACGTTTCCGCAGCAGGCCGCCGCGCTTTCGATCGTGCATCTCGTTCCGCTCGCGCTTGGCGGATATTTCCTGGCGCGCGAGCGCAAAGTCGCGCCGCCTCTCGCGGCGATGGTCGGTCTCGTCGCGGCCACAAACGGTTGGGTGATTTGCTGGGGTGCGACCGATTGGTTTGGCGCATTGGGTGCGCTCACCTGGTTGCCATGGACGTGGTGGGGAATGGAGCGCGCGGGCGATCCGGCGCGTTCGCGGTGGCGATTCCTGTGGCCGGCGCCGTTCGTTTACCTGCTCGTCACGGGCGGTTTTCCGTACACCGTTTTGATGCTCGGTCTGCTGGTCGCATGGCTGAGTCTCCGAAGTGTTGTGCAACAGCGACGGCTTATTGCGCTTCTGCCGATCGCAATCGGTCTCTCGTTAGGTCTCGGGCTCTCGGCGCCGGCGTGGCTCGCGCTGTTTGATTATTTGCGCGGCTCGGCGCGCGAGGTGCAGGAGAGCGCCGCGCATTTTCAATGGGTCGTGCCGATCGCGTCATTGCCGGGCTTTGTGCTCCCGTCGTGGACGGTTCTCTGGGCCGACTTCTCCACGCGGTTGATGCCACATTCGGCCACGGAGATGACGTGTGGGCTGGTGGCGCCGGTGGTGATGATAGCAGCGCTGCTCCGCCGCGGACAAGAACTGGTTAGGCAGAGTGTTTGGGAAGTGACGTTGCTGCTGGTGCTGATTATCATATCAATGTTACCGACAACGAGCGTGTTTCGTTGGAGCTTTCGATGGCTCCCGTTCATTCATCTGGTGCTGGCGATCTGCGCCGCCGACGCCTTTCCATTTCTCAATTCGGAAAATGGTGGAATGTCATGGAAGAAATTCTCGACTCGCCCGAGCTTCGCCGCGTTCGTGATTGTCTTTGTACTCGCGGTGGCTGCGCGGATATTCGGCGCTGACGGCCCACATGGCAGCCAGCTTGCGATCACCCTGCTTCTGATCGCTTTCGTTTGGTTCGTCATCGATCTGATCCCGATGACTGCGCTGCATGCGTGGAGCCCGGCAGGCATCACATTTGCCGCGTTGGTCGGAACGTATCTGGTGCTGCCCACCAATGTCGGCGTTCCAAAGTACCGGCTCGAGCAGCAACTCACCAGGCCAGCGCCGCTCGATCCCAAGCGGCTGTATCTCAGCATCTATCCGGCGCCGGAGGAAGCGTATCGGATGGGCCGCAAGGAGGGAGCGATCGGGCAAACGATTCGGCTCGGCAGCACGTCAATGTGGGCCGCGTTGCGCTTTGTGAATGGCTACAGTCCGATCCGTCCCGCGGGCGTGGCGCGTGAGTTCGATTTCGCGATTCATGGAGAGGTGCCCGACTGGATGAGCAACTATCTGCTCGGGTGGCAAGCAGGGCCGGATGGCGAGCTCGCGCGGCTCGGAGTCGACGGGGTCATCGTGGCAGATGAACTCGACGCGAAGCCGGAGCCGGCTGAGGAGTGGGTGCTCGAAACGTGGACCGATGAAGGACGCATCTTTTATCGCCGGGGAGCACCTTTCCCGACCGTGCGCTCTGTACGGTGGCCGGAGCCGGAGCTCGTGAATTCCGGGGTACGGAGCCGCATGGACGTTCATGAGCGAACCCCGGCAGCTGCCGGATTCGCCACCGCCGCGATCCGGAACATCGACGATTCGCGAAACGCTGTCGCTGCTGACGTGGAGGTCGCAGACGGAGGACGGCCCGCGCTGATCGCGTTCTCTCGGCCGTTCTTCCGCGGGTATCACGCCTCGTTAGGCGGGCAACCGCTCGACGTCAGCTCGTACCGTGGATTGTTCCCTACTGTCGAACTGCGTGCCGGCACAGCTGGTCGGCTGTCGCTGGTTTATCGCCCGTGGTGGCTAACGAGTGGTTGCGCAATCGCGAGCATCGCAGCAGCCGCGTGGCTGAGTGGAGTTTTGGCCGCTGCGCTTTCGCGGCGGAGAAGCTAGTAAACGTCGCGCTTGTAGCGCTTGTCCGCCTTCATTTTCTCGACGTATTCGCTGGCTTTCTCGGCATCCATTCCGCCCCGTTCCTGGACGATTTTCTGCAGCGCCGCGTCCACATCTTTGGCCATGCGCTTCGCGTCACCGCAGACGAAAAACTCCGCGCCTTTGTCGATCCACGTCCAGAGCTCTGCAGCGTTCTCGAGCATACGATGCTGCACGTACACCTTGTGTTCCTGGTCCCGTGAAAATGCGCAATGCATCTTCGTGAGGAAGCCTTCCTTCTGCAGCTGATCGAACTCGTCCTTATAGAAATAATCGCAGCTCTCGCGCTGCGAGCCAAAGAACAGCCACGCTGGTCCTTTTGCGCCGATCGCCTTTCGCTCCTGCAGAAATGCGCGGAACGGCGCGATCCCAGTGCCCGGGCCAACCATGATGATCGGCGTGTTGCCGTCCTCCGGCAGACGGAACTTCGACGGACTGATGAACACCGGGATCGGGTGACCTTTGGCACGCTCAGCGAGGAAGCTCGAGCAGACGCCCTGGCGCAGTCGT
>JACDHZ010000061.1 GCA_013820755.1 Chthoniobacterales bacterium
GCCCCCTGCAGTTCCCGCACTGGTGCCCACCGGATGTGAACCGGGTTCGCCCGTCAAAGGGTCTGCGTTCGTGTCGCCATCCTCGTTCTTCTTTGATGTGTCGTCCATGTGTAGATCCGGTAAATTTGCCGCACAGAAGGTTCGCTTTTGCGCACAGGAACGGTCGCCAATTGCAACTCGAAGAGGCGCAGCCTGCCCGCGAATTTCGATCTCACAGTATGATCAATCCGAATGGCGACCAATTTACGCAGAACGATCCAGCCGGCGGTTCGACGAACCCCGAGGGCGGGCAAGCTTTCTCCGCGGGGACGGAAAGCAGATTTCAGGATATGAGCGGCCGTGTTTCGACCGCCGCGAGCGGCGCATGGCAGCAAACCAAAGAGACTGCGGGCACTGCACGTGAACGCGCCGAGTTCTTTCTCCGCGAAAATCCCGTGCCGACGGTGATCGGCGCTCTCGCGATCGGTCTCGCGATCGGCTTGGCGATCCGTTACTCCTCCACTTCTGAAGAGCGCGAAGCTGAGGTGAAATCGCCGCTGGGCGATGTGAACCTCGGCATGCTTTCTCTCCCGTTCCTGTGGCCTTTCTTCAAGTCGGTGAAACACCGCTACGAGGATTCGGCCGAGGTTGTGAAAGACGGCGTGCGTGAAGGCGTCGACCGCTTGAAAAGCGTGGACGTAAACCGCTACGTGAAGCCAATCCGGAAGCAGTGGCGCTCCTGGACGAAGTAGGCGGATCAGTGCTGTAGCACTGCGCTCGACGGTGCAAGGCGTGCGCGAGCATCGGCGTCGCGATCCCGATGTATGCATTGGATGTTCAATTCGCGAATTGAACGGCTACGCGTTTCGTTGAAGTTACGCGCTGATGGTGACCGGCAGCCCCACCTGGCAACGCAATCGCGTCTTCAAGTTTTTCGCATCGCTGAAGCTCGCGGTGGTGCTGCTTGCAGTGCTAATCATAGCGAGCATCGCAGGCACGATCTGGGAATCGAGTTTCGATGCAAAAGTCGCGCGCGCTTACGTTTACGGAGCGCCGTGGTTCAACATCTGGCTGCTGCTGCTCGTCGCCAACCTGGCAGTCTCCGCACTTTCGCGTTGGCCGTGGAAAAAGCATCACACCGCGTTCCTCATCACGCACCTGGGTATCATTACGCTTCTGATCGGCTCGATGATTGGCCGTGTCTGGGGTACGGAAGGGACAATCACGCTCTTCAAAGGCGAGCCGCCCACAAACCGGCTCCTCGTTGATCAGCATCAGCTCCGCGTCCGTGATACAGACGGAATCATCAAAGGTTACGCTGCGGAGTTCATCAACCGGCGGCCGACCCCAGAGCGGGCATGGGATCTCGGCCGCCTCGCGTCTGGAGCACAGCTTAGCGTCGTCGATTACGCGACCGCAGTAGAAGCAAAGCTTAACCCGAAGCCGCTCGACCGCGGCGGTGCACCCGGCGTGCATTTCACGATCGCGACCGAGATGATGGGCCAGCGTCTCGGCAGCTGGGTGCTCGCGGACGACGCCGAGCATGGCAGCTTCAATATGGGATTGGCGACAATCGAACTGAAGCGAGGGACAGCGCCGTCGACGCCACCATCAGGCCGGGCAGCCATTAGCTCAGAAGTAGATCTGGACGAGTCAATCTTTGCGTTCGCGAAATCCGCCGAGCAGCAGGTCGCCAAGGTACTGAAAGGCGGCAGCACCGGCGCGAAGGTGGTCCTCTCGCAGCCGGAGAACGGCAACAAAGGTGCGGTCACGATCACGATTGGTGACAAGACCTGGACGCATGATGTGGCGACGCATACCGAAAAGGACGTGCCGCTCGATGGCAGTGCGCTCACAATGCGCATCGAAGGGTATTGGGCTGATTTCCGGATCGACAACGGCAAACCAACATCCGTGTCGGACCAGCCGAACAATCCAGCTGTGGTTGTCACGTTGAGCGGGCGCGGAGTTCCTGCTGCGCCTGCTGCTGCAGACTCTCACGCGCCATCCACTGCCGAAGGCGAATCCGCGTCGCAAAACCGCCTGACGCTCTTCGTCGCTGACGATGGCGGTCTTACTTACGATCTCACGTCCCGAAAGGCGGGCCGATCGACTGGTAAACTCGACCTCAATACGCCGCTCGCGACGGGTTGGGCTGACTGGCAGCTAACTGCCGACCAGACGATGCTGCACGCGGAGCATTGGATGGATTTCAACCCGATGGCATCAGGCGCACCGAGCGCGAATCTTCCGGACGGCGTGCGGATACGTGTGCAGCAAGAGGGGCCGGCCATAGAGCAGTGGGTTCCCGCTGGATGGCAAATCGCGATTCCGACCTCTCCTGCTCCGATCCAGGTGGCGTACGGCTGGAAACAGGAGCAACTCCCGATTGCTCTTGAGCTGCTGGAATTCGAGGTCCAGCGGAATGAAGGCAGCGACAGCCCCGCTGGATTCAAGAGCACAGTGCGCGTGACCGACCGCGACGGCGGCTCGGCGACAGGCCAATGCTGGATGAACAATCCGTTCAGTTACCCGGGCGTGTGGTGGCGAACATGGACGGGTCTCACTTACAAGATGTCGCAGGCCTCCTGGAACCCGGAAAACCTGGGGCAAAGCACCATTCAGATCCTGCGTGATCCAGGCTGGCTCCTGAAGTGGATCGGGTCGCTGCTGATTTGCACGGGCATTTTCATGTTGTTTTACCTGAAGGGATTCCGACGGCCTGCCGCCGGATCTCCTGCTTCTGGAAATGCGCGACGCCAAAAGCGTGAACTCGCGGGCACGGCGAAGTAGTTTCTACGAGCGTACGAAATGCAGATCTTCGGTGCCGTCGTTTTGATGCTGTTGCTCGCCGGCTGTGGCTCCGGCAAGGACAGCGCGGACCTTGAAGGCGCGCGTGCGGCAAAGCGAGTGGATCGCGAAGTGGCAAAAGCCAAACTGGCGCGCGCCGGCACCTGGGGTCACTACAGCGGACCGATCGACACTCGTTGGGAAAACGATGGATTGACGATGGTGCTGCTGAACGAGCTTCGATACACCGATCCGTATGGCGAGGTGTGGGTCGCGTCTGCCGGGTCACGCGTGAATGGCGCCTCGATTCCACGCGTGTTCTGGACCATGATCGGGGGTCCCTTTGAAGGGAAATACCGAAATGCGTCAGTGCTGCACGACGTAGCCTACGAGCAGCAGACGCGCCCATGGCAGGAGGTCGACCGGATGTTCTACAACGCAATGCGCTGCAGCGACGTCGGCGCGCTCACCGCTAAGACCATGTACTACACGCTTGTCCGGCATGGGCGCCATTGGAAGCACCCGAAAGCTGAGGCTTCGGCTTCAGGCTCCGCGGCGTCGCCCGCGCCTGCGGACGACGAGATCCAGAATTGGATCAAAACGTATGATCCCAGCCTGGATCAGATCGACGCGATGGCGCGCGGCGAGACTCGTTAGCCCCCGCACCTCGCCTGTCAACGCCGCTTAGGTGCCCATCGCGTAGCTTATTCGCACAATTTCGAGCTGCTCTTCGCCCGATGGGAACCGGAACCTGACCCCGTCCCCGAGCTGCGCGTTTAACAAAGCTTTTGCGATCGGGGAAAGCCAGCTCACCCACCCGCGATCCGGATCCACTTCGTCCACTCCGACGATCCGGTACTCATCCTCTTCACCGGCCGCCCGACGCACAACGACTGTTGCGCCAAATCGCACCGTGTCCGTTTCCGCCGGCGGCTGGACGATCTCGGCCGATCGGATGCTCTCCTCCAACTGCTGTATGCGTTGATCAAGCATCAGCAAGCGCCGCTTCATCTCCGGATCATCCGACTCAGCAGCAAGCGGGGGACGCTGAACTTCCACCATGCCGCGCAGCTCGTCGCGAAGTCGTTCAGCACCGTCCGCAGTCAAATAGTTCTTTGCGCCTGGCGGCAACACTGATGGCTGCCTGCGCATTGGCAACTCCGGACGATCGTCGGATTCGCGAACGAAAGCGCGGCTCATGGGCGGGGCGCTTAGATGCGGTCGTTATGGCGCACGACGGTGACGTCTCCGCCTGCACGATAGCTGGTGCGCGATACACCTGTAACAATCCCGAGACCGAGCAGGATCACTGACCCGATCAGGCATATACAGCTTTGGTGCGTCGGGCGCGATCGCAGCCCACGCCACCCACCGATCAGGATCAGGGAGCCGATCATGTTACTAACGAAGCGCATGTTGTCCTCTGCTCAGAATTCGGCAGCGACGCGGCGTCCGGCTGTAGTTACACCATGGCGCCGGAGTTGCCGGTCGTGGCGAAGTTTGTTAGTCCTGCAAAGGTCGCTGCAAAGCGCGCCGCCAACTCGCCGCGTTCCTCCACACGGACGTGAAGCGCGATCCGAGCTTTCTCTCCGCTGTGGAGGGAAGCGGCGAACTGGGCTATTTGCTCGCACTCAGGCGCGATGCAAACCGCCTGTATGTTCGCGCGGATGGGGCGCACAAAACGAATGGAACTTCGCAGTATCACAAGGTGCACAGCCCGGCTGCGAAGCTCCATCCACAGAAACGCATAGCCAGCAAGCGTCGCGACGGCGTTGATGCTGCCGCCAAACGCGGTGTGCAGATGATTGTGATTCAGTGCCACGGGCGCTTCCACCGCGAATCCGCTGCTGTGCGGCACCACACGGAGGCCCATCGCGCGCGTGAGTGGGATGTGAGCGTGTAGAAAATCCTCGGCTTCCATTAATTCAGCGGACGATCTCATTTTTCTTCAAACCGGAAGCGCTGCGGCTGCGAATCTCCCGCTACACAATTACACAATATGGAAACGATCGAACAATCTACCGAAGTCGATGCACCTGTGAGCGTGGTATACAACCAATGGACTCAACTCGAGGAGTTTCGGCGGCGAACTCCGATTCGACCGAACGAGCGGCGGCAAGACGCGCGTGACTCTGGTTAGTTACCTATGAGCCTGAGGCGTAGTGGAGAAAGGTCGGCGACACCCTCGGCATAGTGTCCATGCGTGTTGAAGGGGATCCTGAAGCGTTTCGAAAAATCCATCCAGGAACGGCGGACGGAAACCGGCGGATGGCGCGGTGAGATATGGCGGAAACGTCTCCGGGTCCTGAGAACGTCCGCGCAGCAGACCGCCTGAACGCGGCTAGTCCGAATCTGAGGTGACGCTTTGATCGTTGGTTTCGAGCACCGATACCGACTGATGTGTCGCGGATGCCTTCTGGCCGCTGAAAACATTCAGATTCGGAAGAAACCGTTCGCATCGCGAACGCTACTTCTTCTCGGACTGTTTCAACAGCGACTGGATCTCGCCTTTCCACAATTCCGCGATCGTGTGGCTGCCATGCCCACGAGTTTTGTCGGTTAAGGGCATCACGATGGCGCGGCCTTTTGGCACGCGCTTGATCTCGCGCTCGAGAATTCCAAGTTCCGGCGGATGGATCAGGTCGTCGGCTGAATTTATCGCGAGCACAGGCGCACGAATCTTCTCCAGCCTCGGGCCTGGATCGTAATCGTGGGACGCCTCAACGGCGTAAAGCGCGTCGTTGGCGTCCGCAGTTTTGACATACTCGGCGGCATACTTGTCCAGCGCTTCGTCGGTCTTCGCTAAAGTCGGTGCTTCACTCTGCCGGAGCACTGGATTGCTGCTCATGAACCAAAGCATCTCGGCAGCAGTGCGAAGGCTCTGCGGTTGCTCGTCGTAATCGCCGCCGTTCCACTGCGGGTCGTTTCGGATCGCGTCGATCACGATCCGCCGCCACGCACGGTTTCTCCCGGAGATTTGTGTTGGCAGGCTCGCCATCGGCATCAGCGCGTCCATGAAATCGGGATGCGTTTCGCCCCAGAGCCACGTGTGCATCCCGCCCATCGATGTCCCGAAGATGAGCCGGGCGTGATTCACCCCGAGCCCGTCAGTCAGTAATCGAAACTGCGCCTCGACCATGTCGTGATAGCCGTAGCGCGGGAATCTTGCACGAAGCTCATCGCTGGGTTTGCTCGATTTGCCGTGACCGATTCCGTCCGGCATCACAATGAAGAATTTCGCTGCATCGAGTGGCTGTCCGCCGCCGAAAAGTTCACCAGCGAACTCCGGACGGATGAACTGCGCGCCACTGCCCGTCGTACCGTGGGTGATCAATACTGCATTGCGCACGACGCCTTTGGCATCCATTTCCGGTTTGCCTAACGAGCGATAATGGATTCGGAGCTCGGGCAGAATTTCGCCCGACGCGAATTTGAAATCGCGCAGGACAAAATCGGCTTCTATCGGCTCAGGATAGCTGCCCTCTGAAGCGCCTGCCCGGACGGCAAATACCGACCAGATGAGCAGTGCGGTGCAGTAGCGCCAAAGAATCACGGTTCTGGAGGCTCCGGCTCTGCGGAGGGTACGGCAGCACTGGTGGCGTTCAGTATCTTCGTCGCAAGTTCGCGGATACTATCCAGGCGCTCACCAAGCAGCGACCGCAAATCGTCTGCCGAAAGGATGTTGCCGTCAGCGGGCGGCGTAGCCAGCAACTGCACGGCCTCAAAACCTTTCGTGTGCAGCTCCGATACCTCTGAGCTGTGGCCAGCGTGTTCTTGGAAGACCTCCTTAATGACCCGTGCGATGTTGTCCATGCTTACAGCACAGCCTTCCAGGTCATCGCCATAGATGACGCGCAGTACTTCTTCAGCCGCGGCGTTGCTGAGACTCACGAGCTGAGTAGCGGCATTCACAAGAGAACTATAGCGCAGCCGAATTTGCGCACGAGTAACAACTCTCGCCGACGCCGCTCCCGTTGCGAAGGTTTGCACGTGGACACGCTATATGCGCACAGGTGCGATCGAATGGTCGCCGTCGAGCAGGTTATCGTAAACCTCCTCACGAACGCAGCGAAATACACGCATCGCGGCGGCAAGATTGTCGTCACCGCAAGCGCGCTGACGCGGCCGAATTTAGCGAAAGGCGGCTACGAAGAACAACCGCTGTATGGCCGCCCGGACATGGAAACTGCCGCGACTGGAAAACAGTATGGCGGCCGGACGTTGCCTAAGCGGCGTGCGCCAGCGTACTGCGGAGACGTTCGATCCGCAGCTTCACCGCTTCACAACGTTTCCGCTCGCGCGCGGCATCCGTTTCTGGCAGGCATTGTTCCTGATACGGCGAGCGCGCCGGTTTAATGCAGCATTGGACAAACGCGTTGGCCGTCTCTACGCGCCTGAGTATCTCTTCGCTGCACGTCCGCTCCGCGTCGGCGAGGGCGCGTTCACGTAGCTCGATGTAGGCACTGATTTCGGCGGCCGCATGGTTATTTTCGGAACGCTGGGTTACCTGCATGCCTCTTGTGAAGCAAATCGCGTGCTTGATTCCGCCTCTCTCCGGACCAACGGAATCGGATATCGGCTCCGCGAATTTGCCCGTAGTTAACTTCCGCGTTGCGTCAGTTTGGCGTGCAACAGCGGCGACCCATGCGAGTCTCTCTTCGATGGAATTGCTGACAATCAGCGAAATACGGAACCGCGCACAGAACGGCATCGTCTCTGCGCGCGTACACGTGCAGGTAAACGCCGCCTCAGCGAAGGCCACGCGTGAAGGTAAACCATACTGCGAGCTCACATTGGCTGACGCTTGCGACCGCATGACACTCCGCGTCTGGAGCGATCATCCGGAATACCGCGCCTGCGAATCGCTTCAGGTCGCCGACTTCGTCGAGCTTGGCGGGGAGTTCGAGCAGCACCAGCAGTTCGGATTGGATGCAAAGCGATGGAAAGTGCGCGCGCTCACCGCGCCGGAGATCGCGGAGTTGCTGCAAGGCCCGGCGGAACTGCGAGAGAAGCAGGCCAGGGATTGGAGCTACATCGAGGAGCGCGTGCGAGCACTCCGCGATCCGCGGCTGCGGGCTTTGTGCGAAGCGTTTATCGCGGAATGGGGTGAGCGTTTTCGCCGTACTGCCGGCGCGCGCAGTTATCATCACGCGCGGCGAGGCGGTCTGGTCGAACACACGGCGCAAATGATGCGGCTTGCTGCGCAGATCGCGCCCCTATACCCGCGGCTGAACTTCGATCTGCTGGTTGCTGGCATTCTGTTCCACGACTCTGGAAAACTTTGGGAGAACCAGCTGCCGGAAAACGGGTTTACCATGGGCTTCGACGAACGCGGCGAGTTGATGGGCCACATCTCCATCGGCATGGAGCTGGTGAATTCCATGTGGCGGAAAGTGCAATCTGACGCGGCGGCGAGCGGATGGAATCAGCTAACGCCGGCATCCGAAGATGTGCGGCTTCACTTGTTGCATTTGATCGCGGCGCACCACGGCGAGATTCAGCTCGGTTCACCCGTAAATCCGAAAACGCCCGAAGCGATGGCGCTCCACTACATCGATAATCTCGATGCGCGGCTGGAGATGTTTTTTGCTGGTTATGCGACGGCAAAACCAATCGCCGCGCGAATTTTCGACCGCGTGCGCCCCTTGCCGGGGAACCTCGTCAAACCATTGGCGAGGTTTGCCAGCGGTGAATCAGCAACGCGGCCCGCGAAAGGCGATCAGCTTTTCTGAACCTCGACGAGCCGTCGCTGCACCTCGGCCAAATACTCTTCGTCGATCTCGAAGCCGATGAACCTTGGCACCTCACAGCGTTGCGCGGCCACCGCGGAGTTTCCGATTCCTAAGAACGGATCAAGCATCGTCTGCACCCGTTCGATCCCGTGCAGCTTGATACAATTCTCCGCGAGCTGCACCGGAAACGTCGCCGGATGCGGCCGCTGGTCCTCACGGCTCTTGATTGTCTCGTACGGAACGAACCACGTGTTGCCGCGGCACCGGATGTCGCTGCCGCCGGTGTGACTCCAGCGCGCGATGTTGCTCTTGTCGGCATACGGCACACCGAGCGCGAGTCGGTCAATCGGCGTATGGCCGTTAACCGTCAGATGGAACACGTACTCGTGGCAGTCGTTCAGGAACCGAGGCGAGCTGATCGGCTTGAAGTGACCGCGGGAGAGTTCGGCGCCGCCTTCGTCTTTGATCGTTATTGCTTTGATCCAGTGAATGGTGTTCTGCAACACAAAGAAATCGCGCAGACGCAGGACGATTTCGTGCGGCAGAAGCGGGTTCGAAGGAGCGGCACCAATATTCAGGAAGAGCGAACCATCGGACGCTAAGACCCGCCGCGCAGCCGCTGCCCACTCAGTGAACCAGTCGAGGTAGCTGCCACGTTCCTGCCGATCGGAATACTTGCTATACGCGATGCCTAAATTGTAGGGCGGCGACGTCACGATCAGGTGGACCGATCCAGCGGCAAGGCGAGACATGCCCGCGATGCAGTCGCCCTGGTGCAGTTCGAAATCCGTGCTCACAACATCATTTTAACGGCAAAGGTTCCTGCGTACAGGAGATTCGCGGCGCGGCGCTAATTCTGGTATCCTTTCACAATGTCCGACAAGCCATCGAAACTGAAGATCGCGGATCGCGAGTTCACGTCGCGGCTGATCGTCGGGACGGGAAAATTTGGATCCAATGAATCGATGCGCGATGCACTGGAAGCCAGCGGCACGGAGATCGTAACCGTCGCGCTCCGGCGGGCAGACCTTTCCGGCAAGGCTGATCCTTTCGCGAACATCCTCGATTTCATCGACCCAAAGCGGTTTCTGCTCCTGCCGAACACGAGCGGCGCCCGGAATTCATCGGAAGCCGTGCGTCTTGCGCGGCTCGCAGTCACCGCTGGGCTGCCGAACTGGGTGAAGCTCGAGATCCACCCGGACCCACGCTACTTGCTGCCCGATGGTGTCGAGACGCTGGCAGCGGCGGAGATCCTCGTGAAAGATGGTTTTGTCGTGCTGCCATACATCAATGCAGACCCGGTCCTCGCGAAACGGCTGCAGGATGTCGGCACGGCGACGGTTATGCCGCTTGGGTCGCCAATCGGGAGCAACCGTGGAATCGAAACGCGGCCCCAGATCGAGATCATCATTGAGCAGGCAACTGTGCCAGTCGTCGTCGATGCTGGACTTGGTGCGCCAAGCCAGGCTGCGGAAGCGTTGGAGATGGGCGCTGACGCTGTGCTGGTGAATACGGCTATTGCGATCGCATCCGATCCAAGCAGAATGGCCCAGGCGTTCCGCAAATCCGTGGAAGCCGGGCGTGAAGCCTACGAAATTGGCCTCGCAGAATCCCGGCGGACAGCCAGCGCAACGAGCCCGCTAACAGGGTTTTTTTCGTCGGCAGGGTCCGCGTAGCAGTGTCGGCATAGTCCGCTGAGCTGTCACGTCACGAATCCGGTAGGCCACCGGCGTGCGGCGTCCTTCCCGCTTCATTCAACAGCGGTTCGTTCGTATCGTTGTAGAATTGAATCTGACGTCCGCCGAGACGCCGCACCACGCGCCAGCCATGGTCATGCGCGAACTTCTGCAATTCCGAGGGTTCGAGCTGTTGGAGGACGCGCATCTCCGCTGGATGCGTGATGAAGCACTCTGGCCGCTTGCGCAGCTCCCTCGCGATCTTGCCTTCGACGCCCGAGAGATCGTCAGAGATCATGCACCTCGTCCGTCGTGCGACGGGCGACCGGCTCGTTCTTCGCCGTCTTCCGGCCAGGCATCGTCGGCGGCGGTTTCGCAGGGCGGTTAAGTTTGTTGCCCAAGGCCTTCTGCGCCTTGTCGCCAGGCGACGGCCCGCGCGCGTTCGGTTTCTCGAGTTCGGCCATGATGTAAATCCCTCTTGTTGTGAAACGCATTGCCGCTGGTCCGTGGCCCTGTGCAGCCGGTTAGTTGGCGCAAACAGGGGCTTGCGCTAGGGTGCGTGCGATGTTTTCCGAGACTGTCGAGCTGCGTGGGCACATTATCGACTCATTGATTTTGCCGAAGGTGCTGGACGAAATACTCACCCGCGGTGCCGGCTTCAAGATCGCCGAAATCAAGGTCGGCCAGAATCGTGTCGACCAAAGCTACGCCCGGATCGAGGTCTCCGCCTCGTCGGAGGAAACACTTGCCGAAATGCTTCTGCGCCTGCGACAACACGGCGCGGAGGTGATCGAACGGGCCGATGTTCAACTGGCGCCCGCCCCGGCTGATGGAGTGTTCCCCGAGAACTTCTACGTCACCACGAATCAGCAAACGTTCGTGCAGATCGCAGGCAAGGAAGTCTCGGTCGAGTCACCCATGATCGACAGTGCGATCGCCGTAAGTGCCGACAAGCGGAGCGCGCGCAGTGTGAAGTTTTACGACATCCACGAAGGCGATATCGTTGTCGTCGGGCAGCAGGGCATCCGGGTGGAACCGGTGCAGCGCGATACGGACCGCACGAGCATCTTTCAATTCAACGCCACGGTCTCGGCCGAGATGCCGAAGACGGCGACCATCCGCGAGGTGGCCCGTGAGATGCAGAGGGTGCGCCAGAGGAAAGGCAAGATTCTCGTAGTGGCGGGTCCGTCGCTTGTGCACACGGGTGCTGGCGATCACCTGGAAAAGCTCATATCGCTCGGATTTGTGCAGCGTCTCTTCACAGGAAACGGCCTCGCCGTTTACGACATCGAGAGCGCGCTCTACGGAACGTCACTCGGGGTGAATCTCAAAGGAGGCGCGCTCGTGGAAGCGGGCCACGAGAACCACATGCACGCGATCAACAGGATCCGGCAGGCTGGTGGAATCCAGGCTGCCGTAGACCAAAAGATTGTTACGCGCGGGATCATGCACGCGTGCGTGCGACAGGGTGTCGATATCGTGCTTTCCGGGTCTATTCGCGATGATGGGCCGATTCCCGGTGTTACGACGGATGCGCTCGAGGCACAGCGAATCATGCGTGACAAGCTCAGAGACTTGACCCTCGTTTTGATGATGGGCTCCATGCTTCACTCTCTCGCCGTCGCCAACATGGTGCCTCCGAGCGTAAAGATCGTTTGCGTGGACATCGATCCGCGGGCTGTAGCGAGGCTCACGAGCCGTCAAACATTCCGTGCTGTGGGACTGGTCACCGATATCGAGCCATTCCTGCGAGAGCTGACACAGCAGCTGGAGCATCCTGACGCCACTTCGAGTGGCGTGTCCGCCTCCTAATCCGCCTGGTTATGCGCGAGCTGCTTCTTTGTCCTCCGGATCACTACAGCATCGAGTACGAGATCAACCCGTGGATGAGCCGCGCCCGCGGTGCAGACACGCCGTTAGTCCAGGCCCAGTGGAAGCGGTTATACGAGACGCTCTCGAGTCTCGATACCAAAGTGCATCTGATTCCGCCGCAGCCGAAGCTGCCGGACATGGTCTTTACGGCCAACGCGGGACTCACGGTCGGGCGACGTTTCATCCCCAGCAATTTCCGGCATCAGGAGCGTTCTGCCGAAGCGAAGTTCTTTGCAGACTGGATGGAGCAGCATGGCTACGAAGTGGTCTGGCTGCCGTCGGACCTGTATTTCGAAGGGGAAGGCGATGCGCTGTTTGGCGGCGATGCGCTCTTCTGCGGCTATAAATTCCGCACAGACATCAATGCGCATCGCGCTGTCGCGGATCTGCTCGGGTGCCTCGTAGTTTCCGTCGAGCTCGTCGATCCCCGCTTTTACCACATCGACACGTGCTTCTGCCCGCTTCCGGACGGTGGGGCCATGTGGTTCCCTGGAGCGTTTGACGAGTATGGGCAACGGGCGATCCGCGACCGTCTGCAGAACTTGATCGACGTTCCGGAAGACGAAGCTGCCGGCTTCTGCTGCAATGCCGTGGTGCTGGAGAAAGATGTTGTGCTGCCCGACGGCGCGAAAACGGTCGCCGCCGGGTTACGGGATCGTGGCTACACATGTCACAAGCTGCCGATGAGTGAATTTCTGAAAGCAGGCGGCGCGTGCAAATGCCTAACGATGCACATGCCGCAACGCGAAAAAGCGTGTTGATAGGCTGAGCAGCTAACGCGCGGTCGAAGCGAGACGTTTTCGCGGTAGCTCGTTTTCGATTTTGCCGAGCGGCAGACAATTCACGACATCCTCTTTCGTCAGCCAGCCTTTCCGCGCGATCCCAACGCCGAACACCAGCTCCTGCAGGCGATCGACGCGGTGCGCGTCAGGGTTGATGACGCATTTCACACCCTTCTCCTTGGCCAGCCGCCACCAGCGCCAATCCAGATCCAGGCGCTTCGGCGCTGCGTTGATCTCGATCCATGTGCCCGTATCTGCCGCTGCTTCCAGGATCGCAGGAATGTCGATGGCGTAAGGCTGGCGTTTCAGCAGCAGGCGGCCCGTGGGGTGCGCAATCATGGTGACATGTGAATTGCTGATTGCTTTGATGACGCGCTGAGTCATCTCGGCTTCGGGTAGATTGAAGGCAGAGTGAATCGACGCGACGACGAAGTCGAGTTCCGCAAGTGTCTCATCGGGAAAATCAAGCGAGCCGTCGCGGAGGATGTCGCATTCCACTCCGGTGAAGATGCGGAATCCATCGCGCTCTTGATTCAGCCGCCGGATCTCCGCGCCTTGTGCGCGCAGCCGCGCTTCGTCGAGCCCATGCGCCTGGATTGAACTGCGGCTATGGTCTGCAATCCCGAGATATTGAAGCCCGAGCTCCTCGGCGGCGGCTGCCATCTCCTCGAGCGTGTTGCGGCCATCGCTTGCGGTCGTGTGGCAATGAAATGTGCCGCGAAGGTTCTCCAGCTCGATCAATCGCGGCAGCCTGCCTTCCGCGGCGGCTTCGAATTCACCACAACTTTCTCGCAACTCCGGCGGCACGTAATCGAGTTCAACTGCGCGATAAAGATCCGCTTCCTCATGGATCGGCGGAATCTCGACCGTGTCTTTGCGCTTCTTTTTCGTCGCAGGATCGAGCGGGGCCGGCGCGAGTCTGTATTCGTTCAATGTCCAGCCATGCTGTAGCGCGCGGCCTCGCATCGCGACATTATGCTCTTTGCTGCCGGTGAAATAATTCAGCGCAAATGGATACTCTGCCGATGTCACCACGCGCAGGTCGCACTGAATGCCGGAACGCAGGCGCACACTCGTCTTCGTCGCGCCATTGACGAGCACCGACTCGACGAGCGGATGACGAACAAATGCCTCCGTCACCGCTGCCGGTGTGTTCGTCGCAACGATGAAATCGAGATCGCGCACGATCTCTTTCCGACGGCGATAGCTTCCCGCGATACAAACATGAAGCGCCTCATCGAGCGCACGCAGGTCGTTCTGCAACGTCTCCGCCTCAGACGCGATTGCCCCCAGCTGATACGAACCGGTATGTTTCGCGCGATCAGCTATGGCTTTGCACAGCTTCTCCTGTGTTGTCTTGCCGAAACCAGGCAACTTCGCGACGAGATCGTTGTCACATGCTGTTTGGAGCTGCGCGATCGAACCGACGTGCAGCTGCTCGTGCAACGCTTTGATTTTCCTGGCGCCGAGGCCCGGAATCGTAAACAGCTCTAGAATGTCCTTCGGGAATTCCGCGCTCAGCTCCTCGTAAAACTTCAGCGTCCCGGTCTGGACGAGCTCTGCGATTTTGCTGGCGATCGCTTTTCCGACGCCGGGAATCTT
>JACDHZ010000062.1 GCA_013820755.1 Chthoniobacterales bacterium
GAACAGCCCCGGCTCAACCCGGCGGCCGAGCAGGTCTTTCAGTACTGGGATTACCCAACGTGCCGCACGTTCCCAATCGAACTCCATTCCCGCCTTGTGATAGTGCGAGACTGCGATGCCGGGCCAGCCGTGCAGCACTGCCTCGCGAACTGCGGCCACAGTGCCCGAATAATGCATGTCGGCGCCGAGATTCGAGCCGTGATTAATGCCGCTCAGGATCCATTTCGCGTCCGGCACGAGGTGGAGAAGGCCGAGTCGGGTGCAGTCGGCCGGTGTGCCGTGTATCGCAAAACGCTGCGCGCCTCGCGGCTCGATTCGAACTCCCTCCCGCCATGTGACAGCATGGCTGACGCCGGACTGTGGACCCGCGGGCGCAACGACGACTGGCTCGCCGAGCGTCCGCGCCGCGCTGACCAGTGCTCCCAGGCCAGGAGCGTCAATACCGTCGTCGTTGGTGAGGAGAAATTTCATGCGTGAATAGCCGCAGCTTTCGCATGCTTCTGCAGCTTGAACCAGCCGCTGCTCCTGCATGCGAACAAAAGCTGCTGTCGGCATCACGGGCATAGCCACGCGGCGAGCGTGGCGAATCGCTCTGGTTGCTGCCGATTGATCGCTGTGGCAAGGAAATGAAGCGACGCCAATGAAATCCCAATACGACGTGATTATTCTCGGCGCGGGTCACAATGGTCTGGTGGCCGCGGCGTACCTCGCAGGCGCGGGACTCAGTGTTCTTCTCTTAGAGAAGAACGACTACATCGGTGGCGCGACCACTTCACAGAGGGTGTTTCCTGACTTCGAGGCGCGGCTGTCGCGCTATTCATATCTAGTCAGCTTGTTCCCGCAGAAGATCATTCACGATCTCGGCTTGAAGCTGGAACTTCGCACTCGCGCGACGGGATCGTTCACACCGTACGTGAAGGATGGGCAGCATGGCGCATTGCTCTTGAGCAACGTCGACGAGCAGCAGAGCCGCCGCGCGATGAGGGAATTCACGGGCAGCGACAAGGAGTATGAGCAGATGAAGCGCTTCTACGAGCTGTCGCGGGTATTCGCGGAGCATTCGTGGGACAGCATGCTCGCGCCGCTCATTTCGAAGGACGAATTCCAACGCCGCTTTGAACAGGATGAGGTTTCGCGGGAAGCCTGGCGGAGTCTCGCGGAAGAGCCGATCGGTCTCGCGATCGAACGGTACCTACAGAATGACTTGGTGCGTGGACTCGTGCTGACGGATGCGAAGATCGGCATCTTCACGCATCCGCACGATACCTCCCTGGTGCAGAACCGCTGTTTCCTGTATCACCTCATCGGCAACAAAACCGGCGAATGGAAGGTGCCGGTCGGCGGAATGGGCGCGGTCGCGGGAGAGCTCGAGCAGGCGGCACGTCGCAACGGCGCTGAAATCAAGACCAATGTGCGGCTCTCCGCGCTTGGGGTGAATAGAGAAAGCCGCACGGTCGAATTCCATCTCGACGGAAAACAGCACACCATGGATGCGCGCTTTCTGTTCGTGAACTTCGGCCGCAATGTGCTTGCGAAGTACGTCGGGCAATCCTACCGACCAGATGCAGTCGACGAGGGCTCCGTCTTCAAAATCAACATGCTGCTGCAGCGTCTTCCTCGGCTGAAATCAGCTCATGATCCGGCTGAAGCATTCTGCGGAACATTCCATAGCAACGAAGGATACGAGCAGATGAACCTTAGCTACGCGCAGGCAGCGCGCGGTCAACTGCCCGAGCACACTCCATGCGAGGCGTATTGCCACACGTTGACCGACGACAGCATCCTCTCACCCGAACTGCGCGCGCAGGGGTTCCACACGTTGACCCTTTTCGGTCTCGACACACCGTGGAGTTTGTTTGCCGAGAATAACACGGAGATGCGCTCCGCCGCAGAAAAAAAGTTCCTCGAAAGCATGAACCAATGGCTCGAGGAGCCGCTGGACGATTGTCTCGCACTCGCTCGCGACGGCAGCCTTTGCATCGAAAGCAAGACACCCGTCGACATCGAGGAAGCGCTCGGGCTCTATCACGGGAACATTTTCCAGGACGCACCGACGTTTCCGTTCGCTGACACCGCCGAACAGGTCGGCACGTGGGGTGTCGAAACCCAGTACGACAATGTCTTCCTCTGCGGCTCCAGCGCGCATCGCGGCGGAGCTGTTAGCGGAATCCCGGGCCACAATGCCGCGATGAAAGTGCTGGAAATCGTCAACGCCGGCTGACGTAAGTCTTCGCTCATGTCGACCTTTGCTGAACGCCGCCGTCGCTTCCGGGAGCTGCACCAGAGTGGTTGCTTTGTAATTCCGAATCCGTGGGACATCGGCTCCGCGCGCTATCTGCAGCATCTCGGGTTCAAATCAGTCGCCACGAGTTCAGCCGGCTTCGCATTCTCGCGCGGATTGCCGGACAATGCAGTCCCGCGTGACGTAATGCTCACGCACATTCGCGAGATTGTCGATGCAACCGAGATCCCCGTGAATGCCGACTTCGAGAATGGCTACGCGGATGATCCAGATGCCGTCGCGGAGAACGTGAAGCTATGCGTCGCGACCGGTGTTGCCGGACTTTCCATCGAGGACACGACCGGTCACAAAGAACAGCCGCTTTACGAGATCGCGCACGCAGCCGAAAGAATTGCCGCCGCGCGCGGGGCGATTGCTGGTGCCGGCGTCATCCTCGTCGGTCGCGCGGAATGCTTCCTTGTCGGGTTGGACGACATCGATGAAGTGATTCGTCGCGTCACCGCTTATGCGGAAGCAGGCGCCGACTGCCTCTACGCGCCGGGCATTCGCACACGCGAACACATCGCCGCTCTCGTGGCCGCAGTCGCACCGAGGCCGGTGAACCTCCTGATCGGTGGCCCAATCGGCCTAACGATCGATGACGCCGCAGGACTGGGCGTGCGGCGCGTGAGTGTTGGCGGCGCACTAGCCCGCGCAGCCTGGGGCGGGTTCATGCGGGCGGCGCAGGAACTCTCGGCGCGCGGAACCTTCGACGCACTCTCCGACGCAACGCCGCACGACGAGTTGAATGACTTCTTTCGCGATAACCCAGTCCGCAACCGCTAGGACGCGCGCGTCAAAGCAACCTCGACACACGGCACGCGATGACATCGCGGGATCCGTCCTCGTTATCAGGCCGGGCCACGTCGTTATCCTGCGAACAGCAGCTTCCGGTCACGCACACACGGTTCAGGTTCCGGTGTGCGATTAAGTTGATCGGCCGGTGAAAGCGTCGACGTCGGCGGCGAAGGTTTGCACGATCGATCGGCTCGGATTCGGTGCATACCGCAGGGCGATGTAACTGCTGACAATGCGTTGGATGCGCGCCGCTTCACCGGGCAGAAGAGCGCAGGCGCGCTGTGCGAAATCCGCCGGCCCTTCCGTAACCGATCTCGTGGCGCCAACCCGGGAGGCTTTGCGGCAGAATGTTTCGTAGAGTTGCCTCACCGCGTCTCGTGGGGTGCGCGAACGCCGCAGGCTCACAAGCGTATAGGCACCAAGGAGGAACGCCGCCGCAGCGGCGATCCAGAGAAGCTGTGACATACCGGAAATCGTCTCCAGACCCGACGCCATCAAAAATTCGCGTTGCCCTTCGAGATCGAAGGGCAAAACGCGTGAGTCCCATGCGTAGCTGACGGTGTCCCATGCCTGCCGCACCTCGCTCAAGACTCCGCCTGGCGGCAAGCTGCTCGTGCGTGCGCTTCCGGCGATCGGCTGGCGTTGAACAGACGTGGTCTGCATGTCGCGCAGCGAGCCGAGATAGAGGCGCTCAGGCGCGATGACGCTCGTCGGATCCACGCGTGTCCACCCGCTCTCCGGCAGCCAGACTTCGCACCAGGCATGCGCGTCCGATTGCCGAACGACAAGATAGTTTCCGTATTGGTTGAACTCGCCGCCGAGATATCCCACCACGATGCGTGACGGTATCCCTGCGACGCGCATGAGTGTTGCGAAGCCGGCGGCGTAGTGTTCACAGAATCCGGATTTTCGCCGGAAAAGAAGTTCATCCAGTGCGTCGACTCCAACGTAATGGCCGGGGGATAATGAATAAACGAAGCCCTTGGTCCGGAAGAACTCCAGCGCTGCTGTGACGATAGCGCGTGGCTCGGGGGTCGTGGCAGTCCATGTGTGTACAAGCGCTCTGACATCGGGACTAAGTGCGGATGGCAACCGCAGACTTGCCGTCCGCTCGCGCGGGTTGAGATTCGATTCGCTTGCTTCCGGAGCAGAAAGCACTTCGTAGCGGCGAATCGAGGAGATCGGTCGCACGCTTTGGAGATATCGGCCAGGCCCGAGTGTGATCCCCGGCGGTGCATTGAGCGGGCGGTCCAACGCGAACAGCCATCGGCCACCATGCGGCTCGATGGTAATGCGTTGGCGAATAGCGATCCCGCTGCGGCGTTGGTTGGCCTGGGCATGGCCGGGTCCCGAACCCACGTCCCAGTTCAACCCGTCTCCATGCCACAATACCGCGCCACGCCAGTACAGGTTTCGCGGCGATGGGATTGTGCCATCCGGGAATTCCGCGCGAAATGCCAGATCATCAGAACTCGCGATGCTGGAAACGCTGCCCGGCGACAGTTTACCGGAAAAACCGACAGAGTCGCTGGGTTGTCCAAGGAACTGCAGCTGCATCGCACCGCCACCTCTTGGAAAGAAAAAGAAGAGCAGCGCCACAATTGGCAGCGCCTGCAGCAGCAACTTCAAGGTTGTCACTAATGGCGGCCAAAGTGTGCCGGCCGGGCCGCTGTGCCGGTGGAACTGCACGAGCGCGCCAACGAGCAGCACAAATGCTGCGAGAACGCAGAGCGCCACGCCAAAATCCTCCGCTAGCAGAAATGCACAAAGGCAAAGAACCCAGCCGACCATAATCAGCACGTGGAAGTCTTTTGCATTATGGGACTCGAGAATTTTAAGAGATGCGAGCGTAACAAGGAGTGTGACGCCGAACTCTACGCTGCGCGGTGAACCGTAGGTCGCGAAAACGCCACCGATTGCAGCGAGCGACAGCGCAACCTTTAGCGGCAGAGAACGCAGCCGCCGATCTCTCCTGTCCATCCAGAACTTCGCCAGCAGCGAGCACAGAAATACGAGCGGTGCCCACACGACGATGTTGCCGAGAAAAGTCGGAACCAGGCAAAGCAACGCAGCCGAAAGCCACAGCAACGGCTGCCGCGGAATGAGGATGCTCGTCGATGCGGGAGTCATCGGAAGAGCGCGAGCGCGTACAGGCAGCGGTGATAATGCGCATCGCCGCTTGCGGCGGGTATCTCCGCACTTGGCAACCGCAAGGAGTATTGCCGGCCGGCGCGTTCGGCTTCGATCACCCACAACGCGAGCTGCGAAAGCCGCTGCTCTGGATTGGAAAGCGGAACGTTGTCGAAATCGAGACGCAGCACATCGTCTACTTCCGCTGTGAACTGTTTCGTCATCAGCGGCTGCCCCCGCGCAACGGCTTTCCAATCGATGTGCCGCTGCGATTCGCCGGGAACATAAGCACGGACGCCGGCGTAATCGTCGCCTTCGCCAGCGAGGCTTTCGAGCTGCGCGCCAAGTGCGTTGCCGCCGCAGACCGGGAGCGTCGCATCTCCTTCGGGCGCCGGATACACGACATACCGCTGTGATGTCGCGACCCGACGCCGAGCGGCAAGAAACCCGAGGGGATAACTGCTGTGAAGCTGCACCTCCGATAGCGTGTATTCGCCACGGGCGGTTGCAGGGAACCGAAGCGTGACGCGCACAGCTTTCCGTCCGGGTATCTCATTCACCAGCTCGCCCGCTTCATCGCGACCGGGCAAAGTAACGAGGCAACCGTGACGCGTGTGGCGAGACTCGTTTACCACTGCCATCGGCACTACCACTGCCTTGGCTGCAAAGGCGGGCTTTACCGATTCAACGGTGACTTCGAGGCCGTTCAGGTTCAGCAGCGTGTGCGGTATCGAGACGAGGAAGACCGCGAGTGTGAAGAACAGCAGGAGATAGTTAGCGACGTTGTTCTGGCTCGCGCTCGCATACCACATAGCAAACAGGACGAAGAGCAGCCCACCGAAGACCACCGTCGGATAAACGAGCGGCAGGGTTCGCGGTTTCATGGCACCGGCACGGTTCGCAAGAGCGCCTCAGCCAGGGTGCGTCCGCTCTCGCCCGGCTGGCGGACGTCGTGGCCGAGCCGGTGCGCCATCACCGCGATGCCTACTGCCTGGATATCTTCGGGCAGCACCATATCGCGTCCGTGCATTAGCGCCCACGATTGCGAACCGTGCAGCAACGCCAATCCCGCTCGCGGTGAGAGGCCGGTAGTGTGTCGCTGACGCGAGGCGTCCAGCAAATCCTGCAGATAATCGAGCAGGGCAGGAGACGTGTGCACTTTCCTCACCGCCGCCTGTATCTCCCGCAATGTCTCCATCGTGAAGACAGGCTTAAGCTCCTTCAAGATTTCCCGCCGGTCCATGCCGAGCAGCATCGCGCGTTCGCTGGCGCGGTCCGGCACACCAAGTTCGATGCGCATCAGAAACCGGTCGAGCTGCGACTCCGGTAACGGGAACGTGCCGACCTGATGCTGCGGGTTCTGCGTCGCAATGACGAAGAACGGTTCCGGTAAATCATAAGTGATGCCATCCGCGGAAATGCGGTTCTCCTCCATCGCCTGGAGAAGCGCGCTCTGCGTCTTCGCTGTGGCACGATTAACTTCGTCGATCAGCGCGACCTGCGAAAACAGCGGCCCTGGATGGAACGTGAAGCGCTGCTGTTCACGATCGAAGATCGAGTTGCCAAGAATGTCGGCGGGGAGCAGGTCACTCGTGAACTGAATGCGCTGAAAGCCGACCCCTAACGAACGAGCGAGCGCCTGCGATAATGTCGTTTTACCTACACCAGGAATGTCTTCGATGAGCAAGTGACCGCGCGCGAGCAAACAACTGACAGCGAGCTTTACCGCCTCGGCTTTGCCAACAATGACTTCGCCGATTTGTCTGGTGAACGCATCGATGTAATCCCTCACTCCTGAGCATCCACACGGCGCGAACGGGGCGCAACTAAGAGGCCCGGCGCATTCATTCGTCCTGATTGTCGGGTGCTCCTGCAGGTGGAGACGGGATTCTTCCGCGTTGAGCTTGCGCCGACTTATTGCTCGCTCGCTGCTCTTTCGCGCTCGGTGTCGTGGGAGGGCGTGGATGAGACGCGCGGTAGTGTTTTGTCGCGAGGCCCAGTACCAGAGCGCCCACGACACATAAAACGGCTTTCTTTTCCTGCGGAGTCAGAACAACTGTTTCCAAAAGCGAACCTGCGCGATGGCGAATTGTCATCGGTTAGCCTTCGCCCAATCGCTTGATCGAACACGAACGGCTCGATATTTGCCGCGGATGTATGTGTTGTAGTAATGCGCTTTCGAACTGGCGCGGAGCAGCTCTTGGAATTGCGGTCCCGGCACATCGAGGTACCGGTACGTCCCGCCGCGGCGAAACTCGATTTCAAGCGCATGCAGTCGCTTGCTGTAACCTATGGTAGCGAGCGCGCGGGATTCGACTGCTTGATGAGGTATTCGTGAGACAATCGGCTCGAGCGTGCGGTCCGCCCCCGGAGCACGCGTTGCACAAACAAGCCAGAGTAAGACTACGACGAGACGCGAAGCTCGCACCCGGTCAGAGTATGGGCCGGATATTGCCTGTCCAGCTTCAGATTTCCCTGGTGCGAAGCTAACGACCGAGCGGAGTCGTCACGTTTGTTCCCGCAGGCGGCGTAAACTGAAATGTGCCCGAGTCAATCGGCGCCCGCGTTTCGTTCGAGTAGCTCGTGACGATGCGGTCGCCATTCGGCTGCAGCATCTCCGTGCGTTGCACCTGCAGTGCTTCGTTCAGGTGAATGGTGAATTGCTGCAGCATCCGTTTGAGTGACGGGGCGCGCGGAGCTAGCTGCAGCACATACCCGCTTCCTTCCTGCGCGGCGGTGATGTTGTAGTTCTCCTCGACGCCTTGCAGGTTCAAGCTGGCGGTGATTGCCGCGATGCCCGCATCAAGCGGCGACCGTCTGCCGAGCTGATAACTCTCAGCCGATTGGAATTTCGGATAATAGATCCAGAGCTGCTGTCCGTCGCTCACGGTGGTACTTGGAGAATTCCCCTTCACTTCACGGCGGAAGTTATTCGGCACCTGAAACCATACGCGGCCGGAGCTGACCACCGGCTTGTTCATCATCTTGATCGTTTTCTCTTCACGGAAGTCCGCCTGAATCTGCGGTGCGCCGGCGCGTTTCTCGCGTATTCGTCCGAGCAACGATTTCACGTCGTTCGGCGGAAGCTGGTCAGCAAACGCGTTCGGGATGGGAAGAGCGAAAAGAAGCGCGCAGGCGAGCGCAGCGGGAGCGAAAAAGCGGGTGTTAAACATGTTCGGTATATTTGACGCGAGTTTGCAAAGACTCTTCGCGCCAAGACTTCGGTTCAGCCGCCGCTGCTGCAGGCAATGTGAAAAATACCGTTGCGGCAAGGCTCCAGAAGATGCCAACCCCACACGCGATTCCCAGGCCGGCGAGAGTTGGATTGTTAGCCAAGCCGAGTGCGCCAAATCCCGAGACGGCAGTGAGCCCGGCGAGAATTACCGGCTTGACCACACCGGCGACATCATGATCGAGCTGCCGCGCCTTCTGCCATACGAGCAGCACGTAAATGCCATAGTCGACCCCGACCGCGAGCACCAAACGGAAGGCGAGAACATTCAGAAGGTTCAGCGGCAGGTGCAGCAGCTTCATGGTTGCGATCATTGCCGTGACCGAAAAGATGAGAGTTGCGATGTGGATCAACCAGAGTCGCCAATCGCGGTAAAGTAGCGCGAGCAAGCCGCATTCGAAGACTGCCATCATCGCGCTGATCAAAATGAGCTGACGATGTGACCACGGAATCAAATCGGTGAGCGTGAAACTCCAGCCGGAGAGTGTCATCGGCACGCCAGCGACGGGCAGCTCGCGCGTGAGCATCTGCTTTTGCTCCTGGGTGGTGATTGGCTCGTTAGTGGTCACGAAGCCGGTCGTGAGCAGGGGATCGTGCGCAAAAAAGCGGTCTACGAGAAACCACCAGCTCGATGCTTTGGGCAGCAAGCTGCGCCAATCAGGAATAGGTGCCTCGGGCTGCGCAATGCGCGCAAGCTCATCGAGGAGAGTGAACCCGGAATCGAACGTCTCTGCGCTAAAGCCTTCCTCCGCGACCGCCGTCTCGAGCGCCTGCCGCGCAGCCGGGACATCGAGCGTATGGAGTGTCTCGCGATTTGCGGCTTCGCGTTGCGGTGAAAGCGCGAGGGCAGCCGGCGTGGAGAAGCTCCTGATTTTGCCGTTCGACTGCGCCTGCGACCAATGCGCGGCGACCTTCTGCCAGTAGTCGTGCAGCTCCTGCGCGTTCTGCGCGCGCACGATCCCGATCGCAGGTTCCCAGCGCGTCGGCATTTTATCCATGATCGTATGCAGCGCGTAACCGGCTTCACTCGACTTCGGTTCCATTGATTCTGTACTCGCGTCGAAGATCAGGCGCGGCTTGGGAGAGACGGCGATTCCGGTCAGGGACAGCAGCAGCGGAACCGCGATCCAGAGCACCGTGCCGGGCCGGCGCACCGTCGCTCGCACGTAACGCTTCACGAGCGCAAAGATCCAGTCGTTACGCAGTGGTGTCGTCGCCTCCGGCACGAATAGGAAGAACACTGACATCATGAACAGGCCGGCCAGAAAGATGCCGATGGCGATCAGCACGCCGAGCTGGGTGAAACCCGCTGAGTTGCTAAGCACCAGCGCCATAAAGCCGACGGCCGTTGTCAGAGCACCAAAAAATACAGCCTTGCCGAGGTTCTTCACTGCTTCGCCGACTGCCTCGGCGTGATCGGACCCGTCGTCACGCGCCTGTTGATAGCGGCCGAATATCAGTATCGCGAAGTCGACGCCGAGTCCGATCAGGATCGCGCAGAAGCCGACTGTTACCATGTTCAGCTCCCCGAAAATGAGCAGACCCGCAGCGATGGCGACAAGACAGCAAAGCAGCAACGAGAAGCCCATTCCGATCAGCGGCAGCCAGCGACCGAACCCGATGAAAAACACGCCGCCCACGAGCACGATCGAACCGAGGACGGTGATGATGATGTCGTGCCGCATGCTAAGCGAAATTTCCCCGACGTACGCCGACCGTCCGGTCACCAATACTTCGAGCGGACCACCGTCCCATCCTTGCCGAGCCGTCGCGCAAAAAGCATTCACTTCGCGCATCAACTTCTGGCACTCAAAGGCGCCAATGCTCGGCTGGTTTGTCACAGTGATGAACACTCTCATCGTGCGATCAGGCGAGGTGAGCGGCTGGTCTTCCTCGATCGAGGCATTCGAAGCGAATGGCTTCAGAGCTGGCGCAATAACGCCAAGCGGATCCAGCATCAGCTCGAACTGAGGCCGCGGGGAGCCGGCATCGATCTCGTCGTGCAGCCGGCGCAGCCGCTCGCGGATCTTGTCTGGTCGCAATGCTGCGAGCGTCTCTTCGAACGTCGCCGGCTCCAGGTTCAAGAGCAGGGGAACTGCCATCTTCTGAAGGTCAGCCACGCCATCTGGCGTCTCGAGAGGCGACCCCGCGAGCACGCGTGCGCACCACGGCTGCTGGCGAAGGGACTCTGCGAACTGGGGCGCGAATTCTTCCAGCCTGTCTACGTCCTGGGGTTGTGCGACGAGCGCGAATGTGAGCTCGCGGACTTGCGCGAAGTCCCTGTTGTAAACCTTCAAACCTTCGACCGATTCAAAGCCACGCGGCAGCAGGTTCAGCACTTCCGTATCAAGTCTCATGTGCGTGACGAGCACGAACACAGACGCGGCAACAAGGAGCGCCACACCCAGCCAAACCACGCCGCGCCGGCGCGTTACCAGGTGGCTAATGGTGGAATGAAGCGGCATGAACCCGGTGCGAGGCGCGACGTTCGCGTTTCGATCCGCATCGGTCAAAAGCGCAGATGGAAGCTCTCGCCGGCCTCTGTGTGCGTAACAGAAGAGCTGCCGCTGCTCGCGAGCACCTTCTCACGAAGCGCAAACCAGCCGCGCAGCCTCGCCGGCACATTCGCCAATGGCCCCGACCAGCCTCCGCGTGCGAGCGGTCCTTCCGCCTGCCCGAAAGCCGCGTCCGCACGCAGGGTGAGCAGCGCAACACCCGGACCCTTCGTAAAGGTGAGTTCGAAGTCTCCGCCCTTTGTGTAGCGCACGAGCACTTCCCCGATGAGCGACATGCGTGCGCCTTGATACGCGAGCTGCCCCGAGCGTGTATGCCATGCTCCTGTGGGCTGCGCGAACTGGTGGGTTGACGTCGTCTGGCAACTTGTGAGCCCCAGGACGACGGCAGCGGACAAAACGGAAACGAGGTTGCGCATCGGATCAGGAGATTGCTTCCGCAGGTTCGGGAATGAACGCGGTATTCCCGTTCTGCGGAACTAACGTGCGCCGGGGACAGAGCGGCACGTACTTCTGCAACCAGACGATGAAGTAAAAGACAGACATGCGCCAGCGGATGGCGAAGCTGGTGCCGACGTTTCCGCCGAGCACTGCGTTCACTGCTTGCGGAATTTGGAACCGATCCTGCGGATGCAGAAAGACTTCGATGAATTCTTTGGAATACCACGCATCAACAAATCGAAGGTAAACGTCCATCGCCCTGTTAATGCTGCGGCTGTAATGGGCGAACAGTCGACGTCTTTTCGAAGGATCGTCGAGCACGATGTGCAAAGCGTCAGCAGCTTGCTCTCCGGCGAGCACCGCCAGGAAAACACCGCTGCTGAATACTGGATCGATGAACCCTGCGGAATCTCCAGCCAGCATCCAGCGATCGCCGACGATACGTGAGTTCCGATACGAAAAGTCAGCGGCCACGCTAACCGGCGTTACCCGCTCTGCTGCAGCCACGCGGCGCGTGAGGAGCGGTTGCTCTGCAATCGCCTGGTCGAGGAATTCTTCAGGGCTGAGCTTCGCATTTTTGTATGTCGCCGCATCCAGCACTACGCCAATGCTGGTTCGGTTTTCGGTCAGCGGGATCACCCAGAACCAGCGGTCGATCGCGCGGACCATCCGTGTCAACGTCCCGTCGCGGCCCTGCTCACGCACGACCCCAGCATAGTGCGCGAAAATTGAGATCTTCTGCAGGTGCTGGTATGTCTTCTTCAGCTTGAACATTGCGCTGACGATCGAGTTGCGCCCGCTAGCATCGATCAGGTATTTCGCGCGCACTTCCGCGGGACCGGAGGTTTTGCCGCGGACGTGCAGGCGCACTTCATCCGGAGAAAAATCGACCTTCTCGACCGCAGTCTCTTCTCGCACGTCGGCTCCGTTTTCAGCCGCGTGGTCTAGCAGCACCTTGTCGAACTCGGCACGTGTGACCTGGTAGGAGCGGTCCGTCTGCGAACGAAACCCGTCCTCGAAATAGAACTTCACACCCTCTTCACCGCAGGCACCGTACATCTCGCCGCCGAACTTTTCCATGAACCCCGCGGCCTTGAATTTCTCATGCAAACCGAGGCGTGTGAATGCCTTCATGCTGAATGGCAACAGCGACTCCCCAATGTGGAACCGAGGGAACTTATCGCGCTCGAACACGACAACGCGGCGGCCGGTACGTCCTAGCAAGGCCGCCGCGGTACTCCCGGCAGGACCGCCGCCGACAATCGCGACATCGTAAAGCTGGTTCCCCATCTGAAGGCGCGAGTTTAGCAAAGCTCCAGTCGGAAGCAAAGACTGCTCCGGCGGAGTGACGCGTTGTCGGTGCGACGCTTCCGCGCTAACAAGTATCGCGAATGAAATTGGTCGATCGCTTCATCAGCCGCGAGCTGCTTGTAAATCTGTTCTTCGCAGTCGCGGTGTTGAGCCTGGTGCTCGTAGTCGGAAACATCTTCCGCAGGCTCCTGCCACTCCTGGTGAATCACGACGTGCCAGTCGAGTACCTCCTTACGTTCATCGCCTACGTCCTTCCGTTCTCCCTGATCTTTACGATCCCCTGGGGGCTGCTGACGACAATCCTCCTGGTTTTCGGGCGCCTATCTGCAGATAACGAATTGATCGCGCTTCGCTCGAACGGCATCAGCATCGGCCGAATTTGCGTCTCGCTGGCTGTAGTCGCGCTCGTATGTACGGGCATCTGTCTCTGGCTAAACGTGCAGGTGGCTCCCGCTGCCCAACAGAAACTCCGCACGACTGTCCTCGATCTGGCGATGCGTAACCCGATCGCGCTGTTCGGCAGCGACCAGGTCATTGATCAGTTTCCTCGCCGAAAGATCTACGTCGGGAAAAAAGAGGGGAACTTGCTCGAGAACATCATTGTGTTCGAGATGAACGAGCAGCACATCCCGATGAAGGTCACGCATGCGCGCACAGGGCTGCTGGAAGTTGATTTGCAAAATCAGCAAATCCTGATGCGGTTGTACAACGCGCGGTACCAGCAGCGCGATGAGGAGGACCCGTTCGATCTCCGCCGCGTCCGGGACGGCATCAACATGGCCGAAGGCACGTTGCCAATCAGCCTCGCGGATCTTTACCAGAAGGAGAAAAAACGAACCAGCCGCTCGGCCATGTCGCTCGAGCAGTTGATGGAGCAGTTGAACTCGGCAGATCAAAAAGAGCAAAGCTCGAGCCGGACCGAGATTAGCAAGCGGTTTTCATTTCCGTTTTCTTGCCTCGCGTTCGCGCTCATCGGCGTGCCGCTCGGCATCACTGCGCATCGCCGTGAGACATCGATGGGTTACCTGATGAGCCTCGTTGTGGCGTTCTCCTATTTCCTGTTCATCATCATCGCCGACACATTGCGCAGCAATTCGCAGGTGCATCCGGAGCTGCTGGTTTGGTTCCCGAATGTGCTGTTTCTCGCGCTGGGTTTCATCTTGTTCCGACGCCTGGCGCGTCAGTAGTCGCACGCGTTCCAGAAGTGGGACTTCAGAATCCCGACGACGGGATAAATGGCGCGTAAGAGCTGTCGTGCTCAGCTGAGTAAGTATCTGATGCGCAGCAGCTAGCGACGGAGTGCAAGGCATTGGCACGCGCTATGCAAAGAGAGCAAAGACATCAGCGTTTTCGTTCCCAAGCGCCGACTGAAAGGAACAAACATTATGCGTATTCGCGTCGCACTTCTTCTCGCTCTCACGGTTTCGACAGCTCCTGCACTCACCGAGCAAAAGGTCGCTGAGGAGTTCGATGTAGCGCCCGGCGGCAGGCTGATTGTCGATGTTGATTTCGGCAGCGTTGACGTCACCGCCAGCGGCTCGGGCAAGATGGTGGTGGACGTATATCGCAAAATCGATTCGAGCGACGAGGCGCGCGAGAAGGAATACGTCACC
>JACDHZ010000192.1 GCA_013820755.1 Chthoniobacterales bacterium
GATCCAAATACGTCGCCGGTCAGACATTCGCTGTGGACACGAACAAGAACCGCCTCGGCTTGAGAGATGGCACCTTTAACAAGCGCGAGATGATGCGCTCCATCAATCGTCGACCGGTAGAGATGCAGATCGAATTCGCCATAATCGGTCGGTAGGCTGACGACCTGCTCACACTCGACGAGTTTTTCGCGCAAACGTCGATAGGCGATCAGGCTCTGGATCGTGCAGATCCGCAGCCCGTGAGTCTTTCGAAACTCCATCAGCTCGGGGAGGCGCGCCATCGTGCCATCATCGTGCAGGATTTCACAGAGGACGCCGGCAGGCTGAAGTCCAGCCATTCGCGCCAGATCTACTGCCGCCTCGGTGTGTCCTGCACGCCGCAGCACACCGCCATCCTTCGCTCGCAATGGAAAGATATGCCCCGGCTGCACGAGATCCTCGGGCTTCGAGTCTCTGTTCGCGATGGTGCGAATAGTCTCAGCGCGATCGTGTGCGCTGATTCCGGTAGAAACGTTTCGCGCTGCGTCAACCGAAACCGTGAAATCGGTGCGATACATTTCCCGATTCTGCGCGACCATTCTCTGCAACCCGAGTTGCTCGGCACGCTCGTGTGAGACGGGGACGCAGATCAAACCGCGCCCATACTTTGCCATAAAATTAATCGCTGCAGGCGTTGCCTTTTCGGCAGCCATGACAAGATCACCTTCATTCTCGCGATCTGCGTCGTCGGTAACGATAACGATTCCGCCCTTTGCGATATCGCGCACGACGTCATCGATCGTGTCGAATTCTATCGTTGCTGGAGCTTCAACGAGCATTCCCTATCAATACTTCCGGGCACCGCGTCGGCAACGTCTATTCCATTTGTGTCTCCCTCGTGTCCTGCAGAATTACGGGTGTAGCTCGGCCGTGCTATGGTAGTGTCGGCTTGATGCCTCAGCGAGCAACCTTTTGGCTATGGAAGCCGCAGCGATAATCAGGGGAACGCGGGATGCGCAAATATCTCGTCGTCAGTACCAGCGGCGATCCGGACAGCCGCAGCCGGAAGATGGGACGTGCTGCTTACGGCGTGCTGACAGAAAAAAAGGCACCGTGCGAGTGGCTCGATCTCTGCGAGCTCGACCTGCCGCTATGCGACGCCGCTCAGTGCTACGAGCATCCGGCGACGCAGAAGGTAAACGCCGCAATTCAGAATGCGGACGGCATCATCGTTGCGGCACCAGTTTATAACTATGACGTGAGCGCATCTGCGAAGAACATGATTGAGCTGACCGGCAGCGCTTGGGAGGACAAAATCGTAGGGTTTCTCTGTGCGGCTGGGGGAATGAGCAGCTACATGTCGGTGATGGCGTATGCGAACAGCCTCATGCTCGACTTCCGCTGCGTCATCATTCCGCGTTTCGTTTATGCGACGGGCAGCGCGTTTGCTGATGGTGAGCTGAAGGATCCGAAGGTTGTCGAACGTATCGGGCACGTGAGCGCGGAGCTGGTGCGCTTTACGGAGGCGTTGCGCGGCTGATCAACCGCCAGAGCCCTCGCTGAGTTTGCTCAACACAAACGCCACAAGGAATCCGACGACTGTAATCAAACCGGCAAAGTCGTGGGCTTCGGCGAAGGCTTCAGGGATCATTGTATCCGCGAGCATCGCCAGGATCGCGCCCGCAGCGACAGCGGTCGTGGCCGCAATTACCTCGTCAGAAAAGTGGCTGAACATTCCGTAACCGATCAACGCGGAGACGCCGGAGAGGATCGCGATCCCAGCCCATACGCCGAAGACATACAGCGCGGAGCGACCCGCTTTCTTCATGCCTGCCGCGCTCGAGAGTCCCTCCGGGAGGTTTGACAGAAAAATCGCTATGACGGCCACGCTGCTGACGGCGCCGCCTTTGATCATGCTGACGCCGATGACAATAGACTCTGGAATTCCGTCGATTAGTGCACCGAGTGCAATCGCTCCGCCGTCCTGACCTGCGGGTGACTGCTGCACGTGATGACCGGAGCGCTTGCGATGCTTCGCACCGGCGCGGTTCAGGAGCCAGTTTGCGCCGGTGTAGAGTGCAGCTCCCGCGATAAACCCTATCGCAGTCGAGTCGAACCCGCCTCGTTTATAGGCTTCGTCCATCAGATCGAACGAGAGCGCCGAAATCAGCACTCCGCCCCCGAATGCCATCACCGCCGCGATGGCGCGCTGCGGTACATGCAGGAAGAATCCAATCGCTGCCCCGATTAACAATGCCGAACCGGCGACTAGACCCCAGAATCCAGCGAGCAGCATTTGCATAACTCGGAATCGTAACGCCTCCTGCTGCCGACCCTCTCAGGCATCGATGATCTGTCACGCATCCCCCTGGCAATCAGGATGACGGTTTGATTCCGCGCTGGCGCCTCAGAATTTCAGCCCGCTTTTGCACCGGGACTGCGATCCGGTAGGATCAACCGCACGCCGCATGAAGGAATCGCTCGCCGACAGCATGGCGCTGATGGAAGCGCTAATCGAATATCGCCAAAAACCGATCAGCAACGACTTGCAGCAGATTCGTCACAAATATTCGATGCTGCACCTCGACGTCCTCACGCTGCTTTACTACTTCGCCTCGACGAGCGCGGGCAACATTCTGGAAATCGGCCCATATCTCGGCGGTTCGACAATCTCCGCGGCGCTCGGCATGCGCGGGTCGTCGGCACATCGAAGGCTTATCAGTGTGGAGCCTGGCGGGAGCCACCGGCATCATCGTATCCCGAGTAAGGATATCCTGCGGGATCTCAGAAAAAACCTCGCGAAGCAGCGGGTGGCCGAAATGGTGACGCTGATCGCTGGCTACTCATGGGAGGAAAAGACGATGTCGGAAGTTCGTGGTCAGCTGGAACTGTGCAGTGTTGGGTTGTTTATCATCGACGCAGATGGTGAGGTGAAGCGCGAGCTTGGGAATTATCGCAATCTGCTCCTCCCCGGCTGCAACATGGTGGTGGACGATTACGTCAGCCTGAAGAGCGGCGGCAAAGATCTCACGACACGCCCGCAAATCGACGAGCTGGTTGCTTCGGGAGAACTGCAGGCACTAGGCGTTTACGGCTGGGGCACGTGGATCGGTCGCTGGTGGGGAAGTGCGAACGCGACGACGTGAAAGACGGACGTCTGTTGCGACCATGCTGCCGCTATCGTGCAGCAGTCTGCAGAGCGACTTTATGATAGGTCACTAACCGGAATCCCCATTCGACCAATGTCGAAACATCATGATTCGTAAGCTTCTTCTGATTAAGGAACGTAACGATTCTTTGCTTTAGCTCGTTCTGCTCCCCGGCATCATCGAGGATCTCGAAGATCGCCATGCTGAGCAGCCAATCACCAGGGTGCTCCGCCTGCTGCGTTTCCCAGATCTCGCCCAAGCGTTCATAACCGACTTTGCGCTCCCGGATATCGCGCACCTGAGCGTAAAGGTTCTCTAGTTTCTTCCGGTTTTCGTCCGACGGGACTTTGATGGTGCGCTCCTTTGGGACAAGCGCGACCTGGTTATACGAGTCTTTGTCGGCCGCTCCGTTGAACACAGAGCTGATCCGCTCGCCGACTGCCATGTCGAACTTGCCCCACGACGGGTCGAATAGGATCCGGTCGCTCTGTTTCGCACTGCAATTCGAGAAGGTGATCAGGAGTAGTTTGCCGCCGCGACGCACGATCTTTTCGACGCGTCCGGTAACGACAATGCCGCTCTCGAAATTGATCGTGCCGTCGGTGCCTTCGGCGATTCCAATGCTGCGGAGTTGATCGTCGGACACCAACTCCGGTGATGCCGTTGTGTTGCGCCAGCGACCGATCGGTGATCCGAAACCTTCGGCGTGATAATCGCGGCTATGGCCTTCGAGCTGTTTGGCGCCGAATGCGAGCGCCGTCGGGCCGATGGTGCGCAGGTATATTGGCGCGTTGCTGTCGCCCGGGAGGACCTCGGCGAACGTGCCGCTGACCTGCAGACCGGAGGAGTATTGGCAGGTTGTGGTGTTCTTGCAGTCAATCGCTTTGTTGATGCCTTCGAGACCGCCGACATAGAAGGCCATCCGGCTGGCGAACTCCTCGAGTGCACCGGTGAGATGCTGAAAGTCGCGGCAAACGAAGAGCTGCGGCTGCTTGGTCGTGATATCAAACGCGGTGTTCGCCGCATCGACTGAATACAAAAGCTTCTTTACGTCTGATTCGAGGCAGGAAACCGACTCGCCGATCGACGAAAGCAGACCTGCCCCATAGATCTTCGGTTGGTCGAGAGTGCCAATAAGTCCGTACTCGACAGTCCACCAATGCAGACGGGACAGCAGTGCCATTTCAGAAGGGTCGCCGAGGTTCTGCTGGCGCTCTTCCACCAGCCTGGTCGCTTCCGCCAGCTCGTCCGGATCAGAATTCGGCAGCTCCTTCAGAATTGAGAGGTGGCGAATGGCCTCATACAGTTCGAAATCTTTCTTCGATTGCATTGCCTTCGCACCCACTTCACCGAAGCGCTGCAGGTAATCGGAGTACTCGCGGTCGACGATGATCGGCGCGTGGCCTGCAGCCTCGTGCACAATGTCGGGCGCAGGCGTGTATTCGATGTGGTGGATTTGGCGCATGTCGCACGCGATCACCAGCACCTTGTAGGCTTGGAATTCCATAAACGCCGCCGGGGGAATGAAGCCGTCTACTGCAACAGCGCCCCAGCCGATGCGGCCGAGGATCTCGTTCATCTCTTCTATGCGCGGTATCCGCTCGAACGAAATGCCGGTTTCCAGCAGGCCCTGAAAGTAAACTTTATGAGCGTACTCCTTCAGGAAAAATGTATTCTGGCGCATGATGAATCGCCAGACAGCGTGATCGACGGCAGTATACTCGTCGTAGCGCTGGTCGACTGCGAACTGCAGAAGGTGTTTCGGAAGCGCAGCGACTGCCGCATTGTCCAACGAAATGCCGTTTGTGCTCATAGTGAAAGGCCCATGCCTCAGTTTAACCTATGATCGACATCGCGGCGAGCAAGAGCTTTACGCAGGACGCGGCGCGGAGTCACGCCGCGAGCCTCGTCACTCCCGGCGAAGAACGTAATCCGCTAAACCCGCGCGGCTACAGTGCTCTGACCTGGCTCAACTTGGTGTGTCTGGATGCGCCGCTCGTGGCGGTGAGCTGGGCGTGGTTGTTTGCGCAGAGCTTTGATTTATCGCCCACGGCTGGGGGAGTAA
>JACDHZ010000193.1 GCA_013820755.1 Chthoniobacterales bacterium
ATGCGCGGACCACCGAGACGAATTCCGACCTCGATTTTCAGTCGTTTATCGCGCGCTTGCGCAAGGCAGTCACGCGGCGTGACATGAACACCCTTGCCGCGATGATGACGCCCGACTTTGCCTATGTACTCGGCGCAACATCGGAGCAGGATAAAAAAGGGGATGGAGTCTTCCAATATTGGGATGAAAACGGGTTGTGGCCAGAACTCGAAGGTATCGTCTCGGAACAATTCGTGAAGAACCAAGACTTCATGGTTGCTCCGCCGCAGTTCGCGAACCCCGCCATAGAATACGATGGCTATCGCGCAGGCATCCGGCGCGTAAACGGCAGTTGGAAGTTTGCTTACTTTGTGAACGGCTGACTGCGGAAGTTGAGAGTTGTCGCTTGAGAGCTGAGAGTCCGGGCGCGGGCCATCTCCTGTGCTCTATGAGCTTTCAACCGACATTCCTCGATTCGGAACTCGCATCCCTGCCGCATCGGCCGCCCTTTGTCTTTGTGAGGGAACTGCTCGGGGTACAAATCGGAATTTCCGCCGACTGCCGGACGTGGTTCGAGGAGGACGATCCGATGTTCGCCGGCCATTTCCCGGGGAACCCGCTGGTTCCTGGCGTTATTCTTACCGAAGCGCTGGCACAGACCGCGGGGATCGCCGCTGCAGCGGGTTATGCCGCGAACGAGCGCCCGCTGTTCCTGCTCTCCGCGATCCGCAGCATGAAATTTCACCGCGCAGCCCGACCCGGTGATTCCATTCATTTGCGTGCGGAGCGACTCGCGGAGGTGCAAGGACTGGTGCAGTTTCTCGTCCGGGCGACAGTCGACGATGCGAGCGTTGCGGAAGGTCAGCTCGTGCTCGCCGACCCCGCGCGGCAGGAGCCAATTACAATGCAAACATCATCTTCGAGGCTATAACCGGTGGCGGGATTTGGTCAGTCGGGGGCGCCGCGGATTGGTGTGATCATCCCTGCATGCGATGAGGAGATGTGCATTGCTCCGGTGCTCGAGGAATTGCTTGGCTCGATCGATCCAGCCACGCACGTAATCGCTGTAGGCGTGAATGGCTCGACGGACCGCACCGCCGAGATCGCGCGCAGCTATCCAGTGGTTGTAAGCGAAACCGAAGATCGCGGCTATGGATTTGGCTGCCAGCACGCCATCGATTCTCTTACGCAAGGGTATCCCAGCGTCCAAGCATATGTGTTCTACGCCGCGGACGGAGCGAGTGATCCAGCCGATCTGCGCGCATTCTTGACGGCATATGACGAAGGCTACGCGATGGTCATTGGGACACGCACGGGCACGCGTACGAACTGGGCAGCGATGAGCCTTTCACATGTGATTGCAAATGTAGGGCTAGGATTGTGGTGCGCTATTCTTACCGGGCGCTGGTTCAGTGATCTCGGACCGCATCGCCTGATTGATCGGCTGTTGTTCGAGGCGATCGCACCGCGCGAAATGACGTTTGGTTGGACGATTGAGGCCCAAATCGCGGCTGCGAGGCTTGCAGCGCCAATCCGCGAAGTGCCTGTGCGCGAACGCGAGCGCATCGCCGGCGAACAGAAGGTTTCGGGCGTGACATGGCGACGGACGTTTGACATCGGTTGCCGCATTCTGGCAGCTGGATGGCGTACCCGCAGACGTTGGCGCGGGCGACTGCAACACTGGGCGGTGGAATCGCCGGCAGAACTCGACGCCATCGGTGCCGATAGATCTTAACCAAATCCTGTTCCTTCATGATCACCAGTGTCTCGCCTTCCACGCGTTACCTGCGGTACTCGTCGCTCCGAGTTCCTGGTTGCGTTTTGCTGCTCGGTGCGACGGTAGCGATTCTGTGCGGATGCGCGTCGGGGCCGCCATTGCCAAAGCGCGCAGGGATGCAAACTGGCGGTGGCTCAGCATCATCGGTCGATTTCTCGGAAACGGTTGCCGACGCTGACGTTATTTATTTCCCATTGGAACGCGCAGCGTCGGGCGCCCGTTCAGAGCCTGCCGGGTTGCTGATCGATGCGTTCCAAAATAGCGGTGCGTCATTCGCGATCGGGTGGGGCTTGATCGATGCCCGGGAGCAGCCGGTGCTCGATCAGCTCAGCTCGCAATCTTCAGTCTCAAGGGAAAGACTGGTTGCCCGCCTCGACCTCGCCGGCTCGGGACGCGCGCGGGAGCATTGCCGGTCGGTGCTGAACGATCCGCGATTTGCAGCTGTTCATCAGATTGCGTTGAAGCTTCCCGACGCATCCTCCGAGACAATGCCTGCAGCAGGCGGCTCCGCTTCGGAGGCGCATCCACGAGTCGCGATGCACTTTCGGCAACCACCAGGAGGCCTGGAAACGTTCGCGGAGCGGATGAGTGCGGCTGAGAGCCTCAGCGGACGCGATGTTGCCTCAGAATATCGAGCGCATGTCGCAGCACAGCAGTTCGCAGCGGAACAGATCGTGCGCCACTTCCAGGGAGTCGCCGGAGGGAAACTGCTGGTATTTCTCCGCCTGGCAGATCTGGAGAGCGGTCGCGGCGTTCCGTTTTACGTCGCGCAGAAACTGTCACTACGACAAGTTGTTCTGGGACCCAATGCGGACCAAAGCGGCGCGCGAAAGCTATGGACCGGCAGGTTGCGCGTCGGTCGGAGCCACATCCAAATCGTAGATAGCCCCCCAATTACCGCTCGCGACTAGAAGGGCTTCTTTTTCCCAGGGACGGGTGCTCCCGGTGTACGCGGTCTGTTCGCCCTTGCCCCAGAAAATATAACGCGCGCCAAGGGCGCGTGCCTGGTCCCTCCAATCGGGCGCGCCACGCATCACTGCTTCGAGCTGCTTCTCAACTACACCGTAATCGAAGCCTTGCGTCCAAAGGTGACCGGGGTAACCCATCACAACTCTCCGCCCTTGGAGGAGCAGCGGATGATTGTACGTTGGATACGAGGCGAACCGCGCCTCCAGAGGGAGCTTGTTCACGGCCGCACCGACGAAGTCGATCTCGGCGCGATCAGCTATCGCGAACCCGGGGCGCCCTGCGGCGAGGCCGCCGAACAGCGAAACCAATCCCGACCCGAACAGCGCGACGCAGAGAGCCACGCGGATGGGCACCGGCCATCGCGCGATCAGTTCCGACCACAGGAACGGCAGCACAATGAGGTATGCCCAGATGATAAGCTTGATGTTATCCCATTCCCAGGGAGCGGTCTTGACGAGGTAGGCGAACAGCAAAATGACCACTGCGGTTGTGACAAATACGAGAGCCGGATTGGCGTTGAACCTGAATTGCTCGTTAGGCCGTCGCGCGCGCGCGACGCAAACCCATATCAGCAGGATTAATAGCGGCATAAATGCGCCGAAGTTCAGGAGCCAGAACTTAAAAAATGGCATCGCCATGTCCCCGGAGTTCTGGACCCAGCCGGCTTTCCATTTTAAAACCGAGCCGGCGCGGAAATGATCGGTGATTGTCCACATGAAGAACGTTGCGGGGAGAAACGCGAGGCCCACCATGGTGGCGAGCTGTTTCCGCGTTGCCGATGTGCCGATTGCGAAAAGAAATGCCGCGACAACGCTCAACGCGATGAACGTGTGGACATGAAACAGCGGCATCGTCGCGTAGAAGGCGAGCTCAAGCCAGAAAGGTAGCGTCGCGGCGGGTGGCGCTATGTCGGTGTTAGATCTTGCGGGCGATGTATCAAAATATCTCGAGCGCCAGTGATACAATAGCAGCAGACCTGCCGGTAACGCATAGAGCACACCCCGCTGAGTGACGAACATCGACAATGGGAGGCTTTTCCATGCAATCGCTTTGTCGCCCTGGTAATCGAGCAGTTCCCAGGTTTGCAGCACCGCGAATCCCGCCAGTCCCCCGTTGAATAGAAAACCCGCGATTCCGAAAGCTCCGCTCCAACGGTAAAGCGCGTAGCACATCGCGACCGACGCGATGATGCCGGTCCACACGAGTCCGCGGATCAGATCGACGCCAACGAGCAGCAGCAGCGAATTGAACAAGTCGGTGCCTGCGGGGTATCGCATGTTGCTAAAGACGTAAATTGGATTCTCCGGCCAGAGCGGCACGCCGCTCGCGAAGTTTTTGATGTAGGCGATGTGCAGCGCGAGATCGCCGAGGTTGTTAGGCGACTGCACCCTCAGCTGGTTCCCATCGATGAAGATGAGCCAGCAGAACGAGCGAAAGGCGAAGAACGCAAAACAGGCTGCGACCAACCAAAGCCAGATGTGACGGTATTTCTCGCGCGAAGCCACGGCACACGAAGCATCGGCGTTATGTTCGCGCAGCGTCACGTCGCCAGTTTGAAGGAACGCGAGCACTGCAATGATGGCGCCAAACACAAAAGCAGCCGCGGCCGCAGCCGGTCCGAGCCCGGCTAATGCCGTGCCAAGCAGCAGCCCGGCAACTGTCGTAGCGTTTACAAACGTAAGCCCAGCGGAGAGCCACTTCATGATGCAGCTATCGGTAAATTCTAGTGGCCGGCGAAGTCCGGCACCTTACCTGGGAACATTTGGCCAAACACTTTGGCGTTCAGATACATCTTCGAGGTGTCCTGGTAAGGTCGAATCGTGAACGGCATCGTGTAATAGGTGCCGTGTAGTTGAGGCTCGACTGTCGCAATCTTATCATTTTGCACGACGAGGAAATCACCATCCAGGGGAGTCGGCAGATTGTCCTTCTCGTAATAACCGACACGTGTGAAGTCGCCGAGAACCCACGGCAGCGGGTACGCGCTCGTGCGGATAACGTGTCCTACGAGTTGGTACGCAGCCGGGTTGTGATGCGCCAGCTTAAGTAGCGGATCGGTGAGCTTAAAGACATCGTTGTATGTCTGCACGTAGACATATGGTTCCGTATCCGTTGTGCAGCGGAAGTAATTCAGACGTATTGACTGTCCCAGCGAGACCAGCAGGAGCGCGATAGCTACGATGAAGCTGGCGCGGCGGTAACTCCGGGGAACTAGAAACAGGGCAGCACCGAACATGAACAACAGCGGCCAGACTATGCTAATCATGCACCAGGGCGTTTTGTATTTGACGATGCTATACGCCGCCAGAATCCCGACGCCGTAAATGGCCAGATACCTCAGTGCAATGTTCCTGAACGCCAGGCACGCCGCCGAGGCG
>JACDHZ010000194.1 GCA_013820755.1 Chthoniobacterales bacterium
CCGGCCGAGATCTTCTTCCAGCTGTTGCTCAGGAGATTCGCCGAAGAATTTTGCCACCACAGCGCCGACTACTCCGGCTGGCGGCAGATATTGCAGCGAAACCTTTACCTCGGTCGACTGTCCATCGCCGCAAGGCTCAAACCACACGGAGCCGGCATTTTGAACTTCCGCTCCTGGAAGCGATTCCCACGAAATCATTTCGCTCTCCCGATCGGTGATAATGTGCGCCGTCCACTCGACGTTATGGCCGAGTGGGCCTTTCACCACCCAGGCTGAGCGGCGGTCGTCGAGCTCCTTGACGGATTCCACATGCTCCATGAACCGCGCGAGGTTCTCAAGATTGCGCCAGTAGCGGTAAACCTCCTGCGACGGACGCGCGACGATGACCGACTTCACAACTTTGATGCCTTTGTCCCCGCGAACACCGCTCTCGGCGTTCAGCTGCCGAGAGTTCACGCCGAGCTTCTGGTATACCTCACAATGGCCTGTGATACCTCGGCGAATCAATGCGCCGCCGACGAGCGCAATCAGCAGGCCGGACAACGATTTGCGCGAAGCGCCATAGAGCAGCAGGCCTGCACCAGCTGCTACGGAGCCTATGCGCTCGGCCGAAGTGACGTTAACGTCAAGCGCCTCGCGAACGTTATCGAGAGCTTTGTTATCAGCGAAAGGTTGAACAGTTAATGCCATAAAAAGAAAATGTGTGCTCGATGACTTCGCGGGCGCACGGCCATCTGGCCGTGAGCGATTTGTCGCACGTCGGACCGGTGGCCCGACATGCATGCGTGCAGGAATTTTGTCGCTGCTAATCCGGCAGGATGGCGAATACCCTCGCGGGGAATCCGGAGCCGCCTTTCGGCTTCGGGAAGCTGACGACGACGATTGCGCCGGACTCTGGCACCTGATCGAGGTTCGTCAGCAGCTCGATCTGATAGTGGTTTGTCCCGAGAACGTATCTCTCCATCGAGAAATCATCCTTCGATGCCGCCATACCTGGGTCCGTATCGGTTGTCTCATGACCGCTCGCCGTGATTTTGCGCTCTTCGTACAGATATTTCAGCGCCTCTTTGCCCCAGCCGGGATAATGCGCAATTCCGTCTTGGCTCTTGTTGTCCATCGCAGCGGCATCAGGCCACCGCTTCGACCAATCGGTACGCATTGCGACAAACGCCCCGTTCGGGATGGGACCGTGAGCCGCTTCCCATTCCTTCAGGCGCTCGAGCGTCAGGGTGTAGTCCGCGTTGTTCGCCGTCTCCTCGTGCACGTCGATGACGACTAACGGCAGGATCATTTCTTTGAGTTCTATTTGGTCCACGGTGCGTAATCCTTTGTGAAAATGGGCCGGTGGATCGATGTGCGTACCCCATTGGCCTACATGCGTATACATCTCCGTGAAAAAACCCTCCCCCATCGTACCCTGTCCCTTCTCATAGCCGTAGATGGTTTCACGTTTTTCATCTGGAAATCCCGGCCATCGCGGAATGCCTGGCGCAAACGGGTGCGTAAGATCCACGAGTCGCTTACCGACAAGCATCTGCTGGATACGCGCGAGGCTTGGCTCGTTTTCGTTTCCGCAGGCAAGGTTTGCCGCGATGCAAAGAAGGCCCGCGAACAGGCTCAACAATTTTGTCGCACTCACGCCTGTGTGTAAGAGATCCTCGAACAAGAAGCCAACAACTTTGAATAACAGCCAACATAGTTCGTCTGCATCAGGCTGCAGCTGGCTTGTCGGTGGCGATGCGATGAGTTATCCACAGCCGGGATCTGCAGGTGCTGGATGCCTGTGTGCTGTGCAGTTGTTGTGTCTATTCGCGAGGTTATGAAGAAGGATTGTCTCTCGTTTAATAGATTATCCTAAGAGCACCTTGTGAAAAACATTCGGCACACCGAGCCGGTTAGGCTCCTCAGCGCGGAATAATACTATCTTCAGTCACGTCTGACTTGATCTACATGAGCCCGGTCGCCGAAACTAAAGCCGCTTACACAGCAGCAGCAGCGCCCGTGGCAGACGTCAGCACAGGGATAGCGGCCACAGACTCCGTCTCGATAACCGAACGACTCGCAGGGGAGGTCGAGGCGCGTAAGCAGCCTTCTGACAGCGGGGAAAGCTTATTCGAACGGTTCGCGTGGGTTTACATATTCTTTCGTGAGAAGTTGTTCCGAGACGACACTGAACGGTTCGTGCAGGCGCTCTGGCCGAAACAGGAGCCGCCCGCAGCTACGCGGCTGATCGAGCTCGGCTGCGGTCCGGGTTTCTACTCCTGCGCTATTGCGTCTCGCTTCCCGCAAATATCAGTTCTTGGAATAGATCGCTCCGCGAAACAGCTGGATTGCGCGCGAAATAAAGCGCGCGGCAATGTCCTGCAGAATTGCCGGTTCAACAGAGACAATGTGCTTAAGCTGTCGCATGGGGACGAGAGTTTCGATGCGCTTGTAGCAGCACGCCTGTTCACGGTGTTGCCGAACCAGGAACGCGCGATCGCGGAGATGCATCGGGTATTACGGCCCGGCGGCCGATGCGTTATCGCTGAGCCGCGTTTCGCAGTTTGGGCATCACTGCCATTGTTTGCGATGTGGCTGATTGCGGCGTTGACAGGCATGAACAGCGGTTATCGCGAACCAAGCAGGGCGACTGTGCTGTCGCCGGAAGCATTCAAAGGACTATTCATGACGCAGCCGTGGCGCCGGGTGCAGACGTGGCATGAAGGCCGGTATCAATACGCCCTTTGCGAAAAACGGTGACGCCAGTCGGCGTTTGATCTCACACAGCACGGCTCATGACACGCGTCCACCGCGTCCTTGACCCGACGGCCGGCGTACAGGTCAGGCCTGCTCTCTGCGCACTGGGCGTTATGACGAAGGCACCGCGTGCGGGCCGCGTAAAAACCCGGCTCTCACCACCCCTCACGTCAGAGGAAGCAGCCGCGTTGAACACGTGTTTCCTGCGTGACACTGCGGCCGCTATTGCAATGACGGCTGCTGAAGGATTGGCGCATGGAGTAGGCGTGTACACACCGGCCGGCGAGGAAGACGCTTATACAGACATACTGCCGGCGGATTTCTATCTAACACCACAACGAGGCGATCTTTTCGGAGAGCGACTTACCCTCGCAGCGGAGGATTTACTCGGTCTCGGTTTCGACTCGATATGCCTGATAGGCTCCGACAGCCCCACCGTTCCACAGGCAGCGTATGCGCGTGCGACCCAACTGCTGTCCCAGCCGGGCGATCGGATCGTGCTCGGACCATCGCACGATGGTGGCTATTACCTGATCGGTATGAAACACCTGCATCGTCGGGTTTTCGAAGACATAGACTGGAGCACCGAACGCGTTGCGGAGCAGACGATTGCACGCACTGAGGAAATCGGTGTCAGCATCGAGCTACTGCCGACGTGGTACGACGTTGACGATCGGGAGACGTTACGGCGGTTGTGTGACGAATTGCTCGGCGATGGGAATTCAGGAGGCTATGCCGCGCCGGCTACGCACGAGTTCCTCAGCGGCATCCTCGAACGCGAAGGGCGGACCCGCATTTGGGCGGAATAGAGGGCGCTACACGGCGTTTGTGTGATAACCGCAGTCCGCTACGATTGCGATGTCATGACAGCACGGAATAACGGCAGACGCGCTCTGGTTACTGGCGGTGCCGGACTGATAGGCTCTCACGTAGTGGACCTTCTCTTGCGCGAGGGGTGGAGCGTTCGGATTCTCGATAACCTTGAACCGAACACGCACAAGCGAGGCAGGCCGGCGTGGGTAAACCCGAACGCGGAGTTCATGGAAGGAGATCTGCGCGATCGTGGAGTGATGACGTCTGCACTGCAGAATATAGACGTCGTTTTCCACGAGGCAGCGTACGGCGGGTACATGCCGGAGATTGCAAAATATGTGCACGTAAACAGCCTCGGAACAGCGCAGATGCTGGAGATTATTCGCGAGGACAAACTCTCGATCAGGAAAATCATCGTTGCGTCATCACAGGCCGTTTACAGCGAGGGTGCGGCGGAGTGTCCGCAGCACGGTCTTGTCTTTCCAACCGTGCGACCAGTCGAGCAACTACGAGTCGGCGATTGGGCAGTGCATTGTCCGATTTGCGGCGAGGTAACAAAGAGCGTTCCGACGCCGGAGAACGCCCCCGTCGGCGGCGAGACAGTCTATGGCCTGACGAAGGTCGACCAGGAGAAGCTCGTGCTGCTTTGGGGCAAACAGAGCGGCGTTCCAACTGTCGCGCTTCGCTACTCGTGTACGTTTGGTCCACGCCAATCGATCTTCAATCCGTACACCGGAGTCATTGCGATTTTCTGCACGCGTTTGTTGAACGATCTGCCGCCGGTGCTGTACGAAGACGGTGAACAAACACGCGATTTCTCCTTCGTGGAAGACATAGCCCGCGCGAATCTGCTCGCCGCAGACACCGATAAACTTGACGGGTTTCCTGTAAATGTCGGCAGCAAAAAAGGGGTCACGATTCGCGAAGTGGCGGAGCAAATATCTGAAGCGCTCGGCATTCGCATTGCACCGGAAGCGAAAGGTGAATTTCGTCCCGGCGAAATGCGCCATCTCACCAGCGACACCCATCGAATCCAGGCGGCCGGTTACAAACCGCAGGTGGATCTTGCAACAGGCATCGGTTGCTACCTCGAGTGGATTCGCAGCCAAGGCGATGTGAAGGATTACTTCAGCGAAGCAGCCGATATCCTGCGCAACAAGGGCATCGTCCACAGCATTGCGAAAGGCTGATGATCGATCCGGCCGGCATCCCGGACTTCGAGGAACTGATCGCTGCTCACGCTCGCAAAGATCTTCCGCTGCTCCAGGCACGGACGAGCGTCCGGGAAGCGCTCGATCAAATCCGCCGCGAAGGCGTCGGCGAGCGCGTCATTTACTTCTACGCTGTGGATGAAGAACACCGGCTCGTAGGTGTTTTGCCCACTAGACGTCTTCTGAATGCACCGCTCGAAACTTCCCTCGAAGAGATCATGATTCGGCGCGTCATAGCGTTGCCAGCGACTGCAACTGTGCTCGATGCGTGCGAGTTTTTCGTGCTTTACAAATTCTTCGCCTTTCCGGTTGT
>JACDHZ010000195.1 GCA_013820755.1 Chthoniobacterales bacterium
GATGTGCTTTGCCGTTCAGGTCGTAAATCACGTTCCCCTCATTGGAGAACGATCCAAAACGGTAGTGCACTACCGACCTGACTCGATAGCGCAAATCATAGGGGACGCGTGGGGCAGGCAAGCCACTTGTTACCCGGTGCAATTCGCGCGCGAGCTGCAAAGCTTCCTCGGTCGAGCGGGGATAGACCGTCAGGAATTTGCCGACCTGCGAGTAATCGGTCAGCCCAGTGTTGAGTGTGGCAAGCAGGTCAAAACTTGATGGAAGCTTGAAGAGGGTGTCGTAATTGCGCAGGGTTGGAAGCGATTGGGCAAGCACCTCGCTCGCCGAGAAGATGGTAGCGGAGAGTGCAGCTTCCAACCCTGTTGCGGATCGTCAATCCGCGGCCGACGTGAGTAAGCCCAGTGGCCGTCGCTAAGTGGAAGGCTCTTAACAACGTCAAGCCAACGCAGCGAAGATTGCGCCAGAGGTCCGGGTCGCCTCACGCACCTGCTCGGCTACGCCCCGCTGAAAGCGTAAGCCGCGGCCGAAAGCAATTTATTTTTCGAGGAGCGGATTGTGCACAGGCATCTTCACAATGCACTCGCGGAAATGATTCTGACGGTCGTGGTGCTCCGTGCAAATTCTCACGGTTAACCGTTGCTCTTCCGAAAGACATAAAGCCTCGATTTCGGCGTCTGTAGCTTTGAAGTAAGAATTGATGCACGCTTCCGCGGCGACCTTCTCCTCGGCGGTGCCATTCTGCTCAAGGCATAACTGTTCGTGGATGAACTGCGCGAACTCGGGATGATTGCTCATCTCCTTGACCACTTGTTGCAGTGGCTTTGGTTTTTTGTCAGGATTCGGGCATTCGTATTTAGAGGTTGGCATTTTTTGGCTCCGCTGGTGTTACTGAAGACCGCGGAGAAAGCACGGACGCTCATCACGCTGTAGGTCCACGACATGAGCGGAGAATTGGCCACCAATCCCTGAATGCCCTCAGCCTCGAAAGCGGTGAACTTCAACAATCCGACCCAGAGCAAAACAGCCACCAATCCATAGCGGATGACCGTGGCCCCAATGTTTTCCAGCTGTGGTCATCACGCCAGCAATTCCCAGGTGTTCTTGTTTCCTGCGCCGCTCCTAGCCGCCTATTCAATCGCCGTCGACTCGATTCAATCGTCCCGGAAAACTGACTACAAGCTTTTTTTGGCTAACAAGTCTCAGCGGCGTGGGACCAGCCGAGCCGGTATCCCGGTAAACTGCGGATCGGAACGGACGTAGTCGAGCCGCGGATCAACGCGAATCCAGATCACATCGACCGATCTTTGCTCAATGGCCTTTTGCAACCACTGAAGCGCGCCGGCCGCGTCGTTCTGTGCGGAATGAATCGTCGCCATATCATAAGGAGAAAATTGTCCCGGAACCGCTGTCGCTTCTTTGACCAGCCTTTCGACTTCGGCCTGGTTCCCGGCGACTGCATGGGCATAAGCGAGCTCCAGCTTCGACCAGCCATTTCCGTTTGAGAGATCAACGAACTTTGCCACCGCCTCGATACCGAGAGCCGTTTCACCGCGCTGGATTCGGATCTGGCCGAGCATCGAGTAAGCGCTGGCGAATCCAGGCTCCAGCTCGATCGCCTTCCTGCATGGTTCGACTGCGTCGTTGTAGTTGCGAGCCACAAAAAGAAGCTTCGCTTTAGTCACCTGGATCATGGGCGAGAGCGGATCCTGTTGCTCCGCCGCGACGATCTCTCGCAATGCTTCTTCGGAACGACCGCTTTGCGCCAGTAATCGCGCATACCACTGGTGGGCGGCGGCATTGTGGGGATCAAGTTTTAGCGCCTTGCGGTAATCGGATTCTGCCGCCAGCCAGTTCCACTCGAAGTCGTTGAGCAGAATGCCGCGAGAGATGTATCCCTCCGTCAGCCTGTTGTCCTCATTTAGCGCCCTCGAGGCTTCGGGCCAGGCCCGCTTCGCGCCCTCATCTGCGGATATGGCGCCGATCTTCGCGAGGTGGATATAAGCATCTGCGAGGCCGGCGTGTCCCTGCGCAAAATGCAGATCTTCGGTCACCGCTTTGGAGAAGAGGACCCGGGCCTTTTCGACCGATTCAGGCGTGCGTTTATTCAGGAAATACCGCCCGCGAAGATATGCATCGTAGGCGACGTGGCTCTCGGTTGGTTTTGCGCGCAGCTTCGCCTTCTCGCGTCCCGTTAATCGTGCATCAAGTGCTTCGGCTACGGTCTGCGCGATCTCACTTTGCAGGCCAATTATGTCCTCCCATTTTCGGTTATAGGTTTCGGCCCAGCGGCTCCGGTCCGTCCGGGCGTCAATTAGCTGCACGTTGATCCGCACCCGATCGGATTCCTTTTGCACACTACCTTCGAGGATGTTTCCAACGCCAAGCTCCTTTGCGATTTCGAGAAGATTCGGCGGAGCACTCTTGTAACGCTGCGTTGAGGTCCGCGAGATAACCTTCAGGTCGCTGATCTTGGCGAGGAGGGTAAGGATCTCATCCTGAATTCCGTCGGCGAAGTAGGCGTTCGCTTTTTCATCGCTGAGGTTTTCAAATGGCAGGACCGCGATGCTCTTGTCGGGTCCTGAGTCAGATCGATAGTATGCGTAGACGAGCGCCGCGATGATCGCGAGCAGCACCGCGATGATGACGAAGTCAATCCTTCGGCCTGTCGCGCGAGTGATTGACGCGGCGGGAAGCACTTCGTCGGTGCGTTTCAAACCTTCGGGCGTCAGCTCGAAGGCCCACGCGAAGATCAAGGCCAATGGGAACCCGCAGACGATCACGAGGACGACGAGCCGAACGCACCAGTTCGGGATCTCGAAAAACGGAAAGACCTGTGTCGCAATCTGGATGAGCAGCCACGCGACAACACCATAGGCGATGGCGACCCTGTAGACGTTGCGTCGCTTTAGCTCACCGAAGAATCGTTGCGGATCCAATGGGCCCTCTCGCCAGGTGACGAGTAGATATTCTGTCCACCCTCGCGGCGACTGAACAGTCAATAAAGTCCTGTGCCCGCTACACAACAGTTTACCGTAAGTGAAATTTTGCGTGCGGTCGTTGAGCGGAGCGCGTAGAAGCGCGCGGTGAAGCGCTCTTGCTCACAAACGAGTATCCGCCTTACGTCTACAGCGGCGCGGCGGCTGACGGTATTTGCAACTGCTGTAAGATCGCCTTTGCACTGGCGTCTCGTCTACCTCTGAAGCGTGACATACCGTATTCGCTGTGGCAGCTTTCGGGCCTAACGAATCGTTAGATCTCCATGTTTGTAGATCGTATCAAAGTATTTGCGCATGCCGGTGATGGAGGACGCGGCTGCGTTAGTTTCCGCCGCGAGAAATTCGTGCCGCGGGGCGGTCCGGATGGTGGCGATGGCGGCAGAGGTGGTGACATAATCCTGCGGGCTGACATTCACACGGACAACCTCGCGAACCTGTATTACGAGCCGATCATCAAAGCGAAGCCGGGCGGTCACGGGCAGGGTAAGAAAATGCATGGCCGGGGCGCACCGGCGAAAGTTGTGAAGGTGCCGGCAGGAACGATTGTTTACCGCGTCAACGCTCCGGCGCCGCGTCATGCGAATCCCGATCACGAGGAAGAGGGGAAGACGAGGAGGGATTCGTCCGTCGGACCACCTGGACATCCAGAAGGGCAGCTGTTGGGTTCGCCTGCTATTTCGCCCGCCGGGGATGACTTACTCGGCCAGAGATCTGCACCCACCGCCGATGTCATTGCTGATCTGGAACACGACGGCCGCGAATTCGTGCTATGCGCGGGGGGACGCGGCGGCAAAGGGAACGTGCACTTCAAAAGCGCGCGAAATCGGGCGCCGGTACAATACACCGAAGGCGAGGAAGGAGAGCAGGGGCACTTCCTTCTGGAATTGCGCATGATCGCGGACGCGGCGTTGGTAGGTTATCCGAATGCTGGCAAGTCGACGTTGCTAGGCAAGCTCTCCGCCGCGCATCCGAAGGTTGCGCCATATCCCTTCACAACGCTGCGGCCAAGCGTCGGAGTTCTCGAACTCGATGACTATCGGCGCGTCACCGTTGCAGACATTCCGGGGCTCATTGAAGGCGCGCACCAGAACGTCGGACTTGGCCATGATTTCCTACGGCACATTACCCGCTGCCGTTTTCTTCTTTTCGTTGTGGACACCGCTGGCAGCGAAGGGCGCCATCCGATCCAGGACCTGCAGAATCTGCGCCGCGAAATCGATCTTTATGACGCGACGCTTTCGCAACGCCCGTGGGCCATCGTGGCGAATAAAATGGATTTGCGAGGGGCTGATGAGAATCTCACGATGCTTCGTGATCGCTTTCAGCAAATACCCGTTATTGCGATAGCAGCGGAGAAGAACGAAGGGGTCGCTGAGCTGAAAGTGCAGCTTGGCAGATGGTTCGATAATCCTGTAAGCAGAGATGACGCGGACGTCGTGGAATCAATTATGGCGCGCGAATAAGCCGTTGGACATCTAGCGGCAGGACAGGAACATTCGAATCTTTTATGGGTGAACGCGTCGTAGCGAGCTACTGCACTACCTTTCTCAAGCCGGAGATGTTGCACATCTACAGGCAGGTCACGTCGTTGCAGAACTATAAGACTTTTGTGATGACGAAATCGTTGCAGAACAGCAACCGCTTCCCTTGTAGCGACGTCGAGCTGATCCCGGAGCCGGGTTTCAACCCGCTGCGCCACGGCTGGCTCAAATTTGTGAAACGCCAGGCGCCGATTCTCTACCGGGGCGAATATCAACTCCTGTCATCGTTGCTGGACCGAAGAGGAGCGGATTTGATGCACATCTATTTCGGCCACACCGGTGTGCATCTCCTACCCTTCGTGAAACATTGGAATAAGCCGTGTGTCGTTTCGTTTCACGGTGCAGACGTTGGACTGAAGCAGGACATTCGCGATTACGCCGGCAAGTTGAAGGATCTTTTCAGCGCTGTTCCGCTCGTGTTCGCGCGCTCGCGCTCGCTCAGCGATCGCCTGGTTTCCCTCGGCTGCCCGGCAGAGAAGCTCCGTCTGTGCCGAACCGGAGTGCCCCTGAAAGACTTCCCCTACGTGC
>JACDHZ010000063.1 GCA_013820755.1 Chthoniobacterales bacterium
TTCCTTCAGGCATGTCTCGATGCGGGGACGGCGACGTTGCTCTACAAGATCAGCCGGCGTGTTTTCGCAGCGGTGCGGGAAGGCAAGTCAGGCGCTGATCCCACTTGGACCCCCGGGCGCGCCGGCGAAATCATCGGCGTCGCAGCCGCGGCCGGTTGGGCCACCTTCGTTCCGGCACAAGCCTACTCGGTCATCCTCATGCCGACAGCCTGGCTGGTCTTTGTCTTCTGGTTTCTGGTCTGGCAATGCCTCAACGCGCCCGCGCCGTTGCACCTCGGACGTTGTCTCCTGTGGGGCCTGCTCATCGGTGTGACCGCGACAGGCGTCGCCACAATTTTCTTCATCATCCCGCTGGTGGTCACGGCGATCGTGAAGCGGACGCGCCGCTTGTCGGCTCTCGCGGGAGTCGCAATGCTGTTGGTCGGCATCTTCGCAGGCACAGCGCCGTGCTGGATGCACAACTACTTCATCGCGCGCGAACCGGTTTTCCTGTCGGCTCACAGTGGGATCAACTTCTGGATCGGCAACAATCCTGTGGCGAACGGCTATCCGCGCATACCGCCCGGCTTGCGTGCCGGGCAGAGCGCGATGCTGCAGGATTCGATCGATGTCGCGGAAGCTGCAGCGGGACACCCACTGAAACGCGCGGACGTCTCGGATTATTGGAGCGAGAAAGCGCGCAATTACATCCGCAGCCACTTCGGCGAATGGTTGCAGCTCACAACCACGAAGTTCCGGAACTTCTGGAACGCGTTCCAATATGACGACCTCAGTATCATCACGAGTCTTCGCGAAGAAGGGGTGATTCTGCCCGGTCCGCGGCTCGGTCTGATCGCGGCGCTTGCGCTACCGGGGATGTTTTTCGCGGCGGTGCGTTTCCCAAGGAGCCGCTGGATCGCGGTGGCGGTTTTATTGCACATGATGTCGCTGCTCGGTGTTTTCGTAACCGAGCGCTATCGGCTTGCTGCTGTTCCCGGTCTGCTTCTCTTTGCCGGTTTCACCCTTTGGAAACTCTCCGAGTTCGCTTCGAAAGGCCGTGTGGCAAACGCATTCGGCATGGGTGCTGCGATTGCGCTCTCCACGCTCTTTGTCTCCCTGCCGCAGCGCGATCCCGCATTGTGGGCACTCGATGCTTACAACTCCGGGTGGCAAGCGCTCGAAAGCGGCAACCTTCCGCTAGCGCAACGGAAGCTCGAGCTCGCGCGCGCTTACGTGCCGGACAACGCGGAAATCAATCTTGCCTTAGGCAATCTCGCCCTCGCCCAAAGCGATTCGGTACAGGCAAAGCAGTTTTACGCATCGGCGTTGCAGATCGACCCGGACCACAAGTCCGCGCTTAGTAATCTTGGCGTACTGATGTTAGAGGAGCGGGCACCACAGGTCGCGGCCAGCCTGTTTCGTCGCGCACTCAAGAGCACGCCCGCTGATGCGAAGACGCATTTCCTACTCGCACGTGCTGAGTTCGAATCGGGGAACCTCCGGCCGGCGTTGGAGGAAGTAGAGATGGCGGTCCGCATCTCTCCGGCTCAGCCGGAATTCCAAGCGCTATACAATGAGATCGTGAAGGCCAGTGGCTCCACCATGCCATGAAGCAGCCTCTCGTTGTTTCGACCGCTGCAAATATGATCGCGCAGATGTTGCGACGAAGAGCCGCCGTTCATCTCTGCGGCTAAATCCCGCGATCCCGCGGTTTGGATCCGGACTTATCCGTTTGATAAGTTGTGCGCCGATGCAGATCTACATGTCTCAGCACGCGCTGAGTCGACGGATTCTTCGCCTTCGGGCAACCTTGTCCCTGTGGCTCCTTTGGGAGAACCTGCAGCAGCCTCCAGATCTGAGATGGCTCGGCGCTTTCGGCGCCGCACTCGCGCTGCCGGCACCCCAGAGAGAACGCGTTTGCGATTTCAGCCTTCTGCTCGCAGGTGCAGTGCTGGAGCACGCCGGACGAGAGAGTCACAACGCACCAGCCTAGCTCGTTAATTGGAGCAACTGTCTTTCGCAGCGCCGATTGTCTTTCGCGTCGGGCTGGTAGATTGGTGGCGATGCCATCTTACGGATCGCGTCAGCGCAGCCTTTATGTGATCGGTTTGGCGCTGGTGCTTGCCGCCGGCATTCTGCTGCGCCTGCCGGTTCCGCTCTTTTCCGGGGAGGGCGCGCCGCTCTCGTCGCTGCAGCTGCTGCACCCAAATCCCGCCTTCACCGGCATCGGCTTCGATGAAAACCTCTACCGCGATTACGTTAACAGCGTCATTCGCAAAGGGCTCGGCGAGTATCCGGCGATCGTGGACCATTACATAGAGGTCCAGAAGACGCTCACCGGTTCCATCCTGCCGCCGATGCGGTTCCTTTACATTTTCTCCGCCTATCTCTGGCACGAGGCGTTCGGCACGGAGGCGTTGGTCGCGCTGCACAATATTGCCTCGCTCTTCAGCATCCTTGGCTTGCTTCTGGCGACGTTGTTCGCCTGGCGGCTGAAAGGGCCTGCAGCCGCAGTTGCGGTCGGGGCGTTGATGGCGTTCGCGCCGAGTCAGATTCACATGTCACAGCACGCGCTTGTGGACGGCTTCTTCGCCTTCTGGGCGATGTTCAGCCTTTGGCTCCTGTGGGAAAACCTGCGCGCGCCACGCAATCGGCTCTGGCTCGTCCTGCTCGTCTTCGGGCTCGCCCTGATGGTGATCACAAAAGAAAACGCGGCTTTCGTTTACATCGCGCTCCTGGCCATCATCGCGGCAAATCGCTGGCTTCGATGGGGCGTCGTCACCCGCGAGCTGGGCGCATGTCTCGTGATCGGTCCGCTGCTCGGTTTCGTGATCCTTGTTTTTCTCGCGGGTGGAATCGACACGCTGGTTACAACCTATCGCCTTTCCGTCAGCAAGAATTACCAGCTCGTCTATGCGATCGTGACCGGCGACGGCCCGTGGCACCGCTACCTGGTCGATCTGCTGCTCGTTAATCCTGTGATTCTCCTGCTCGCCGTCGGAGCGTTGTTTCGCCTCGACCGGGAACAGAAACCGGAGCTGTTCCTCGCGATCTTCATCGGCGCCAGCTACCTGGTGATGTGCAACCTGAAGTACGGCATGAATCTACGCTATGCAAACATGTGGGACATGCCGTTGTGCGTGCTGGCGTTCTCTCAACTGGCGGCGCTCATCCGCCCGATCTCGCCACATCGCGTCACCATCATGGCCGCCGCCCTGCTGCTGATCTGCGCGATTGAGATGCGCCAGTACGTGATTTTGTTTGTCAAATTCCCCCTCTACGAGCTCGTCAGTGAAGGGCTCCTGCGGGCGCTGCGGATCTTGAAATCGGGGCCCACGCCGTAATCGCCTACGCCACGTGGCGGAGCATCTCCGCGCGGAACGCAGCGCTGCCGGAAATCGTCTCCGTCAGAAGATGGCGCAGGTCAGGCAACGCGCGGCTTCGGATGCAAACCTGATACGAGAACAGGCTCTTCGAGAATCCGATCAACGCGCGGTTGAGTTTGAGGAGCGCAGCGCTCCAGCGGTTCGTGCCGATCGCGAGCGGGAACGGTGCGGGCACGCCCGCCTCTTCGATAATTTGATATCCCGCCTGCTCGAGCAATGCTCGCAAAGATTTGAACGTAAATAGCCGGCGATGGCCGAGGCCGAGAATGCCTTTGCGGCTATAGTTGAACTGCCCGAGCGCGAGCATCATCCGGGTGACGAAGAACGCCACATTGGCCGACGTGATGATCACCTCAGGACGTTGATTGCCGGTCTGCCGGCGCAGTTCGTCCATGAAATTTTCCGGATCGTACAGATGCTCGATGAGGTCCATCAACAAAATCTGGTCGTAGGTCCCCGCGTCTGACGGCACGGCGGGCGACGGTGCGGAGAATGGCATGGCCGGCGACGCACTCGCGCGCAGATGGGACGCGGCGAAATCGATCGCGGTCACATCACACGAGCGCCGCTTCAATTCGGCGGCAACGTTGGCGTGGCCAATGCCGAGCTGCAGCACCCGCTTTCCGCTGATCGAAGCATCCACCGCAAACCGCTGCGACGACGCGAAGCCAAGCTTGTCGCTATGCTGATCGATCTCCGGGTTCACATCGAACTTCCGATCGTAAAACAGATGAATGCCGCAGAGCCGCGCTTTGATTGTCGCCTTAAAGACATCCCACGCGTACTTCATCCCGTTCACGTGGCAGATCTCGTCGCCGTAAAAGGTTGGGACTGGCAGCTCCGCGATGTGCAATTTCGCGAGCACCAGCTGGATGATGATCTCGGTGTCGAAATGGAAACCGTTCGTGTTCTTCTCGAACGGGATCTGCGCCAGCGCAGCTGTCGAGTAGAGCCGAAAACCGCTGTGAAATTCCGACAGCGACGTTCCGAGCATTCGATTCTGGAAACCCGTGAGCACCTGGTTGCCCACCCATTTGTAGAGCGGCATACCGCCAGCACGCGCCGAAGCTTTGTTGATCATGCGTGAACCGAAAACCGCAGCGGCTTCGCCGCGCACCAGCGGGCCGACGAGATTGGGCAGTTCCTCGGGAGCATACTGGCCATCGCCATGCACCATCGCGACAAAATCGAAGCAATGATCGATCGCGTAGCGGTAGCCGAGCTTCTGGTTGCCGCCATAGCCTTGATTCTCCGGCGTCCGCAGGATCGTGATTTTGATCGCGGAGTATTTCTGCTGGTAGCGCAGCCCGTTGCGGAAAGTGTCGTCTTTGGAAGAATCGTCGATGATCAGGACCTCGACATCGTCGGTGTGGAGGCTCTGCGGGATCCGCGAGAGCACTTTTTCGATCGTCGCGGCAGCGTTGTACGCGACGACAAAGATCAGCAGGCGCTTGCCTGCGAGATCGACGGGGGGTAGGCCCGCAGAACGTTCCAGCTCGATGAGGCGCATTCCTCATTAAGAGCTAGAAACGCGCCAAAACATCAGCCTGCCGGTACAGCCGACAAATTGTCGAGCGCGGCCGAAGGGCCGCTCGGTTACGCTACTTCCCGTTGCGCCCGTTCGCCTGCGGCTTGCCGAGAACGGCGTTCGCCGTCTCGAGCAGCTCGCGATCGTCGTTCTCCGTCAGCTCGCGCAGGAAACGGCGCATCCGTGCGTAAGACTGCCGCAGGAACAAATCCGCCGCCTGGTTGCCGCCCGCCGCCGATGTGCCGTTGCCGTTCTGGCTGGCGCCCTGCAGTTCGGAATCGAGCCGGCTGAGCACGCACGCCGAAGCGAACATCTCCATCGAGACATTCGCAATTCGCTCCTGGACCAATTGCATGTCCATGATGGGCTCGCGATAGAGAACAAGAGAGCGATTAACCGCGAAGTTAAACCGCCAGATCAACCGGCCGAGTTCGTTTGCTCGGCCGCGCAACGCCGCGCTCTTCACCGGCACCGCCGGCACTTTCACCGTCGCGCCGAGGCGGTTCATGCCTGCGCTCCAGGCTTTCATCCGATCCTGCCGCCATGGCTTCAACATTGTGTCGAGTAACTCCTTGAACTCCATCCCCGGCCCGCGCATTCCGACCAGCGCGACAAAGGAAGTGAGCACTTCGTTGCTGCCCTCGCCGATCTGGTTGATCCGCGCATCACGCAGCATCCGCTCGAGCGGCGAATCATTGAAGTAAGCGGCCCCGCCGTGGATCTGGAAGGCGTCGTTAACCGCTTCCCACAGCCGCTCGGTTGTGAACACCTTCAGCATCGCGGTCTCCAGCATGTAATCTTCAAGGCCGCGATCGATCAGCGACGCTGTAACCTGAGTCATCGCTTCCATCGCGTAGACGTCTGCCGCCATCCGGCCGATCTTCTTCTTCACCAGATCGAAATCACCAAGCGTTTTGTTGAACTGACGGCGTTGGTTTGCGTGCTCCACAGCGAGACGCAGGCAGGTCTTAGCCGCGCCTGTACAGCAGGCGCCGAAGGTAGTACGGCCGAAATCGAGCACCGTGAGAGCGACTTTCAGGCCCTTGCCCAAGGGTCCAAGGATGTTCTCCTTCGGCACCTTCATGTTGCGCATTGCAAACCGCCCGGTCGCCGTGCCGCGAATCCCGAGCTTCGGCATCCGTGGTTCCAGCATCTCGAACCCCGCCATATCCGGCGTCACCAGAAACGCGGTGATCGCATCCTTGCCTGGCTTGCCGGGAACAGGCGTGCGTGCCATCACCGTGAGCACCTGCGCGATCGCGGCGTTGGTGATGTATCGCTTTTCGCCATTCAGGATGTAGTGCGAACCGTCCTCGCTCGGCGTGGCGGTTGTCTGCACATTTGCAGCGTCCGAACCAGCTTCACGTTCGGTCAGCGCGAACGCGGCAAGCTGCTCACCGCTCACGAGCGGCGGTAACCATCTCTGCTTTTGCTCCGCGGTGCCGAACAACAGCAGAGCGCGGATACCGATGGAGTGATGGGCGTTCGTGAATACCGAAGTGGCCGCGTCGCGCATGCCGATCTCCTCGAGCACCTTGCAATAGGCCATCTGCGAAAAACCGCGTCCGCCATGCTCTTTTGGTGCTGTCATCCCGAGCACGCCTGTGCGCGCAAGCCCATCGACGACGTGGCGCGGGATATCCGCCGTGCGATCGATCTCCACCGGATCCAGCTCCGCATCGAGGAACTGGCGCACCTCGGCTAGCGATCGATCGAGTTCCTTCTGGCGTGCCGCGGGCACGCAGGGGTATGGCATCGCCCAATCAGCCACGAACTGGCCGAGGAACAACCCCTTCGCAAACCCGAGCGCCTGCGGCCCGGTGAAGAGCAGCTCCTCCGCTTCTTTGATCTCTTTCTGCCGCTGAATCTCTGCCTCGTTCATATTTGTTTGCTCGCTGGTGCGCTCCTTCTCGCGAGCAGCAGTCGCTCTGCGGGTGGCGATCCGCCCCGAAAACTCGCGCCATTCAATCGTGGAATGTCACGCGCCTGACAACCGAATTCTAGGAGCCCGCCCGCACTTTCGAGCGAGCAAGCGATCGGTGACTGTCAGTTTGACTGTGCAGGATCCGCGGCTGACCTGACGAAAAGAGGAATCGACGCCTCGTGCCGCCCATCGACGCCAAGATCAATCGAATACTCGCCGAAGTTCGGCAGCGTCATCTGCTGAATCTGCAGCACCAGGCAGGCGGTTACGCTATGTTCGCTCGGAGGGAACGCCACTTGCGTGCCAGCATCCAGCGTCGGCATCACTGCGGTGCCGTCGGAATCCATGAAGGAAATTCGGATCCGCTTTTGACCTTCTTCGAGCCGCTCAAAACGCAGCTTTATCGCGAGGGCGCAAAGCGGATGGGTCACCGGAGTTGAACTCGCGTGGATGCGGTCGAACGACCCGAGAATATTCAGCTTGCCGCCCGAATCAGCAGTCGCCGCATCGCAGAGTGTGAAGATCTCGACTTTCATCTCGAGGAAGTCTCGGCGTCTATGAGCGCGAGCCTTCCGTCTGCTCATCGACGGTGACGCGGCTGATCATCAAGGCGCGGACCGCGTCGTACTTGCCGTCGTCATAGGAGACGAACACGCGGTTACCCGTTGCCGTAAGGGACACGTGATCAACAGTTGGGACATGGATCGCACCTCCATCGACAAGATGGAACGTAAACGGCACGAAAGGTCGCCGCGATCAAATTTCTGATGTCGGGAACCACGCCCGAAGTTAGCGCCGCCGCAGGGCCCCGACAAGCGGTGATCGGGCGTTAACATCTTGCGCTGTAGGGTGTCTGACGGAATCCCGTCCGGCGGCGAGAAGAGGCCCTTAGCTACACCCCTGGCTCGTCCCGCACTCCGTGCAGACGCCGCACGCGCCAGCGCGAATGACTTTCTCGCTTCCGCAATGGGAGCACGTGATGTCCATGAACATGCTGCCGAGCGCGTTCGCGACCCGTTCCGCATGCGTGTGACCATTTGAATGCAATGCTGGAGCTCCATCGTTTGAAGCATGATTGGTGATCACATCGATCAGCTCCTTTTCGGCCGTGCGCGACAGGTCGGAGACAGGACGATTCACGGCCTTTTTCTCCATGTCTGGAATCTCTTTCATCGGCAGTTCGGCCTGGCTGCGGTTAGGCGACGTCGCTTCCTTGTAGCCTCTGATGAACTGGCAGCCGAGCCAGCGGAACACATAATCGGTGATGCTGGTGGCGTTGCGGATATCGGGGTTCTTCGTGAAGCCGCTGGGCTCGAAGCGCTGATACGCGAACTTCTTCACCATCGATTCGAGCGGCACACCGTATTGGAGCGATAGCGACGTGAGCGTGGCGACGGTGTCCATCAAGCCACCGATGGTGCTGCCCTCCTTCGCCATTTGAATGAAGAGCTCGCCTGGCATTCCATCCTCGAACAAACCGACGGTGATGTAGCCTTCGTGGCCGGCGATTTCGAACTTGTGCGTCAATGACATGCGCGTGTCCGGCATTCGGTGACGAGTTGGTTTGCCGCGCAACGCAGCAAGCTCTGCCTCAAGCTCGAGGATGCGATTCTCGAGCTCCGGCCGCTCGACCATGATTTCGAGTGCCACGTCGCCGCCCATGTCCTTGGTCTTTTTTGTGTTGATCGGCGCGGAACGCTTCGAGCCATCGCGGTAGATGGCGATTGCCTTTAACCCGAGACGCCAACCCTCGACGTAAGTATTCATGATCTCGTCGACTGTCGCTGTTGCGGGCATGTTGACGGTCTTCGAGATCGCGCCGCTGAGGAACGGCTGCGCTGCGGCCATCATGCGTAAATGCCCCATATACGTGAGGCTGCGCTGGCCGTTGTGCGCTTTGAACGCGCAGTCAAAAATCGGCAGATGCCCGGGTTTGAGCCCGGATGAAATTAGCGAGCCGTCGGCATCTGTGACGTCTTCGATCGTGTCGAACGCGTCGATGTGCGCGACGATCCGCTCCACCTCCTCGGAGTTATAACCGAGGGTCTCGAGCGCGAGTTTTACCGTCTGGTTGACGATCTTCAGCATGCCACCGCCGGCGAGCAGCTTGTATTTCACCAGCGCCGTGTCGGGTTCAATCCCGGTGGTATCGCAATCCATAAGAAAGCTGATCGTCCCGGTCGGCGCGAGGACGGTGACCTGCGCGTTCCGGTAGCCGTGACGCTTGCCGAGACTGGCGGCACTCTCCCACACTTTCGCTGCTTCCTCTTTCAGGTAACCGAATCGGTCGTTCGTGGGGATGTCGGCTACAGCAGCGCGATGCAGCTCAATCACTTCCTGCATCGAGGCGATGTTGTCCTTTGCCAGCGGTTTATCGATGCCGCTGCAGCGTGCGTCGCGATATCCTGGGAACGGCCCCATCGCCCTCGCCATGCGCGCACTTTGCTCGTACGCCTCGCCGGTCATGATTGAAGTGATTGCGCCGCAGATCGCCCGCCCTTCGGCGCTGTCGTAGCCGTAACCGTAGCTCATGATCAGGGACCCGAGATTCGCATAACCGAGACCAAGGGTGCGGAAGATGTGCGAGTTCTCGGCGATCTCCTTGACAGGGTAACTGGCGTTATCCACGAGAATCTCCTGCGCCGTAATGAACAGGCGACATGCGGCTTTGAATCGCTCGACTTCGAACACCCCGTCCGCCCCTTTGAACTTCATGAGGTTCAGCGACGCGAGATTGCATGCGGTGTTGTCGAGGAACAGATACTCGGAGCAGGGGTTTGTGGAGTTCTGCCGGTCCGTTCCTTTGCAGGTGTGCCACTTGTGAATGGTGGAATCGAACTGCATGCCTGGGTCTCCGCAGACATGCGTCCCTTCCGCGATTTTCCGCAGCAGTTTGCGGGCATCTTTCTTGTCACAAGGTGAGCCGTCCCGGACGCGCTTGGTCCACCATTCGTTCCCCTCGACCGCAGCGTTCATGAACTTGTCGCTTACGCGCACGCTGAGGTTCTCGTTCTGATACATCACAGAGCCGTACGCGTCGCCGTTGTAGCTGCCGTCGTAGCCCTGCTCGATCAGCGCCCATGCTTTGCGTTCTTCTTTTTGCTTCGCGTCGATGAACTCCTCGATGTCGGGGTGCCAATCCTTTAACGTGTTCATCTTCGCGGCGCGCCGGGTTTTGCCACCGCTCTTCACGACGTTCGCCACCTGGTCATAGACCTTCAGGAACGAGAGCGGTCCGCTCGGCTTGCCGCCGCCGCTGAGTTTCTCGCGCGTGGATCGAAGCGTCGACAAGTCGCTTCCGGTGCCGCTGCCATACTTGAACAACATCGCCTCGGACATCGCGAGGCGCATGATGTCTTCCATCGTGTCATCGACACTCTGGATGAAGCATGCGCTGCCCTGCGGATACTCGTACTGCGTCGCAGCGCGCTGCGCCTGTCCGGTCTCGCGATTGAAGAAGTAATTGCCCTCGCCGGCACCTTTTCCGACGCCATACTGGTGATGGAGCCCGACGTTGAACCAAACTGGTGAATTGAACGCGCCATACTGGTTCGCGCACAGCCATGTCAGCTCATCGAAGAACATCTCCGCCGTCTCTGGATTTGCGAAATAGCCGTCGGCGATGCCCCAATCGGTGATCGTGCGCGTGACGCGATGGATCAGCTGCCGAACCGAGGTTTCACGCCCGCTTTTATGCGGGTCGATGCCGTTCGCTATATCCCCGTAGAAGTATTTCGAGACAGCGATCTTGGTCGCCAGCGCGCTCCAGGCTTTCGGGACTTCGATGTTCTCCTGCTTGAAGATTACCTTGCCGCTGTCATCGGTGATCTCCGCCGTGCGCTTTTCCCATTCGATCTGCTCGAACGGTGAGCATTTCGGGTCGCTGAACAGCCGCTCGAAACGGAGGCCACTATTTTTTTTCTTCACGCGATCTTGGAAACGGACGCGAGGTTTCACGGCGATCGAGGAGGGTCGAATACCCGATTTCAGCTGAATCATGGCGGAGAAAGGCTGGTGGTTGAATTGGTTAAAAAGTGTGAATAACGGTGAACAGCCGAGCCAACATCGTGTTCATAATCGTGAAGAACCGGATAACAAGATAGTGGGGAGGCCGTTCGAGCGGTATACAAGATGCGGTGCAGGGTTGGCAGGCATCAACAACAAAATTGTGACATTTTCTTCCCCTTCAACGTCAGCTGCTTAGGGCAGCGCGGCCATCGAGGGTTGCGGCGCAGGGTTTTTGCTAACCGGGATAGTGACCCTAGTCTGTTTGCGCCCACAGCTGATCAGCAGCGGATGCCGGCCCGGAGCGACTTACCGATGTCAATGATCTCAGCGGAGGCTCGAGGTACGAGTGGTGCCCAGCATGGGTGGTTTACAAAACCTGCACTGCGTCACATACTACGCCACTGACCGCAGCGAGCCTGCGGCGGCGAGTGGAAGGGTGGCTGAGCTCGGTTTAAGGCACTCGACTCGAAATCGAACGTGGGGTAAACTCACCGTGGGTTCGAATCCCACCCCTTCCGCCACTATCGCAAATGGACGGTTATTAACGATTTACATACCGATCTTGGCGGAAAGTTTTGCTGAGTTAGAACAAAAATAAGAACACGTGCGGCAATAGCGCAGAGAGTTGTTGTTGCCGCCTAGCGCCGATCCAAGTCTCATTGACCCGCTCCATGGAGCAGCGAGCGGAGGAACTCATCGGCGGCGGATGCCCGGCTCGCGGCGGCCCGGAAGTTTCACCGCGTTGAGCAGTTGAAGGAGGACTGCCGCGACATGCGCAGGGTGCGGCCATCGAGGATTTCGCGCGCGACGTTGCGTTCGGGATCCGGCTCCTGCGGAAATCGCCGGGGTTCACGTTCGTGGTCATCACTGTGCTCGCGCTCGGGATCGGCGCGAACACCGCGCTCTTTTCACTCTTCAACCAGGTGCTGCTGCGGAGCCTGCCGGTGGCGAACCCGAATCAACTGGTGGTGTTGAAGAGCACCGTTCCGGGCTGGGGGACGCTCAGCTCTAAACCGCGACCACCATGCGCAGAAACGTTGCCGGTGCGGGAACGTGATGGTCAGTGGCGTGTGTTCGCCGATCACGTCAGCGAGGTGCACCCCGCAGCGAACGCGGCCTAGCAAACGAAGCTGTTCACCGCCTGCTGCGCGCAGTCTTCGAAGCATTGCGCAATCGCAGCCTCCAGCTGCGCGAAGCACACGCGCAGAACGGCGCAAGCTGACGCTGCAATCACGCTGCCTTGCGACGCCCGCGCGCGTGATACCACTTCATCAACGGGGCAGCCGAAACGCCATGCACGACCACGGAGACGGCGATAACGCAAAGCGTGAGCGAGATCAGCCGCGTCGCCATTTCCGCCGGCACGCCATGGGTGACCGCGTACATCAGGTAATAGAGCGAGCCGATTCCGCGGATCCCGAACCAGCAGATCAATCCCCGCTGCGTCGGCCCGATCTGCCTGCCCGGCGTGCCGAGCAATACCGCGATCGGCCGCACCACGAGAAACAAAACCGGCACCAGCCACAGATCGCGCCACGACACGAACTGCGGTGTCAGCATTGCGCCAACTAGCAACACGAGCGCAACCTCGAGGACGCGTTCCATCTGCTCGTTGAACCCGAGCAGCGTTTCCGCCATGTGCGCAGGCGCCTTATCCGGGTGCGTCGCCAGTTCTTCTTTCTTCCCGGTCGAAACCATCTCCTTCATCTGCTCGGCCGGCGTATCGCCTGTCTGAACGCGCTCCAGCGAGCGCAACGCAAGCCCCGCCGCAAAGACAGCGAGAAAGCCGTAAGTGTGCGTCAACAGCGCCGCCCCGTATACGAACGCGATCAAGCCGAGTGCCAGGAATTCATCCGCCCCGATTCCCTCCTTGTGCTCGCGCCGCAGATAAATGACGAGCTTGCCCACCAGCAACCCGCCGCCCGCGCCGATCGCGAGCCCGCCGGCGATCGCCCAGATCACATCGACCGCCAGCCAATGCCAGCCCCATTCGCCGATCTCGTGCAGACCCATCAGTCCGAGCCCGAGCATGACGAACGGGAAAGCCGTCCCGTCGTTCAAACCCGCCTCGCCCGTGATGCTGAAGCGCAACCGGTCGGTATCCGTCGCACTCTCCAGTTGCACATCCGACGCCAGCACCGGATCAGTCGGCGCCAGCACCGCACCGAGCAATACCGCCGCGCCCCACGGCAGCCCGAGCACATACGCACCGAGCAGCGCTACAAGCCCGACGGTGATCGTCATAGAGAGAAACGCCAACCGCACCGGAATCCACCAGAGCTTGTCATGCAACGGCACACGCAGCTTCAGGCCCGCCGTGAAGAGCGAAACGATGACGCCGATCTCCGCCGCATGTTCGAGCAGCGTCGCGCGTTGTAGCGGATCGATGATGAACAAGCCGACCGCGAGCGGTCCGAGCAACGCGCCGAGCCCGAGATAAACCATTGTCGCCGTAAGCGGCAGGCGTTTCAGCATCGTGCCGGAAACGGCCACGCCGACGAGCAGCAGCCCGATGATGAGGTAAGTGATCTCCGTCTTCATCGTGCTCGCTCATACATACGCGCGGCACAGCCCGATGGAAGTGACGTTGAACCATGCGCGACGTGTGACGTGTGCCGCTCCTCCGCGGGGCGTGCATCTTGGGGAGACAGTGCGATACGACGCCCGCAGGCAACTGCCTGCTGATGAAGCTCTCGATCATCTCTTCCGCGACCAGTTGGCCGGCGCGCTGGCCGAGGCGATGCACTTTGCCAACCCGCACGGCCTGGACCTTCGCCTCTGACTCAGTAATCCGCAGCTGTTCGCCGCAAACGCAGAGCCGCGTTCAAGTCGCTGCGTCTACGCAGTTTCGGTGCAATCGTGCTCGCGCGGAAGCTCCTACCGTGACCGCTGCGCTGGCGCTCTCTTGCGCGAATGCGAGCGCCGTCGCCCCGGCCACAAACGCCATCTTTCCGGCGAAGTCCTTCTTCCAGCTGTTCAAGATTCTTGAACCCTGGCTGAGGGAGCGCAACATCGGTTCCGAGTGCTTCCAGAAGTGGCTGCCGGCAAAGGTCGAACGC
>JACDHZ010000064.1 GCA_013820755.1 Chthoniobacterales bacterium
GGCTTCACCTGCAGTCCAGATCGAAGCGCCCAGGAAGAGCAGGTCTTTCGCGAGGAACTGACCAGGCATCGGTGAGGGAAAAGGAAACCCATACCCTGGCTGCCAAACGCCCGGAGTGCTCAAGGCGAATGTCAGAGTCAAAAGAAACATGAGGGCCGCGGCGATGCTGCCATAGGCGGAGAGCTTCGGAGCGACTCGCCACAGCGCGATCAAAATTCCCAACGTTATCTCGATCACCCCGAGCACCATGGCAAAAGCCTGCACGCTCATAACGCTGTAAGCCCACGAAAAGAGCGGCGAATTCGCTACCAGCGGCTGAATGCCTTCCGCCTCGTAGGCGGTGAATTTCAGCATGCCAACCCAAAGTAAAACCGCGGCTAATCCATAGCGGATTACCGCGCCGCCGATGTTTTCCAGCTTTTGTCCGGGGACTGGGCTGACATCGCTCTGCCTTGTTCTTGTTGTCATCGTCTTCTTTCTGTTGATAGCTCCCCTCGTCGGTTATTTCGCAGCCGCACTCATGGTTTTGGCGAGCGCGCGGATCATTTCCAGGTGATGCTTGAGCGTGGGAAGAGTCGCGGCGGCAAATGTTTTCACGTCCGCATCCGTCGCGCTTTCGGCGAATGCACTAAATGCGGCCACGTCCTTCTCATGCATTGCGACCATCGTCTTCACATACTCACGGTCGAAGTCTGCGCCCTGAAGCTTCGCCAGCCGCTCTTTGGTCTGCTTCGCTTTCGGCATGATCTGCGGCGGCAGAGTCACTTTCTTCTGGCTCGCGAGTGCCTTTAATTTGGTCCCTGCCTTGGAGTGATCTTCGACCATCTGCAGGGCGAACTGCCGCACTTCGCTGCTCGCGGCGCGCTCCGCGGCCAGGCGTCCGAATTCTACCTCGGCCTCGCCACCCGGCCCAGCGTCGTTGAGGAAAGCGAGATCGGCGCCGGTCACGACGCGATCGCCTTTGTCGCTCGCCGGCTGCGCGTGAACAAAGGAGGCAATGCCTAAGCCCGCGCAGATAGAAGTCGTGATCCAACGGCGGCGCTTGGGAGAGCCAGAAGCGATTTTCGGCAGCATGAACCTGTGAGAGCCGGTGACTCGCAGGTTATTCCCTGGTTTATTTCACAGGTTCTACATTGCGCAGCAGGACGAGTTCTTATAGACAGGAACTCCACGAAACTTTACCGCGTCGAACTCCTGTTCCGACTGGAACCACGCGGGGAGCTCGGCACGATCGCGAAATACAACGCGCGAAAATCGCTCCTTCCACCGCAGGACGGACTGTGCGCCTGTCGATTCCCCAGGCAAGTCGACAGGCGAGATATAGGCTTTCGCTGCGATCGATTGTCACGCAAACGCTCTGCGCACGGAGCATCAGTCTCGTTCTGGAATATAGCGCCACGCCCTGCGCTATGCCGAGCGACGACGAACCGCTTTGGGAACGCACGAACCTTCAAAACCTGTTTCGCTACGGTCAGTATCGCTGGCTGTCATTTGGGTCGGTAAGTTGAAATTGTGACAAAAACCCTTGGAACGGAAAGCGTGAAGTGGTAATCACCACCGCATATTAAAGCCGATGAGTTTCTTGACCGTTGCGTCGAACCACGGAATGAACGCCTCGTTACGCGACTTTCTCGGAGACGCGACGCAGCAGGAGCAGGAAGTTGTCCTGCTTCGCGCTGACGGCATGACCTATTTGGAGATCGGCGCCGCGCTCGAACTGCCCCCGGAGCGCGTGAAGACCGTGATCCGATCAATTCGCTCCCGCCTTGCTCGGTCGGGCCGCTTCAAACTGCGGAATCGTACGCGCCGTCCGGGCTGTGTTGACCCTGTCACGCGCAAACGGCGCCACGAAGAACTGCAGCCGTAGTTTTGGCTCAAACTCCCTGCCCCGCTAAAGCGGAACGGAAGCGGCCCGGCTGGACTGCGTCGGCGCCCACGCGAGTCGCGTTCAGCGGACTTGCGCCAGACGGTCCATGTGTTCATGTGAACAGATGCCCTATTTATACCTGACTGCCGCTCTCGGCCGCCGCCGCACCCGCGAACGTCAGCTCGAGCTTCCGCTCACGTGGACCCGGAAGCGCTGACCATATGCGTCCGAGGCGGCTGCATACAGCGCGCCAGGATCTCAGCCGAGCGATACGCGAAGTCGAGGTAGGCCTCGAGGAGATGCGCGTCGAGCACTTTGCCGCTCTTCGTGTCTGGAGTGCTTCCATATTGCCGAACGTGCTGAGATCTCAGCACGAGTTAGCTGGCGACCTTGGATTCGTGGCAGTCTCGGTGAGTGGGAGCGGCGGATCATGCGTGAGGGCACAGGCGCCGATCGGCAGCTTGGAGTCTGGGAACGCTCACAAGACATTAAGCTGTCGTCGATCACATCGTGCAGGAGATGTATGAAGGTTTGAATCCTGGCTGACGAGCACAGCACGTCTGAACAGAACCTTGATCGCCGCGACAGCGGTGTTCGCAGGCAGACTGATTGCATTGTCCAGAGGATGAAATAACGCTCCCCTGACGACCGGCGTTGTTGGGCTTAAGAGCCGACTTTATCGCACGTTTATCGCACGTTTCCGCATCTAAGCTAAACGATCTGAAACGCCGCCAAACGACCAAGATTCTTTTGCGCGGCAAATTGCCGGACGCTAAATTCCCCTCTAGTAAGCAGGGTGAAACGCTGCTAAACGTTCTCAAACGCCGCCATTCTTGTTGGTGTCCCCGCCGGGAATCGAACCCGGATTTAAGGTTTAGGAAACCCTTGTTCTATCCGTTGAACTACGAGGACAACTCTCTTCCGATTGGGAACTTACGCAATCCGCGGGCCGCGTCGTGCACTCTCTTGCTGCGCGCAATGCGCTCGCGTCTACTTGCCACTATTCTTACCCGGATAAGCGAGAGGCGTTGCCCCACCTCGTAAGGGCGGCGCGCGGCTCCAAACTTCACAACTTCCCCGAACTAGGCGGGAGGATTTTATATACAATAGGGGCCGATTGAGCTGGTTTTCGGAAGAGCACTTTAATCCTCGTCTTTGCAGCGTCACCTGCGTTGCGCCTGTATCCCTCGAATTGATCGGCGCGGCGCCGCGATTGTAAGCGTCGATCGCCGCGTCTACGCATCCGGTCGCCGTGAGCAGCCAAGATTGAGCGACGAGGAGAGGACGGAGTGGAAAAGGTGCGGCTCGCCTTTCGCCACCATGTCTTCATACACGCCGAAATTGGGCAAGCTTTCGTCGATGAGCTCCGGCGACAGCTGATTACCGAGAATGCAAACCGTCTGCACACGATTACTTCGCGTCTCCAAAGCGTGCGGACGCTCCGCTCGCGGCGCTTGATCAGCATCACCGCTGAATCCAGCGGGCCTGCTCAACCGTAAAGCCATCAGACCCCGACAGCCTATGTTCACAAAGATCGATTACCCGTTCCTCATCGCCACATTCGCGAGCTTCGTTTTCAGCGTCGCGCTCTGGTTTCTCGTTAGCCGGGACTACGGCCTGTTTGTTGGCATCTGGGTACCAAGCATTCTTGCGCTCTGGGTTGGCGTTCGCATTGTGCTGTTGGCGTGCACCGTTTCGCGGTTGCGGAAAGGCTAACGCGCCATGGACTACGTCATTTGCATTTTCCTGCTCGGGTTGATTGTGACCTTTGTTGTGATCGTTGGCCTGCTCGCGCGGCTGAGTTCGCGAAAGCGCAGTCTGCTGAACGCCTCGAGATCGATCCCGTTTTCGAGAACCTCGACCTTGTTCCTGAACCCGCAAAAAGCGGCACTCGTTAGGCGCGGTATTGCGCGATCCGCGCGTTCACCTTCGCGACATACCCTTTGATGTCGCACTTCCGCTCCAGGCCGGCGGCGTTCATGTAACGCACCTTCCTGAAAATAGGACGCTCGAACCACGGCCGGTCGTGTTGCCCAAACACCCAGGCGATGTTGGCAAAAGAGTTTGCGTCGCGCCCATCGAGGAAGAACTTGTTGTTGATCGCGAGCGCAGTGGCGTGCCCCTCCTCAGGTGACGAGGTCCACTCGAGGATTTTCTTCCCCCAGTACATCCGCATGTGGTTGTGCATGTAACCGGTGAACCGCATCTCGTTCATGGCCGCGTTCCAGTAGGGATCGTGCGTCTTCGCGTTCTCGAGCTGAGCGCGTGAGTAAAGGTAGGGCCGCGTGTCGCGCGCGTGTTCCGCGAGCGTCTTGCGCGACCATTCCGGCATGGATTCGTAGCTTTCGTAATGGTCGGTGAACTCGACCCAGTTCATCGAGAGCTCGCGGCGGACGAGGAGCTCATCGACAAAGCTCTCGATATTCGTCGCGCCGGCCCGCGCATACTTCCGCACCTCCAGAGCGAGCCAGACGGGCGAGATCTGGCCAAAGTGCAGATATTTGCTCATCTGCGAAACGTTGTCGGTTTGCGGCTGATTCCGGGTATCCTTGTAATCGCGCAACAGATCGGCGCAAAATTGCGTGAAGGCCTTCTGCGCTTCTGCAGTTCCGCCCCGGAAGTGCTCGCTCACAGCAGGAACAGAGCGGTCGAGCTTGAGCTTCGCCGCGACCCAGTGCGGCTCACGCCAGTTCAAGCCACCCGGCGCGATGTCAATGCTCTTCTTGTTTAACGCGACGACAGCTACGTCTTGGAGGTAATTGGGCCAGAGGCGCGTCAGCTTTGGGCGCAAGGTATGCGCGGCGAACTCGCGCTTGCATGACGCGATGTGTACCGGAACAACGACGTCGCTCTCGACTGCACGACCGGGCAAGTCGCTTTGGTCGCGACCCGTTTCCGCCATTCCTGTTGCGGCGTGAGATAGCCGCGATCGCAGATGATGTGCGAGGCGCGCTCGCCGAGCTTTAGTGCCACGGCGGCGGGATCGCCCTGCTGCAGGGTGAAGCGGATCCCACGCTGCTCGAGCGCAAGGCCGACATCGCGCAGGCCTTCCAACATGAAGGTGTAATGCCGTAGATTCGCTTCCGGATAATCATTTGTGATTCCAAAGCAGACGATGAGTGGCTGCTCCAGTTCGTTCGCGCGCCTGACCGCGTATTCGAGCGCGTGATTGCAGACGGCGCGCTGCGATTGCTGCATCCAGTAGAGGACGTAATCCCCCGCGACAACATTACGATCGTTCAGACTGGCTACTCGTGACATCGGAGGAGTGTTCGCTCTTGCCTTGAAGCGCAGATGCCGGTTCAACGTCGCGCTAGAGCAGGATCAACGGGAAGAGCGTGAAGAAACCGAACGTCACGATGACAAATGGTTCGCGTCCGTATTTGTCGGCGAAGTGCGCCGCCGGATGATGCAGAACGTAGCGGCGAGCATTTCGACCGTGGTTAGGACACCAAACTGCGATGAGCATACCGCCTAGGAAAAGCGCGATCATGATCGGGATGCGCTTAATCACAGCCAGCACGCCGATGCCGGTTGCATCGCGGTTCGTGGCGAGCATGCGCCAATCAGGGAGAACGACGCCGGGAGCGAGAAGCAGGTCCACGAGAGAAAGGAGGAACATGCCGGCAATGACTGCCGCCCCAGAGAGGGATGAGCAGGACGAGCGCGCAGCCGAGAATCGAAGGCGATAAAGGCGTGCCGATGTCCCCAGCGGTGGACGAAAATGCCGCCGGGATAGGCGTAGATCGCGCCAAGAAAATTTCGGAGTGCGTCGAAGAGCCCGATGATAGAAACCGTCGCGCCTAGCGCGTGGAGATACTTCGGCAGGAAGCGCATCCAGAGCTCCTCGCCCGCGCCGATCGCAAACGTCGCGGTGAGCAGAATGACGAGGTTGCGCTTCAAGCCGAAGAACTTGGCTAGGCGGCTCGTTCCACTCATCGTCGCGAATGAATCAAGGTTGCGGCACCGAGACAACGATGGTGACGAGCCGGGACTCGCCGCCCCTCACCACCAGCTCTCTTCGGCCACCCTAGGCAGTTGCCGGCGCCGCCGAAGCGCGTTCCTATCCCGCCTCAGTCGGCCTAATTTTGCCGAGGATCCGTTACGCGGCGGCTGGCCGCCACTTCCGCCAGGCCGGAAAGTTAAGTTCGCAAGAGATGATCTTTCACGATTGCGAACGCACATTAGGGTATAATCGATAAGTATGTCCGACCTTTGCGTGGTTCAAGAAGTCTTCTCTCCGTAAACCATCCGCAGAGAACGTGACGCCAGCACGTACATTTGTTCTTACCCTTCTCGCAATGCTGGCGTTTGCGAGTAATTCGTTACTCTGCCGATTGGCCCTGAAGCAAACCGAGATTGACGCCGGCACCTTCACTTCACTGCGGATTTTCGCCGGCGCGGCCGCCCTTTCCATAATCATTGCAAGCCGAAGACGGTTGATGGTCGATCGAATCGGCTCGCCTGTAGTTGGCGCTTCTTCTGAGCGGTCACCTCTGACTCCTCGCTCATCGCTTCGGCAAGCTGGTAACTGGACGTCGGCCGTTGCACTCTTCGTTTATGCCGCAGCCTTTTCCTTTGCTTATCGCACTCTCCACGCCGGGACAGGTGCCTTGCTGCTCTTTGGTTCAGTACAAGCCACGATGATTACCTGGGGTTTGCGCCGAGGAGAAAAAATTCAGGTGCGGCAAATGGTGGGGCTCGCTGCGGCGTTGACCGGATTGGTGGTGCTGGTTTTGCCCGGCCTCTCCGCTCCGCCCCTTGTTGGTTCGTTCCTAATGATCGGAGCCGGCTTCGCCTGGGGAGCTTATTCGTTGCAAAAGCGGAAAAGGACCCGGCCGGCGCGACGGCTGGCAACTTTCTGCGCGCGAGCGCATTCACAATTATTTTGAGTCTCCTGGCATTGAGGTGGGCAAACTTCGACTGGGCAGGGATCGTTTACGCCATAACGGCCGGTGCAATTACCTCAGGCGTTGGCTATATCGTTTGGTACAGCGTGCTGCCCTTTCTGAGCGCAACAACCGCTGCAACCGTCCAACTAAGTGTCCCCGTAATTGCTGCCGGCGGGGGAATTTTGCTGCTGAGCGAACCGCTCAACATGCGTTTTGTTTTCGCATGCATTGCGGTCCTGGGTGGAATTGCGCTGGTAGTGATCGCGAAACAGCCTGCGGGATAGGAAGCGGCGCCGATAACACGTTTGTGAGTCTCATTGCCTCATCCACCTGTCGAGACGCAGACATTTTACGGTGCCCCTCATTTGCTCCTCCGCGACGTTTTGATCTCTGTATGGCTCAAGCGCTCGGTGAACTGGATCGTGTGACCGCTGTCCAATTTCCTTTCGACAACACTTACGCGCGACTGCCGGCACGGTTCTTTACGCATACTGCGCCAACGCCGGTGGCCGCTCCGCGACTGATTCGCTTGAACAGGCCGCTCGCCTTGCAGCTAGGCCTGGATCCCGATTCGCTCAGCGGTGAAGAGGGCGTGGCAATCCTGGCTGGCAACTGCATTCCAGATACCGCTGCTGCGATCGCGACTGCTTATGCGGGGCACCAATTCGGCGGATTTGTCCCGCAGCTCGGCGACGGGCGCGCGATTCTGCTAGGTGAAGTGATTGATGACGCTGGAATACGGCGTGACATCCAGCTGAAAGGCGCAGGTCGCACGCCGTTCTCACGCCGTGGCGACGGCAGGGCAGCACTTGGTCCGGTTCTGCGCGAATACGTTGTGAGTGAGGCGATGTTCGCGTTCGGCATTCCCACTACGCGTGCACTTGCGGCGGTAATAACAGGGGAAGAGGTCGCCCGGGAGACGATGCTTCCCGGTGCAGTCTTCACGCGTGTCGCCTCGAGTCACATTCGTGTCGGCACGTTTCAGTTCTTCGCTACCCGAGATGATGTAGAAGCGCTGCGGCTGCTGGCGGATCATGTGATTGCCCGGCATTATCCGCACGTCATCGATGCGGAGCGGCCTTATCGCGCGCTGCTGGACGCAGTGATCAGAGCGCAGGCGGAGCTTATCGCACAATGGCTGCTCGTGGGGTTCATCCACGGCGTGATGAATACCGACAACATGTCAGTCTCAGGCGAAACGATCGATTACGGCCCATGCGCGTTTTTGGATCATTATGACCCAACCGCGGTTTGGAGCGCGATTGATCGTGGTAGCCGCTACGCCTACATGAGCCAACCGGCGATTGGCCATTGGAATCTTACGCGGCTCGCCGAGTCTTTTCTGCCGCTTTTGTGTGATGACAACGACGCTGCCGTCACTGACGCGAAGGAGGCGCTCAGCGCATACGCGCCAGCATTCGAAAAAGCGTACCAAACGGGGCTCAGACGCAAGCTTGGTCTCTTCAGAAATGCAGATGGAGACGTCTCTCTAGGTCGCGCTCTCCTGAACACAATGGCTGATAACGGCGCCGACTTCACACTTACTTTCCGCCGACTGAGCGACGCAGCCGCTAACCCCGGAGGAGATGCGGCTGTGCGAAGCCTATTCGGAGAGCCGTCAGCGTATGACGATTGGGCGAGACAATGGCGCGAGCGGCTTCAACAGGAATCGATCGACGCGGCGGCGCGGCGGAACGCTATGCGTGCGGTTAATCCAGCCTACATTCCGCGCAATCATCGCGTGGAGGCAGTCATCCGAGCAGCCGTCGACGAGAATGATTTTCGCCCTTTTGAGGAGCTGCTAGCCGTGCTTTCGAAGCCGTTTGAAGACCAGCCCGTCTTCGCCGAGTACGCGAGACCACCAGAAGCTAACGAACGAGTGCATCAGACCTTCTGCGGTACATGAGAACGCACGTGAGTTTGCCCACAGCGCGACATTCATCGGTGGGAGGAGCGGGATTGCTCGCAGACGACGATCGGATAAAACCGCTATTCTCATTGGATGCGGGTACTGATTGCCGATGATCAAAGAGACGTCGGAGTCGCTCTCGCTGCGCTTGTGGAGAGTTGCGGCCATCAGGTTCTTCAGGTGGTCGGTTCCGGGCTTGAAGCCATCCAGGCGTATACCCGTCTAAAACCTGACGTAGTGCTCATGGACTTCTCGATGCCGCGCCTGAATGGCGCCACCGCTTCCAGGATGATCCTCTCGAAAGATCCCGCTGCGAAGATCGTCATCGTCACGGCCGCACCGAAGCGGCGGAGCTCGCCAAGACCGGGGCCATTGGGATCCTGCCGAAGCCCGTGGAACTCGACAGATTATACGCTGCGCTGTACGACGCGGCACCGCGCCGGCGCGCGGCACGATAACAGCGAAACGGCAGGATACTTCTGCTAATCAGTCTGAAGGCGAGCCGATAGAGTGTTTATCCGATCATGCACATTCAGACTTCTGAGATACGGATGCTGTTGGAAGAGCATCTCGCGAGTATGCGACTGCACTCTCTGTCGGAAAGTGTGTATGCTCTGCCGCTCGATGGATTACGGCAGCCGGAGGTCGCGTTCTGGACAGTGGGATACCGGCGAAACTGCTCGGATGCGGCGCACTGAAAGAGCTGGATTCCGAACACGCCGAGATTAAGTCGATTCGCACCTCAACCCCATACCTCCGCAAAGGCGTGGAGCGGATGCTTCTGGACTACATTCCTCGGAGAAGCGAGGCGGCGCGGCTACCGTCGCCTCAGCTTGGAAACGGGGCTCGATGACGGCGTTCGAGCCCGCTCGCAGCTTTATATGCGCGGTCTGGTTTAAGCATTGCGGAGCCTTCGCGGATTATGTGGAAGATCCCCATACTGTTTTCATGACGAAACAGCTTTGACTCGGAGCGGGCGCCTCCAGCACCGTCTCCTGGCATCGGTTTGTGGATGGGGTCCGATTTGCAGGTATCGCGCCGCGCTGGCCGTTAATAATGTTTAGCAAAATGCCTGAGGGCGACATCGTTTTAGTCGCGCAGTCGATGCACCGCAAAATTGCAGACGGCTGTTTTAGTCTGGCGTGCGATGTCTTCCGGTAACTGACACAATGCACGTCCTCGTAGTCGAAGATCATGCCGACACGCGCGCGGTTCTCTCGGCGCTGCTCAACAGGTGCGGCTGTCGGATAGTGACCGCGAAGAACATAACGGAGGCGCGGAGGCGTCTCGAAGAAATGTCCTTCGACGTGCTCCTTAGTGACCTCGCACTACCCGACGGGGACGGAATCGACCTCGTGCGGGCGGCGAAGCAGATCCAGCCCCTGAAGGCGATCGCCTTGACGGGCCGCGCCTCGGAGCAAGAGCGCTCCGCCGGTTTGGCCGCGGGATTCGATTGCTACCTCACAAAGCCGATTGATTTCCAGGCGCTGCGAGAATCACTCGGTATTCCCGCTGGCGAACGGGCGACTGCGAGGCAGCGATCGTCGGCGCTTCCAAAGACTGCCAGACCGGAGGCGCCGTAGAACGGAGACCGCAAAGCTCTGCTCTGTGCTCCGATTTTGGCAAGAGCAGAATTTTTCGCAAAAAATGCCTGCCGAAGGGGAGCTTCTTAGAGGTAGCCGAACTTGCGGAGCGATCCAGCCGCTGCAGCAGTAAGTTTGCGCGTGATTTCCTCGGGCTCCGCTTTCCAGCGGGAGAGCGTGGCCGGAGGCGTGATTTCGGCACTTGCCACCTCACGCGCATCGATGCTGGAACCGAGGAAACAGAGAACCCGCTCTACAGTAACGACGGGCGACCGGCAGAGGTCCTCGAATCGTACCGCAAGGTAATTACTGCCAAGCCGCGCCTCAGCGAAGGTAGCCGCGCGGTAATTCACGCGGTCCCACAAGAGGATCGAGCGCAGAGGCGTTCCCACAAACCAGCGCTCACGCCAGCTTAGGATCGCGCGGCCGTGCTGACGCAGCTGGTTCTGATTGTCTGAAAACGCCATGTCGCGGCCGTCTCGCAATACGTGGATGAACTTCACGCTGGGAAAGAGCTGGTGAAACAGCGGCAGGAAGTAAATGCTGCGCGGCGCCTTCCAGCCCAGCGCTGTCCGGCTTCCCCATCTCGCGGGAAGTGGCGGCCGAGCGCTGCGCAAAACTCCGCGGCCATCTGCTCGGTCTCGCTCGCAGAGAACGGGCGTCCGTCAGCAACAACAATGCGATTGACCCAGCGGTTGTGAAATTGGACAAACTCCAGCGCGTCCTCGGCGTTATTCAGGTGCGAACCCAGGTCGTAACCGGCGCGGCGAGCAATCCGCCATCACACGCGTCCCGGAACCGCCGGTGGCGCCGATCACGAGCGGTGATGATGCAGGCGCAACCGAACCGTCGTTCATGAATGTGATGCCGTTGACCGCTGAGGCGACGTACCGGTCTAAGCGCTAACGAGTCAGAAGGTCGCGAATCATGTGCTCCAATCCTGTGACGAGACTGGCCATCGCATCGTAGTCAAGCTTATCGGGCGTGTCGCTGCGCGCGTGGTAATACGGGTACCGAAAGGGGGCGGTGTCGGTGATCATGAACGCTGGATAGCCATGCTGCCAAAAAGCCCAGTGGTCAGACCAACCGACGCCCGGCAGCGTAGCCGGGAGCGCCGCTCCTTCCGACGGCAGCTGCGCGTGAGCGCGGAAGGTGGCAAGTGCCCGGCGCATCAGTTTGCGGGAGGAGGAGTTCGCGACGAACGCAATGAAATTGCCGGTCGTCGGGTACAACAGGCCGAGACCGGCCAGAGGAAACTTTTGCGAGTGCGGCGTGTTCGAATAGTACCCGATCGTTTCGAGGCTGATCATCGCCGTGATTTGATCGCGACGTGCTTTGCAACGACTCGCGTACACCCAGCTGCCCATCTGCTCCGTCTGGAAATAGCCGGGCTCCTCGTTCGGGAAAGCCACAAACCTAAGTGTCCGCGTTCCGGTGTTCCCGGCGAAGCGTCGCGCTAACGCGAGCAGCGCGGCCACACCGCTGCCGTTGTCGTTAGCGCCGGGCGAACCAAGAACAGAATCGTAATGCGCGCCGACCACGACGACCTCGCTATTCGTGCCGGGAATCTCCGCCTCGATGTTTTCGCAAAGCTTACCGTCCGCATCGTAGCCGTCCCGACGCGTTCGAAGTCCGGCTTTAACGAATGATTGGTCGATAAAATCCGCAGCGGCCCTGAGCGCGTCATAGTGCACCACGTTCCGCTCACCGATATCACCCGCGAGCGTCTGCACGTCTGCCGCAAGCTCAGCGCGCACCGCAGCTTGGACGGCAACATCTTCTGACGTAGGGCCATGGAAGCTAGGTGCTGGCATTCGAATTATCCACCACCACGCGGCCGTCGCTACCGCTGCGACGACTGCCAGGGCGTACATACGCTTTACAAGCTCGCGACGCCATCGCGGTGGCATTCGCGACAGTTACACCGACGCGCTATGGAATGCGATACACTTCCACGAGCGCAATCCCGGTCGAATTGTCCTTCCCGCGGACGATCGCTGTGTAGTTGCCAGGTGCGAGTGATGCGACGATCACAGATTCGCGATCCTCAAGAAGTGTGGCCTTCGCGGCGATCGGCTGTCCATCCTTCCAGTCATCATTCGTCGCGATTTGCTCGCCGTTACTGTTGTAAAGCTCGAGCGTAGGATCTAGTAACGGCGCTGCGCTGCCGCTATTCGCCAGGCTCGGCCCAATCGCCCGCACCACAACGATTGGATCACCGCCAGCGTCGATGATCATTCCGCCAATCATCACGTCGTCGCCAATGCCCACTGCCCCACGTGTGCTTACGTTGGCAAGCGTCGAATCCGCCACAGAGTCGAGGTCGTAGATTTCGACCAATCCCACGCCCGCAGTGCCTGCTTCTCCTCTAAGCCTCACTGTGTAGCTGCCGGGCACAAGTGTCTGAACAATCGCCGATTCTAAACTGTTCGTGGGCGCTAATCCTGTCGACGTGATTTTCGCCGCTTGTGTGTCCATCCAATCGTTGTTGACGCGCATTGACGCACCGGAGGCGTTAAACAGCTCGATAACGGGATTTGGGAGCTCTCCTTCGACGCCGCGCTCACCGAGAGACGGTCCAATGCCGCGGACGATGACACGCTTCGGGTCGTTACCCGTGATGATGAAGCCGCCCACTGAGGCATTTCCGCCATCGCGACGGTGGCACGTGTGGAGAGGTTGACCGCGCGCCCAGGCGGCATTGCTGCGCCTGTGAGTGCACGGTTTGCCTCTCGAGCGATTTGATAGTGGCCCGCCGTAGTTGGGTGTACGTCATCCCAGAAAAGATACTTGTCGGGGTCGACGGCCTCGCCTTTGGAAGGGTCATCATATCAGTGAAACCATAACGTTTCGGATCCGATACGAACCGCACGAAGAGCGACCAGACATCGAGGCGATCGATCTCAATCTTGATTCCTTGAGCGGCGAGTGTGCTCGTTACTGAGTCGAGGCTGGCGTCAAGCTCCGCTCGATAAAGCGCGGATTTGCTGTTCATCGCATCCTTAGCTTCAGGATCATTTGCATAGCGCGGTAGGCCGCCAAGGGGTGGCACATTCGGCACCAGGAAATGGCGCGCGCCGGCATTGGCGAGGCTGCTGATCATCATCGCCATACGTCCCGCGGCTGCAGTGACGTTTGAAGAGCTATGGTCGTCAAACAGGTCATTGCCACCGCCCCAGACTGCAAATAAAGCCGCGGGATCTACGGTCCGCTTCGCGAGGTAATCGTTAACCTGTCGCCCCATGTTATCGATCGTGACGGTGACACCAAGTCCGAAAACGTCGATGATTGAGTAATCGCGAGTTCCGCGCTCCGTTGTCGCACCACTGAAGGCAAAATCATTGCCACCGTCAAGGCTGGGCGCCGAGGTGGGCAGTTTGAGGAACAGGTGCGCGAGCTGCTCGTGCCAAACACCAAAATATTGGTCGGATGCTGGATCGGTATCCCTGCTGTTTGTCAACCGGCCGTCGCTATAGTTGAACTCGCCGCCGGGATAACTTACGCCGTTCTCCTCCATCCGATGACGCAGGTTGCCGACGTCAGACAAGCTATCGCCGAATACGACAATGCGGGAAAATGTCGGCGTGGTCTGCGCGTTAGTAGCAGTGGCTAACGTGAGC
>JACDHZ010000196.1 GCA_013820755.1 Chthoniobacterales bacterium
GCCCGCGAACACGCCCGCGCAGGCGATGAACGCCGCTTTGCCGGCGGTTTACGATGAGCTGCGAACGCTGGCGACCTCTTACCTGCGTCGAGAAAGGCCGAATCACACCCTCCAGCCGACCGCGCTCGTTCACGAGTCGTACTTGCGGCTGGTGAACCAGCGCACGGTCGATTGGGGGAATCGTCTCCAGTTCCTCTCCATCGCGGCGCGAATGATGCGGCGGATTCTTTCCGATCATGCGCAGGCACGCGCGACCGAGAAACGCGGCGGCGGCGCGCCGAAGCTTGAGCTCGATGCGGCGCTCGAATTCTACGATCACCGCGCCATCAGCATCGCGGCCGTAGATGAAGCGCTGCGCGCTCTGGAAACCTTGGACAAACGCCAGGCGCAGGTCGTCGAGCTGCGATTCTTCGGTGGCCTGACAATCGCGGAGACCGCAGAAGTGATGGCGTTGTCACCCGCAACGGTGAAGCGCGAGTGGGTCACCGCGCGGCGCTGGCTCCAGCGCGAGATCGGCCGGCACGGCTAGCACCCTTTTCTCGTGATCCTGCTCGTAATCGATTCTTAATCCCTACCTCTCGAGCACGATTACGAGCACGAGTGAAGCGATGAGGGGGAACGCCCACGCCAGCGTGGTCTCACGCCTCAGCTCGCTTCAAAGCGTGAGCAGAAAATCGAAATGACTGTCCGCATGTTCGAGGTTGGCGCGGTGATGTCGCGCGCAGGCGGCAATGAGCACGTCATTCGCAGGTGCGCTCTTGCCGACACGGCGGCAACGGCTGGCAGCTCACAAGCGTCCTGCCACACTGGACCCCCAATTGGCAGGTCCGGGAGCCAAATCTCGTGCTCACGAAGCATGCGCCGGTCCGCATCGCTGCCTACACCGTTCCAAAGTTCCAAGCGAACAAACGCGCACCATGCCGCCTGTCCCGCTTCGATGAGGTCGCGGACCCGGTTTTGCCGGGCAACGTCGCCGCGGCGCTGGAATAGTGTACCCAAATCGAGGAATCGATAAGCACCATCGCTCACTCCATTTCGCGCATCTTCATCAACTCACCGTGGGTCATGAAAGTGTCCGAAGAACCCGAAGATTTTACTAATGCGGCCATTCGTTTGCGCCGGTTGTAACTAACAATGGCGCTGACAATCGCCTGCCGTTTCGTCTTGGCCTTGGTGAACCGGAGCAGATCTCTCAGCTCTTTATCTGGAATCTCGAGGCTGGTTTTCACGTATACAGAATGGCACGTCTGATATTCTCGGTAAAATGATTCGAGAATCATGACTCCGGCGCGCTGGCAACAGGTCAAAGCAACGCTCGCTGAGGCGCTCGAGCGCCCGGCAGAAAGTGAACGCGCCGCGTTTCTCGCCAGGGCTTGCGCGGGCGACACCTCGTTGCGCCGAGAAGTCGAGTCGCTGCTGGATCAGCCGCCGGACGATTTCGATTCATGCGCCGAAAGCGCAGGGCTTGTGAACTCGGAGCCGCTTTTTTCCGCGAATCACGGCCGTCGCGTCGGCGCCTACGAACTGGTGCGCGAACTCGGCCGCGGCGGAATGGGCACCGTTTGGCTCGGTAAGCGCGCCGATCAACAATTTGAAAAATTGGTCGCGGTGAAGCTACTCAAACGCGGCACCGACACCGATGAAGTGCTGCGCCGTTTCCGGGCGGAGCGGCAGATTCTGGCGCGGCTCGAGCATCCCAATATCGCGCGCCTCCTGGATGCCGGCATGACCGAGGACGGTCTGCCATACTTCGTGATGGAATTCGTCGAGGGCATGCGACTGACGGACTTCGTCGTGGAGCGGCAACTGCCGCTCACCGAATGCGTCGAGTTATTCCTCAAGATCTGCGGCGCGGTGCAATTCGCGCATCAGAACCTGATCGTGCATCGCGACCTCAAGCCGGGGAATATTCTCGTCACGCCCGAGGGCGAGCCAAAGCTCCTCGACTTTGGAATCGCGAAGCTCCTTGCCGGCGACGAAGGGAGCTGGGAAGTGACGATGGCGGGGGCGGAGCGACTGACGCCGGGTTACGCTTCGCCCGAGCAGGTGCGCGGTGAGACGGTCACGACGGTGAGCGATATCTACTCGTTAGGCGCGCTTCTCTACGAAGTTCTCGCCGGGCGACCGCCGCATGAATTCCCCAGCGCGCTCCCAACTCCTACGCAGATCCTGCGTGTGGTCTGCGAGGAAGAACCAGCCCGGCCCAGTGCCGTCGCAAGGCCCGAGCGCGGGCGCGAGCTGCGAGGCGATCTCGACACGATCGTGCTGCGCGCTCTTTCGAAAACGCCGGAGCGGCGCTACCGCAGTGCCGGTCACCTCGCCGACGATCTCCGCCGCTATCTGGGGGGCCGGCCGGTCCGGGCGCGACCGGACACCTTCAGTTATCGCGCAGGAAAATTCCTCGGCCGCAACAAAATGGGGGCGGCCGCGGCGACTCTCCTGCTCCTTTCCCTGCTCGCCGGCGTCATCGCCACGGCGCGCCAGGCGCAGATTGCAAACCGGGAGCGCGCGCGGGCGGAGCGTCGCTTCAATGACGTCCGCAAGATCGCGAACTCATTCATGTTCGAATTTCACAACCTGATTGCCGATGTGCCGGGAGCACTCGCGGCCCGGCGCCTCGTGCTGCAACGCGCGGTCGAGTATCTCGATAGTCTGGCGGAGGAGGCGGGTGATGATTTGCGGCTAAAAAGCGAACTCGCCGCCGCCTACCAGAAGATTGGCGCCATTGGCACGGACCAGCCCCGCGCCATGCAGGCGCACGCAAAAGCGGTGCGTCTGAATGAAACCCTCGTTTCAGCCGCCCCGCAAAACGTCTCTTATCGTCTGCAACTCTCGGAGAGCTACGATCGAATGAGCGACATGATGAAAATGGCGGGTCATTCCCGGAAAGCGGTCGATTACGGCCAACGAGCGCTTTCCCTGGTCGAATCGCTTCTCGCCAAGAATCCGACCGACGCAGAAATGCAAGCGCATCTGGCAGATCGCAGTCTCAACCTCGGAACTGTTTTGGCCGACGCGGGTGATTTTCGGCAGGCCCTTCGGCGACAGCTCGTGGCGATGGAGATTCAGGAAAAGTTGCACGCGGAGAATCCCTCCGACGAACACGTGCACCACGATTTGGCTGCGACGTGTGGCCAGATTAGCGATGCCTACCGAGACCTCGGTGATCTCAGCCAGGCTGCACTCTACACGCAGAAGGAGGTCGAGATCTCCCAGGCGTTTTTCGAAAAGGAACCCACAAGTGGCCGTTATCGGCGCGACATGTGGGCCTCACATTTCCGCCTCGCCCAACAATGCTCTATCGCAGGTGACGAAAACTGCGCAGCCGAGAACTATCGCCGCGCCTTGGAATTCCTGGAGCCGTTGCTTTCGGCCGACGCCAAGGATCAGGGTCATCAGCGCTGGCTCGCGGTGACCTATTCGTATTTCGCGGGCACACTCGCCAAGCTCGGCCAGGGCGCAGACGCACTCGTTCGCGCAGAGCAGGCTATTCAGATCAGCGAAGAGGTCGTTGGGAAAGACCCGGAACGAGTCGAGTCACGCCGCGACTTGATGAAGATGTACGACGTCGCCGGTGTTTTGCTCATGCAAGCGAACGAGCTCGAGCGCGCGCTGGATTTGTTTAAACGCGCGGAAACACTGGCTGAGAGCTTGACGCAGCAGGACCCTCAGAACGCGCGCGTGCGCAGCGCTTTCGCGCAGCTCTCTGGCAACATGGCCGATTGCGAGCGATCTCTAGCGGAGCGACCTGAAGTCGATGCTGCTGATCGCGCGGCGAAGCTCCGGGCTGCCTGCCAGCTTTATGAGCGCAGCCTGGCGTTCTGGACGGAGGTGAAAAACCGCGGAATGCTCAGGCATCTCGACATCACGAAAGCTGAAGCGGCCGTGCGCCGCGCCACCGAATGTGCTGCGGCTGTGGCTGCTTCCACGAAACCGTAGCGCAAGTTTTCAACTTGCCGCCTTGGACAGATCGTAACTTGGAAACTTGCGCTACATGCGAGCTATAAAGAGGCGAAAGCGCGATCGAGTACCTCGAGCAAAAAGTCGCCGTCCGCAGCCGATACGCACATCGGAGGCGAGAAGCGGATCGTCTGCCCGTGCAAGCCACCTTTCCCGAGCAGCAGTCCCATCTCTTTGCACATTTCGAGCACCTGCGCGCACTCGGCCTTGGCGGGTTCTTTCGTCGCGCGATCCTTTACCAGCTCGATCCCAAGCATCAGGCCTTTGCCGCGCACATCCCCAATGATGTTGTGCTTCTCCTTCAGGCGATGCAGACCGGCGGAAAGCTGCTCGCCGATTTTCAACGCGTTCTCCTGTAACTTCTCGCGCTCGATCACTTCGAGCACTGCCATGCCTTGTGCGCTCACCACCGGATTGCCGCCGAAAGTGTTGAAGTGAATCCGCTGCGAAAGCGCGGCGGCAATCTTCGGCGTCGTCACGACAGCGCCGAGCGGGGCGCCGTTTCCTATCCCTTTCGCCATGCAAACGATGTCCGGAATTACGCCCTGCGTCTCGAAGCCCCAGTAATGCGTGCCCGTCCGCCCGAAGCCCGCCTGCACTTCATCGGCGATGCAAACACCGCCCGCCGCGCGCACATGTTCATAGACATGTTTCAGATAGTCATCCGGGAAAACAATCACACCACCGACACCCTGGATTGATTCTGCAATGAACCCGGCGACCTGTCCCGGCGTGGCGTAATCGATCAGGTTCTTCACATCCGCGGCGTATTTTTCCCCCGCGTCCGCGTCCTCGCGACCAAAGGCGCCCCGATACGGGTCCGGCGTGATAGCATGGTGAACGCCGAAGCTATGCGGCACATTGAACTTCCAGGTGTGATGCGCGGTCAGGCCCATTCCCGACGCGTTGCCGCCGTGATAACCGTTGCGCAATGCGATCATGTCGTAGTTCCCCGTGTAAGCGCGCGCTATGAGCAGCGCGAGATCGTTCGCTTCCGAACCGGAGTTCACGAAATAGCAGACCTTCAGTTCGCCCGGTAATTTGCTCGCAAGCTTCCGCGCGTACTCGCCGATGTTCGGATGCAGATAGAT
>JACDHZ010000065.1 GCA_013820755.1 Chthoniobacterales bacterium
CACTAGACGTCTTCTGACTGCACCGCTCGAAACTTCCCTCGAAGAGATCATGATTCGGCGCGTCATAGCGTTGCCAGCGACTGCAACTGTGCTCGATGCGTGCGAGTTTTTCGTGCTTTACAAATTCTTCGCCTTTCCGGTTGTCGATGGCGAGAGGCGCGTGGTCGGCGTCGTGGATGTAAGTTTGTTTCGGCAGGAGTTGCTCGAGGCTGGCGACCGCGACGAAGCTCGTGCAGCGAGTCGTCCGCCACCCGACGAATTCTTCGAAGCGCTGGGGTTCCGGTTAGCGGAAATCAAAGACGCATCGCCGCTGCGCGTCTTTCGCTACCGCTTTCCCTGGCTGCTCGCGACAGTCGGCAGCGGCACCATATGCGCGCTGCTGGCCGGCGCTTTCGAGACAACACTCGCCGGTAGTGTCGTGATAGCCTTCTTCCTCACGATGGTGCTCGGCTTGAACGAAAGCGTGAGCATGCAATCGATGACCGTGACGATTCAGGCGCTGCGCACCACGACGCTCACGCGCCGCTGGTTCCTCGACACTTTTCGTCGCGAATCAGCAACGGCGCTCCTTCTGGGCGTGAGCTGCGGCATTGTGGTGAGCGCGATTGTGTGGCTGTGGCGCGGAGATGCGCTTGCGGCGGGTGTGGTCGGCGGCAGCATTGCATTGTCGCTGGTCACGGCCTGCCTTTTCGGTTTAAGCATTCCATCTTTACTCCACTGGCTGAAGCTCGATCCGAAGATCGCAGCGGGGCCCGTCACGCTGGCGTTTTCCGACTTTTGCGCCCTGGCGTTCTATTTCGGCACCGCAGCGGCAGTTCTGCCATGACCGCACAGCAGCACTACATCTCCGTCGTTATTCCGGCTCTAAACGAGGAGGAGCCGATAACCGACGTTGTAAGGGGTTGCCTGGCTACCGGTATTCCGTCGGAGGTGATTGTCGTCGACAACGCCAGCACTGACCGCACGGCGGAGCGGGCGCGCGAGGCGGGCGCCCGCGTTGTCGCCGCGGCGCGCGGTTACGGCCGCGCGTGTGCGGCCGGCGTTCGCGCCGTGTCACGGGAGTGCGACATCATCGTGTTCCTCGACGGTGACGGAAGCGATTGCCCGGAGCTGATGGATCGACTCGTTAGTCCGATAACAAATGAAACGCATGATTTCGTGATTGGCTCGCGCACGCGCGGTGAACGCGAGCCAGGCAGTATGAACGCACAGCAGGTATTAGCGGGTTATGTCGCGGGCTGGTTGATTCGTCCGATCTACGCTGTGAAGTACACAGACATGTGCCCATTCCGCGCGATCCGGCACGATGCTCTCGCGCAGCTCGGAATGAAGGAAGAAACCTATGGCTGGAACCTCGAGATGCAGATGCGCGCCGCGCGCGCCGGTCTCCGCATTCTCGAGGTGCCGGTGAATCACCGCTGTCGCACCGGTGGCGAATCGAAAGTGTCTGGCACACTCCGCGGCACGTTCGTCGCCGGCTCACGGATACTCGCGACGCTGCTGCGCGTGGCAACCGAGCGGGCGTAAGTTTCTGCACATCAGCGCCACTCGTGCTTCGGGTAATTGCGTTGCAGTTCTTTTTTTATCTTCGGGTAAGCGTCGCGCCAGAATCCTTCGAGATCGCTCGTGATTTGAATCGGCCGATTGTTCGGCGCGAGCACCTGGATCACCAGCGGCACGCGCGCCCGTCCGATCGCGAGATTCCGATCCACGCCGTAGAGATCCTGTATGTGCGCCGCGACAGCAGGAGGTGCAGAAGCGCTGTAGATGATCTTGGCTTTGCGTCCGTTCGGTAGCCCGATGCGTTCTGGCGCCAGTTGCTCGATTAGCGCCTGCTGTCGTCCGGACAGCCACGACTTCACCGTCGGCCAGACCTGCCGCTCTTTGATCTCTTTGTAGCTCGTGGCGCCGCTGCAAATCTGCTCGATCAACAACAGCTTGTCGCTGTCGCCGATCGGCGGAATCCCATGTTCCGGGAACCATGCGGCCACGCAGTTGACGCGCAGAATCCATTGCTCAACAGCGTTGTCCCAATGCTTCAGCGGGCATGTGCCAGCCACAACTTGTTGCGCGAGTAACGCCGCGGCGTCCCCGGGCGGCACCTCCGCGGGTTCGCTTCGCAAAACGAGATCGTGAAAGCTGATCTGGCGCTTGCCAACCACGCGCCGTGCAAAGGCATCGAACAAGAACTCGAGATCGTCACGGAACGTCTCGGGAAACAATTCGCGCAACCACGCTTCCTCGATTCGTGTGGCGAGCGTGAGCAACACCTGCCGCTCCTTGTCGCTGCGCCCGATCTCACGGATTTCCGACGCGACGAGCAACGGAGCGCGATGCACCACGCTCTCGCGCGCCAGCACTCCGCGCCGGCCGTGCACAAGTGCGCAGCGCAACGTTCCTTGATCCATTCGGACAGCAACCTGGTCCGGAAAACCGGCGAGCACGCAGCGCTGGATCGCTCCGGGTTCCGCTTCACGTGCTTCCAAGTGGAGACCTTCCGCGCGTGCGATCCCAATGAATTGCTCCCATAGCTGCGCAGCTTCACGAGCGGCCGTGGCATTGACCGAAAGCTGAGAACAACGCCGCGGATCGAAGTCGTTCTTTTCCGCGAAGCGAAAGGCACGCGTCAGGATGAACAAATCGGAATGGTCGTCTGCGCCTAACAGATCATCACGATCTTCGCGCGCCTGGTTCCCTTCGTCACGACGGATGAGATAACGGCCCTGCGTCACCGCAGCGATCAATGCAATCGTACGCACACAGCGATGCTCCTGCGCGGCGAGCAGCATACGCGCATACCGCGGATGAACCGGGAATGCCAGCATTCGCCTCCCAAGTTCGGTGATGCGCCGATCGGCTACGGACAATGCACCGAGATCAACGAGCAACTGCTCGGCGCGTTTGAGCGCCCGCGGCTCGGGCGGCTCAAGCCAGCGAAACTCCGCGATATCCTCGATGCCGCTCGCCTTCAGTGTTAACACCACTTCCGACAGGTCGAGGCGCTTTACTTCCGGAAGCTCCTGCGCGGCGCGTTCGAGATGCTCGCGTTCGGTCCACAACCGAAGGCAACGCCCGGGCGCTGTGCGACCTGCGCGCCCGGCCCGCTGATCCGCGGAAGCGCGGCTGATCTTCTCCACTAGCAGCGTGTTGATTCCGCGCCGGGCGTCGAAACGCGCAATCTTGGCAAGGCCGCTATCGATCACCACACGCACGCCCTCGATGGTCAGTGACGTCTCGGCGACATTGGTAGCGATGATGACCTTCCGCTTTCCGTATCGTGCAAGAGCGGCATCCTGTTCCGCCGGAGGTAACTCGCCGTACAGCGGCAGCGCCACGAACTCATTGCTCACGCGCGATGCGCGAACAGCCGACACCGTCCGAGTGATCTCGTACTTGCCAGGCATGAAGATCAGCACGTCGCCCACCGTGACGGGCGCGAGTTCCACCAGTTGGTCTGCGGCCAAATCCCAGAGAGGATATTGCTCCGCGTTGCCCGGTTTCTGCCGATACTCGATCGCCACCGGGTGCTGGCGGCCGCTGGATGTGAGCACGGCGGTCGGCGCGAGAAACTGCTGAAGCGAGCCGGCGTCGAGTGTAGCCGACATCACAACGATCTTCAGATCCGGTCGCGTGCTTTCCTGCAAACGTACCGCGCGCGCGAGCGTGATGTCGCCATAGAGATGCCGCTCATGAAACTCATCGAAGAGAATGGCCGAGACGCTGAGCAGCTCCGGGTCGTGAATCAGCTGGCGCAATAAGATGCCTTCGGTGACGAAGCGAATCCGGGTACGATTCGACACCACATTGTCGAACCGAACCTGGTAGCCAACTTCGTCTCCGAGCCGGCTGTTCCTCTCGGATGCAACGCGGGTCGCGAGCATTCGTGCTGCAATGCGCCGCGGTTGCAGGATTACCACTTCGCGGTCACCAAGCAGCCCATGATCGAGCAGCATCTGGGGCACCTGTGTGGATTTTCCGGAGCCGGTTGGCGCCTGTAGAATCAGGCGCGGCTGGGCACGAAGACCCCGAAGGAGCGCCTCTTCCAATTCATAGATCGGCAGGGCCCTCGCGCGCATGGAAACGAACGTCGGACGCGCAACCGGCGCCGTCCACCGGCAGCGACGGGTTCGCCGCAGTCAGGCGCCCGGCTTGTGGATCAGGCCGAGGCCACACGCATCTTTGTAGAGCGGTCGCGGCAAATCCATCGAACGCGTTTCGCCGTTCAGGAGGAAGGTCTCCGCACCGCGATTCGCGACGCGCCATTCATCAAACGCACGCCGCACGCCTCCCTGTCCCGTGACATCAAACGTTTGCGCGAATTTGCTGACGTCATGGATCACCATCAATCCCCCCGGCGCAAGTGCCTCAAACCAAAGATCCAGCTCGATGAGCGTCGCGCCGTATTCGTGCGAGCTGTCGAGGATGATCAACTCCGGTGTGCCGCCGAGATACTCCCACGCGGCATTCACCGATGCAGGATCGACGGAGTTGCCGTGAGCGACGTTCACGAAATTCCCGAGCCCGGCACGTTGAACCCAAGAGCGCGCGACGCTGCACATTGTTGTGTCGATATCGAGCGTGAACAAGCCGCGTTGCGCGTTCATCCTTCGCAGCGCGAAGCCGAGTAGCAGCGTTGAATAACCCGCATGGGTGCCGAGTTGAACAATGCGAGCCGCGTGGCTTCCAAGGATGAAACCATGCAGCGTCGAGAGTAACGGAACCGCAGCTTCGCCAATCGAGCAGCTAAGATCTGTCGCAGCATACCACTCGCGGACGATCGCCCATTCGTCCGCCGAGAGGTCGGAGTAAACGGCGGGAACGAAGTCCATCCCAGGCAGCCGGTGCCACCAGTAGCGCGGCGAAGGATTGCCCGTCCACTCGCGAGAACGCAACGCTCCAGGCTCCATCAGCGAAGGCTACGCAGGCGTAGCAGGGCCGCAAAAGCCTGCGCTAGGGCAGCGGTTCTTCGTCAGCTTCTTCCCCCTCGTTTGAGGGTAACTCCTCGGGCGGAAGATCCTTCCAAAACGTGCCGCTCACATCGATATCACCGGTCTCAGGAAGCTGTGTTGGCGATTCTTTTTGTCGCGCTGCTGCTTTCTTCTCAGCCCTCGCGCGGCTGGCTTTCGCTTTTGCTTTGCGCTTCGAAGCGGAGCTTTTCGAACCGCTGATTTTCGCCCCCTTACTCGACCGTGTAGTGGAGGCCGAGCGGCTGCTTTTCTCCGGGTCGCGCGCCAACGTGCTCGTCGCCGCGAGACAAACAATCGCCGACACAGCGAGAACGAACCTGATGATCCTCATCCCTAAGTAAGAATCGGCTTTCGATTGCAGCGCGGTTGCCGGAAGTGGCGCAAGATCCAGCAGAGTCCTACGGTGATAGTCGCTCGATTACCCAGTCGTCATCGGTGTCGCGCGTGTAACAAAAGCGATCATGTAACCGGTTCGTGCGCCCCTGCCAAAACTCGATCGTCTGCGGACGCAATCGGTAACCGCCCCAGTAATCCGGCAGCGGAACATCACCACCTGCGAACCGCTGCGTCACGTCTGCAAGCCGCGCCTCCAGTGCAGCGCGCTCGTGAATTACGTCGCTTTGCGCAGAAGCCCACGCCCCGAGCTGGCTGCCGAGTGGCCGCGACCGGAAATACTCCTCAGACTCGTCTCGCGAAGTTCTCTCGACGATCCCACGGATGCGGATCTGGCGTTCGAGCTGAACCCAAAAGAACGTGAGCGCGGTCTGAGGGTTCGCTTCAAGCTGGCGACCCTTCGCGCTCAGGTAATTTGTGAAGAATACGAATCCGCGGTCGGTGATAGCCTTGAGCAGTACAATCCGGACGTCAGGGCCTCCGTCATCGTGAATGGTGGCGAGACTCATCGCATTAACGTCGCGAATCTGCGCTGCTGCCGCTGCGCCGAACCAACTCGCGAACTGTTTGATTGGATCAGGATCCAAGTCCGCCCTACGCAGGCCATGCGCAATGTAGTCATGCCGGAGTGCTGCGATATTCAGAGCCTGATCCACCAGACTATTTAGACGCGGATAAACAGAATGGACACAACGAAGAGATTAGCAGGCGATTGGGCGCCGCGTCTTACATCGTGCTAAAGTTTCCCCGCAGTCGGCTAAAGCTGGGACCGAAACGGCAGCGACACCCACTCCGTTACGCGTTCTACGATCGAGCGGGTTTTGAATTGCTGGAGCGTGTATTCACCCGATTTCCGCAGGTCGTTCTCGAATACGCTTTCCATAAAAGCGCCCGAACTTCTCATCTTGTGCCACGACGTCGATCTCTTCGTTAATCTCCATCGATCGCGGATCGAAATTCGAAGTCCCGACGATCGAGAAGAGGCCGTCCACGACCATTGTCTTCGAGTGGATCATCGTCGGGTGATACTCGAAGATCTTCACGCCGCCTTCGAGCAGCTTGCCGTACGCCGAGCGCCCGGCTGATTTCGTGAGTGGCTGATCGTTATTCTCCCCCGGAAGGAGAAGGCGCACGTCCACGCCGCGTTGCACTGCCTTCACGAGCAGGGCGACCTGATCGTCGGTGGGTGTGCAGTATGGATTGGTGATCCAGATTCGTTTCGTCGCAGCCGAGAACGCGACAGCCATCGCAAAAGGCAATGGCGCTACCGAGAAGGACCGGGAGGTAACCAACTGCGCCTTCAGGTCACCGGCTGGCGGCAGCGGTGGAAATTGATCGACGCCGCTGAGCGCCTCACGGCCGGTCTTCACCCAATGCTCCTGGAAGGCGCCTTGCAGCTTCGCAACGAGCGGACCCTCGATTCGCAACATCACGTCGTGCCAATGCTCCTGTCCTGCGCGTGGCCTGACCATTGATCGCGGAATCCAATTGCCCCAGTGAACGCCACAAGCCCATCGATGACGAGCACACGCCGATGCGACCGCCGATTGGTGCGGTCGACACGCCACGACGACGTAGGGTGGTAGTATTCGAATTTGCAGCCGGCTTCGCGCAGCTTTCTCACGTCGGAGTTGGCCAATCCCCAGCCAGATCCGATGCCGTCGAGCAACACCCGAACTTCCAGGCCGGCACGGGCACGCTCGATTAGCGCATCAATAAATTCGTGCCCTGTTTCGTCGGAGTGGACGATGTAAGCCTCGAAGTTCACCGTCTTTCGCGCGCTTCGGATCGCTTTGAGCATCGCAGGGAAATAGCCGTCGCCATCCTGCAAAAGTTCGATCTTGTTGCCAGGGATCGGCAGTGGATCTGCAAGGGCCAGGGCGGAGCTAAAAAACTCCGGAGCCCGCACGTCGAAGGTGTGTTCAAGGTGATATTCCAGAGTCTGCCGTCGGATAAAGAAGAGGCAGAACACGGCGGTGATCGCGAGAACGGCAAGCACGCCGCCGATCCATTCGCCGAGCGTTAATTTCCAGTGCTTCTGGCGGAGGTAATGGGAAACACTGCGGGATTGCCGGGCCATGTGGTGGATGCCCTGTAATCGTGTGAACGGCGACAAGTGAGCGGATGCAGTGAGGCCCGCAGCCAGTTCCCGCGCATTGGCGCGGTCCGCGGAGATCGGGACGCCTATATCACGAAAAAAGCCGCAGGGCTCGCACGGAGCCCTGCGGCTGCAACTGCTGCGACTTCCGCCTTATTGGTCGACGACTACTCTCGTCACTGTACGGGTGGTTTCAGGACCGCTGTAGTACACGTGCACGGGAACGCCGGGCCTGATCATCGAGGCTTCGATGGTTTTGCCAGCCTTGTTCACGTACTCAACGGTTTTGCCGAGCGTATAGCTGATCGGATCGGTCACGCCGGTGCGGCGGACCACAATCGTTTTGCCGGGCTCAAACGTAGTGACAGTGCCGTCGGTCGACGTTGTGCTGGTGGTCGTTTCGGTGGTGCCGGTGACAGCGTTCGTCGATTCGCTGGTGGAGGTTGTGCTCGAGCTGGAGGGGCTCGTTGCAGTGGTGGTGGTGGTGCTGGTTTGCGCGAATGCCACTGGGGCAAATGCCGCGAATGCTAGTGCAATTACTTTATTTTTCATCGTTTTCCTTCAGTTGATGTTGCGGTTAATGGAGGCGGTTGTTTCCCGCGTGCCTGTCGGTCAGCGCTGGATTTTGACGCGCATCAAAGGTTCGACTGCCTTCCTCGCCCTCCTATTCAAATCAACGGAGGCGATCGCACGGCCCAGCGTGATCTGGCTTTCGCCGAAAAGGAGAAGTCGCAGAAAGAAAGCCCCCGCAGGATCTCTCCAGCGGGGGCTTCGTAGTTTAGCTAACGTGCAGCGCGACTACTTACCGCAGCAGCCCATGTGGGCCATGCAGCAAGCTCCACCATTGCAGCAATCCGACATCGAAGTCGCAGTTGCTGAGCCGACGAACGCTACCGCCGCAATGATCATCAATAGGTATTTCATAGATTCTCCTCTTGAATTTCCCCGACCCTCGTCTGCAATGCTGCGGACGAGCCGATGGATCAAGCCGTCGCGCTTCGAGGCGGTGGAACGGGAGGCTGTTGAACGCGCAGCTCTGCGCCTGGAAAAGAAACGGCGAAAGACTCCTCGCCTGACGCAGGCGGGCTGACGCGCGGGCTCGTCACGACGAACAGCGCCAGATTGATCAGGCACGCGGCGCAGCATCGCCGGTCAGGCGCCGGTTTCGGCTGCTGTTTGCTGCAATCGTGCTCTCCGTCGGAAATCTGCGTCTTTGTGCAGCAATCGGCCGTTCGTGAAGGCATGACCGTGCTTGCGCGGAGTGGCAGCACGGCGAACGCGAGTGACGCCGTGAGGAACAGGAGAACGCAGCCTCTGAGCAGTCTTTGCGTTGACGTGTGGATATCAAAGCATGGAGCGCGCACACTCAAACGGTCGTTTGCATAGAGCGCAGCTTCGCGATCACGTGCGGCACGATCTCAATCCCCTGATCCACATCGGCTTCGGTGTTGAACCGGCTGAACGAGAACCGGAGGCTGCCGCGCAGGCGCTCTTCGGCAAGGTCCATCGCACGCAGAACATGCGACGGCTCCAATGATCCGCTCAGGCAAGCCGATCCGGCGGAGCAGCAGAGATTCCGACGGTCGAGCAACATCAGCGCAGCGTCGGATTCGATGCCGCTAAATGACAGGCTCGAAGTGTTCGGAAGCCGAGCAGCGCGATTGCCGTTTACGAAGCTGCTGGGGACCTGAGCCAGAATCGTGTTCTCGAAGCGATCCCGGAGCGCGCGCACGTTGGTGCTCTCTTGACCTGCCATCTCCATCGCGCGTTCGGCCGCTTTTCCGAAACCGACAATGGCCGCGACGTTCTCCGTGCCCGCACGGCGGGCGTTTTCCTGATTGCCGCCGATGAGACTAGGCCGATACGCCGACCGCCGATTGATGTAAAGAGCGCCGACTCCCTTTGGCCCATGTAACTTGTGCGCCGACATCGAACACGAGTTTGCCAAGCCATCCGCCAGCCGAATGGGGAGCTTTCCCACAGCTTGCACCCCGTCTGTGTGAAACAGCAGCCGGCGGCGGCGGGCGATCTCCGCGATTTTTTCCACGGGAAAAATCACACCTGTCTCGTTGTTCGCCCACATCCCCGAGATGATGGCAGTCTCTGGTCGTAATTCGGCTTCAAGGTGATCGAGGTCCAGGTTCCCTTCGCCATCGACGGATGCGAACGAAACTGCGCAGCCCTGCTTCGCGAGATACTGGCAATGTCGATAGGTCGCGCTGTGCTCGACAGCGGTCGTGACGATGTGCTGCCTTTCCGGATCGCGCTGCAATGCGGAATTGACGGCAGCGTTGTTCGATTCCGTGCCGCCACTGGTGAACACGATTTCAGACGGTTCGCAGCGTACCAGCGCGGCAACACGCTCACGCGCGAGATCGATCGCCTTACGCACCTGACTGCCGAAGCGGTAACCGCTTGAGGGATTGCCGTAATAGCTCGTGAGAAACGGCAGCATTTCCTCGAGCGCTGCGGGATCGACTTGGGTAGTCGCGTTGTTATCGAGGTAGATGATCTGATCAGGAGCGAGCACTTCGGCAGCTTACTGCCACGCCAGCCGGAGGCCAACCCGTGCGAGCCGCCCTATTCTGCCGGCCGTGGCTGGTTGCCAGCATGCTTCGCCTGGTGATGGGTGTACCGGAAGTAAAGATTCCGCAGATAAATCGGCAGGGGCATGGCTGTGCTAATCACGCCGACCGAGTCTCTTTGGTACAGCGCGAAGTAGCTCAGCATTAGTAGGCTGCCGATCGCGCTGCATTCCCAAAAGCCAAATGGAATGACGCTTTTGCGCGCGCGCTCCGATGCGATCCACTGGATCATAAATCTTAACCCGAATACGAGACTGCCGGTCAGCCCGACAATTTTCCAAGGGTGAATCAAAATGCCGAACACGTGCATCTCGGCGAGAAATCGTAGACTGCTCATACGCGCATGCTCGCGGCGTTCAGCCAAAGCTGCACGGGCTTTCGCATCGGAGTGATCGGCCGGACCATGGAGGCTTCTGAGGACCCGCCCGGCGCAAATATTCCCCGCGCGATCTCGCTCCGTTAGACCAAGGAGGATTTGCGTCTAAGCTGCGCGCTGATGAGCTCGATCTGGAAATTCGCGAATGTGCAGCTGCGCGATCTCGCAGTTTACGAGCCGGGCAAGCCGATAGAAGAGACTGCCCGCGAGCTTGGGGCCGAGGCGAGCAGCATCATTAAACTGGCTTCCAACGAGAATCCGCTCGGCCCGTCGCCGAAAGCGCGCGGCGCTATGAAGGAGGCGATCGACTCCGCACATCTGTACCCTGACGGCGGCGGGTATTACGTGACTTTGGCGTTGTCGCAGAAACTCGGCGTTCCTGCGGACCACATTATTCTCGGCAACGGCTCGAATGAGATCATCGAATTCATCGGTCATGCTTTCCTTCATCCAGGCGCCGAAATCGTCACGCCGGAACATGCGTTCATCGCCTACAAAATCATCGCAAAGGTATTCGGCGCGCGCACGATCGAGATAGCCGCGCCCGATTTTCAGCAGGATCTCGATGCGATCCTGAAAGCGATAACGCCAGCGACTCGCGCGGTTTTCGTTGCAAACCCGAACAACCCCACCGGAACTCTGGTATCGCAGGAGGCGATCGATGCCTTCATCGCGCGAGTGCCGGAGAACGTCATCGTGGCCTTCGATGAAGCCTATTACGAGTACGTCGATACGCCGCCGGACACGCTGAAGTTCGTGCGCGACGGCCGCAACGTCATCGTGCTCCGGACGTTTTCGAAAATCCATGGACTCGCGAGTGTGAGACTCGGCTACGGCATCGCTCGTCCCGAGCTGATCCGCGTTCTCCAGAAAACGCGCGAGCCATTCAACGTCAACGGCATTGCGCAAGCCGCGGCCGTCGCGGCACTCGCGGACGAGGAGCACCAGCGCGAAACGAAGCGCGTGACGGATGCTGGCCGCGTGTATCTGCAGCAGCAGTTCGCCAACATGAATCTTAGATTCGTCCCGAGCGCTGGGAATTTCGTGCTAGTCCATGTAGGCAACGGGACGGAGGTATTCCGTGAATTATTAAGGCGGCGCATCATCGTGCGTGCTCTGAAAGGCTACGCTCTTGCGCAGTGGGTGCGGGTTTCGATCGGCACGATGGAGCAAAACCGCGCCTTGATCGCCGCGCTGCGGGAAATTCTGGCGCGCGCGAACGGGTGATGTCCACGGACACAGTTGTCACGCAGCGCGAGACGGTCGCAGCCATTTCGACTGCCGCGGGCGAAGGGGCTATTGCCCTCGTTCGCATCTCGGGATCGGACGCAGTAAACGTCGGGGACCGCGTGTTTCGCGGCAGATCCAAACCGAGTGAGTTCCAGTCGCACGTCCAGCACTTCGGTCACATCGTCGACGCGGATCGGATGATCGATGAGGTAGTGATCTCGGTACATCGCGCGCCGCACAGTTACACGGCAGAGGACCTCATAGAGATCAGCTGTCACGGCGGAGTGCTGGTAACGGCGAAGGTCCTTGAAGCATGTCTCAGCGCCGGCGCCCGCCCCGCTCGGGCGGGTGAGTTTACCGAACGCGCGTTCCTGAACGGGAGGATGGATCTGACGCAGGCAGAGGCCGTGATCGATGTGATCCGCGCTGGCACGGATCTCGCATTGCGCTCAGCGACAGAGCAGCTTCAAGGACGTCTCGGTCAAGCGATCACGGCCATTCGCGACGACTTTGTCCAGCTGTTGGCGCATGTCGAAGCAGCAATCGATTTCCCGGAGGAAGACATTGCGCCGGACGCAGGAGAGCGGTTGCGCTCGCGTCTCGATGCAGCGCGTCAAAGCATCGCGGACCTGCTCGCCACGGCGGAACATGGCCACATCCTCCGGGAAGGTGTTCGCGTGGTGATCTACGGCCCGACAAACGCGGGCAAGTCGAGTCTGCTCAACCGGCTCCTCGGCTATGAGCGCGCAATAGTCAGCGCGATCGCTGGAACCACGCGCGACACAATCGAGGAAGTAATCAACATGCGGGGTGTGGCCTTACGGCTGCTCGACACAGCCGGCATTCGTAACTCGGACCATGAGCTCGAGCGTGCCGGCATCGCCCGGACAGAGCGCTCGCTCGAGAGTGCCGATCTTGTGTTGCACGTCGTCGATCGAAGCGAACCTGCGGCGGTCGATGTCGTTCAGCGACCCTTCGAAGCCCCGGAAATTCTTCTGCTAAACAAAAGCGACCTACTGGAGTATCCTGATTGGGCAAATTCCACCGGGTTGCGGATTTCGTGCGTGACGGACGATGGCCTTGCGGGACTTGAAGAAGCTATCCTTGCCGCAATCGGCGGAGCGCATCTCTCACCGGAAAATTCCGTCGCGATCAGCGCACGGCATCGCGACTGCCTGTGTCGGGCGCTGCAGTCCGCTGATCGTGCCGCGGAGACGTTTGCTAACAATTACTCGGCGGAATACGCGGCGATCGATCTGCAGGCAGCGCTCGCCGCAGTAACCGAGGTGATCGGAAGCGCGGGCGACGACGCGATCCTGGATTCGCTTTTCGCGCAGTTCTGCATCGGCAAATGAACCGACGCAGCGCCTACGAACGATTCGTCCGTCCGATTCTTTTTTCGCTCGACCCTGAAACTGCTCATCACCTGGCGATCGGCGCGTTGCGGTTCGCATCGGACGCTCCGCCGCTTCTAGGCTGCCTTCGTCGGTTTCAGCCGCCGTCGAAGCCAGTCACCGCGTTCGGATTGGACTTCCCGAACCCGGTCGGTCTTGCGGCTGGATTCGACAAAAACGGCGTCGCACTACCTGCGTGGGAGGCGCTGGGATTTGGATTCGTCGAGATCGGGACCGTCACCGCAAAAGCGCAGCCTGGTAATCCAAAGCCGCGGATATTCCGCTATCCCGACCAACAAGCGCTCATCAATCGACTCGGGTTCAACAACGACGGAGCAGATCTCGTAGCATCGCGGCTGCAAAACTTGCGAGCGCGTAGAGTGTGGCCGCGAATTCCAATCGGCATCAACATTGGAAAATCAAAGATGACGCCCGTTGAGACCGCGGCGGAGGATTACCTCTATTCATTCCGGCAGCTGCGAGGGTTTGCCGATTATATCGTGTTAAACGTCAGTTCGCCGAATACTCCGGGGCTTCGCGAACTGCAGGAGCAGGAGGCGCTGACTGAGCTACTTGATACGATTGCACAGGAGAACGCAGCTTCCGCGAAGCCGATTCTGCTGAAGATTGCGCCCGACCTGACGCTGCCGCAGCTCGATCAGATCATCGCCACATCCGAGCAACACCGGATTGCAGGGATCATCGCCACAAATACGACACTCGATCACTCAGGCGTGCCGTCGGATCGTGACGAGACCGGCGGATTGAG
>JACDHZ010000066.1 GCA_013820755.1 Chthoniobacterales bacterium
GGTGGAGATGAAGCAAGATGTGGTGGTTCTTCTCGACAGCATTACGCGGCTCGCGCGCGGCTACAATTCACTGCAGCCCGGGAGAGGGCGGACGATGTCGGGAGGGGTCGAGGCAAAGGCGTTGCTGAAGCCGAAGAAGTTTTTCGGGGCGGCGCGAAACGTCGAGGAAGGCGGCAGCCTCACGATCCTGGCGACGGCGCTGGTCGATACCGGAAGCAAAATGGACCAGGTGATTTTCGAAGAATTCAAGGGAACAGGAAACATGGAGCTGCATCTGGACAGGGCTCTCGTTGAAAAACGGCTGTATCCAGCGATTCACGTCCAGCAATCAGCCACGCGGAGGGAAGATCTGCTCTACCACCCCGAGGAATGGGAGCGGGTGAAAGTGTTGCGCAAGGCGATGGCTGCCTTGCCGCCGATCGAGGCGATGGAGATGTTGATCGGCAATCTCCAGGCTACGAAAACGAACGCCGAGCTGTTGCTGGCAGGACTCCGGTGATCTCAAACGAATCGGAACTCGCGGCGATTCTGCCGCAGCTGCGAAGTGTCGATCGAGTCGCGATCGATACTGAAGCGGACAGTCTTCACTGTTATTTCGAGAAGCTTTGTCTCGTGCAGATGAGTTTCAACGGGAGTGATCATTTGATCGATCCACTCGCAGGCTTCGATCTCTCTCCGCTTGCCGCGGCGCTCGCTGGCAAGGAGATCGTGCTGCAAGGCGCTGACTTCGATCTTCGGCTCTTGCGGCGGAGCTTCAATTTCGACGCCGATCGCGTCTTCGACACGGTCATCGCAGCGCGTCTTCTCGGGATCAAAGCCTTCAGTCTTGCGGCTCTCATCGAGCGCTATTTCGGCGTCACGTTGGTAAAAGGCTCGCAAAAGGCAAACTGGGCGCAGCGGCCGCTACCAAAGGCGATGGCCGATTACGCCATCAACGACACACATTATTTGCTGCCGTTAGCGGATTATCTGGAAGAGGAACTTCGCGCGAAGGACCGTCACGAATGGTTCCAGCAATCGTGCGAGCGCGCTCTGGCCCAGGCGTCGGTAGAGCGTGTCCGTGACGAGGAAGAAGCGTGGAGGATTAGCGGTGCCGGGACGTTGCCGCCTCGCGCGGCAGCGGTGTTGCGCGCGCTTTGGTATTGGCGTGATCAGGAGGCACAGGCGGTGGATCGTCCCTCGTTTCACATCCTGCAAAATCATCTTCTACTCCAGGCGGCCCAGAGTTTCGATGCGGGGCAGACCCCGGAGTTCCGGCATCTCAGTCCGCGGCGTCGACGAGTGTTCATGGACGCCGCGCAGCACGCGTTACTACTGCCGCAAGCCGAGTGGCCGAAGCGCCTCCGCCGCGTCGGTATGCGGACTACCCAGGAGATGGAACGAGCGGCAGAAAACCTTCGGAAACGGCGCGACACTCGAGCAGAGGAGCTTGGAATCGAGGCTTCGTTCATCGCGCCACGCGCGACGTTGGAATCGATTGCCGCTGATGAGACGCGAACGAGCACCCTTCTTGTGCCGTGGCAGCGCGAACTTTTGCAGCTCTGACGCGACTAAAATGTTCGAGGTGCCCACCGGCACTGGCCTAGATGATGTAGCGCGTTCGTCGCTCGTGTAGGCGTCGCTATTTGCGCCCGTCCCCCTGCAGGTAACCAGTGCCAAGTAGAAGGCCGACCGTGAACATGCCCGCTGCAGTGGCGATCGGCACCGGGTCGAACGGCGGCGGTGGGAGTGAGACGATGCCATTACGATCGGTCACTGCGGGCTGTTGCACATACCGGCCGCCGCTGGGAGCACGAAAACGGCCGACGAACCGCTCAAGCCTCGCGGGTAGATTCGTATCGCAGATCGGTATGCCGTGTCCGCATGCGGCGACCGAAGGACGAAGAGCAGCAAGCTTTCGGACTGACTGCCAAGTTGCCTCCCAGTCGTGATTGAAAGGTGCACCGCCGCGTGCCAGCGACTGCCTCGCTGAAATCAAACCGACCCAGGAATCCATGTCCATCGTCGCAAATGCGTCGCCCGCAAGCAGCACAGCGTCTTCCGGTCGAAACAGAGAAATATGGCCGGGCGCATGACCGGTAGTGGACAGCGATTCCCAGCCGGGGAGGAATGGAATCTCCCCTGTCTCTAGTGGGAGGACACGGCCGGAAAAATCGAACGCTCGTGATGGCATGAAGCGCGATAAAAATGCTATCGCGCCCCCGATCGTCGGATCAGGTGGCGGGTACGAGGACACGCCCGTGAGATAAGGGAGTTCGAGCGGATGGGCGTAAATCGGCACATCCCAGTAATCTGCGAGTTCCCATGCGGACCCGGCATGATCGAAGTGGCCATGCGTGAGGATGATTGCTTCCGGCCTGCTCTCGCTGCCGAACCGCGCTTCGGCCGCTCTTCGTATTTGAAGCGCGCGCCCCGGCAGGCCTGCGTCGACCAGGACCCATGGCCCACCTGGATGTCCGAGGAAGTAAACATTGACGAAGCTGATCGGCAGCCAGCCGACGTCGGTAGCGATGCGGGTGATCGGTGTCATGGCTCCTCTACAATTGTGCCATTCGCCATGAAGTCGAGGATTCTAACGAATGGGACATAGCATCTCAGCGCCGCGACGGGTTTAAGGGATCGTAACGGTTTGTCCGGCCTTCAGTTTGCCGGAGGCATCCAGGCTCTTCCGGTTTGCCTGCCGGATCTCTTTCCAACGTTTCGCCGAACCGTAATATTTCCGCGATAAGGAGTAGAGCGTGTCGCCGGTTTCAACCACGTGCGAACGCGTGGCAGATTTCGAACTGGTGCCGGGAGATGAAGCCTTCTCCGGATTTGCGGCGCGTGTCGCTTTTTCATTCGAAGCGGCCAGCCGCGCCTGCGCCGCGCGCTCTTCGAGTTCTTTCCGAAGTGTTAAATTCTCATTCTTTAACCGCGCCGCCTCTGCGCGTGTGACAACCGAATCTCCTGACATGTTCGTGACGAGGGCCAGCTCACCGCGCTTCATGAACTCCTTAACTTCGCTGGCGTGCGCACCAGTCGGCGCGAGCACCAGGTAACGTTTAAAATGATGGAGAGCATTCAGCGGCTCATGCATTTTGTCGTCATAGAGAAGCGCCAGGCGGTAATGAATGTCAGCCGCGCCCGCGGAGCCATCGAGTGCGCTTTCATAAAGATTGATGGCGTGCAGAAAATCGCCTTCAGAAGCTCGGGTTTCCGCCTCCTTCACGACCTGCGTGTTTCGCGAAGTCATCATGCGATCGCAGCCGGCAAGCGCGCTGGCGATCAAAGCGAGGACGAGGATTCGACTGCACGCATCGGCGAACAGCCGCTGCGATCTTCGGCTGCCTTCCTGCCGATCCTTGTCACGTGCGCACATTGTAGCGAACGTGCTTAAACATGAACGCACGGTCTCTTCAATTGTTTTCCTTATTCGTGCTGTTCGCGAATGGAGCGATCGCGCAAAACTCCACACTCGAGCGCGGCCGCAGCTACACTTTTTCTCTTCGCGATGTGGACGGGAATGATCTCGCGATCGCAGATGGTCATGTGACGGTGATCACAGTCGTCACGCGCCGGAACGAAGACGACGCGCATGCTGTGGCCGATCACGTGCCGGACCGTTGCCTGGGGAATCCAAAGTACCGCTACATCACGCTTGTGAACTTTCAGCGCAAGCTTGCGCGTCCTCTGCATGGGCTTACCCGCAGGATCATTAGGAACCGGCTTGATGCGGAAGCGCGAGCATTAAAGCCCGAATACGAAGCCAAACATCTCACGCGTGATCCGCGTCGCGACGTCTTTGTTGTAGCCGATTTCGACGGCTCGGCGGTCGCGCATCTCGGTGTGTCGCCGGAGTCGGACGACGTGGCGGTCTTCGTGTTCGATGGGCGCGGCAAGCTTATCAACAATTGGAACAGCGTCCCGGACGCGGATTCTATCGCGCAAGCGATTGGGATCGCCGAACGCTGACGCGCCTCCGCGTCAGTATCGCGGCACAGCCGGATCGATCTCCGTAGACCAGGCGTCGATTCCGCCCGTGAGGTTGTAAACGGGCTCGATACCCGCCGCTTGTAGGATCTCCGCCGCATGCGCACTGCGTACGCCGCTGTGACAGTACACTACAACGGGCGCGCTCCGTGGAATCTCCTGAAGCCGCTCGGGGAGCTGGCCGAGTGGGACGAGTATTCTCCCATCGATCCGCGCGATCTCATCCTCAAATGCTTCGCGCACGTCGAGGAGAGTGAGATTTTCGCCGGCTGCGCGTTTCTCGTCTAGCTCCCGTACGTCCATCGCGGGAATACGCGAAGCCGCGCGTGCGGGTCCAGCACAGAATTGCTCATAATCCTGCAGGTCGAAAATAGTCGGGTGTTCGCCGCAAACCGGACATTCAGGATCGCGGCGCAGATTGAATTCCCGGAACTTCATCTTCAGCGCATCGAAGTGAAGCAGCCGCCCTACAAGTGAATCACCGACTCCGAGGATCAGTTTGATCGCTTCGATCGCCTGTATCATGCCGATCAATCCGGGAAGCACACCAAGCACTCCGGCTTCGGCGCAATTTGGCACTGTCCCTGCAGGCGGCGGCTGCGGGAACAGGCAGCGATAACAAGGACCGCCGAGGTGCGGCGCGAACACGCTCGCTTGGCCATCGAAACGAAAGACAGAGCCGTAGATATTCGGCTTGCGCGCGAAGACGCAAGCGTCGCTCGAGAGATAGCGCGTCGGGAAATTATCCGAGCCGTCTATCACGACGTCGTACGGAGAGATGATGTCCATCGCGTTGCTGCTGACAAATCGCTGCTCGAGAACCTGCAGGTTTACGTGCGGGTTGGCGATGTGGAGTCGGTCTCGCGCCGCCGCGAGCTTGCTGCGGCCGACGTCGCTCGTCCCATAGAGGATTTGCCGCTGGAGATTCGAAAGCTCCACGCGATCGGCATCCACTATTCCAAGGGTTCCGACTCCAGCTGCGGCAAGATAAAGCGCAGCCGGTGAACCGAGGCCGCCCGCGCCGATGCATAAAACTTGAGCTGCCTTGAGCCGGCGCTGACCTGCGATGGTGACCTCCGGCATGATGAGGTGGCGCGAATACCGTGCGCGTTCTTCCTCATCGAACACGGGTCGCCTTGCGCGTTCTTCGTCGATGATGCTGTCGATCATTTCCTGCAGTTTAACACAGAGGGCGCGCTGGGGAGGCTACGTTCGTATCAACTCCCAGTTGATTCCCACGATCCGGTTCTCTTCAAACCGCTTCAGTGACTTCGGGAATGCAAGATAGGTGACACCTTTTTGCTCGCAGAAATCCACCACGCCGAAATCGGTGCCTGTTTCAGTCCGCTGAATAGTCATGACCCGGTGGTTCTTGAGCAGAGTCTGAAAATGCCGGTCTTTCTCGGGCTTCTGCCACAAAGTGTAGACTTCAGGAGTTCCGCAGCGTTCCACTACGACAGCGAATCGTGCTGTTTTCACCCGAAGCAGTTTCATACGCGCGCAGAACCTTCACCTGCATTGCAGCGAGAAGGAAAAAGTCCGCCAGAGAACTACGGCAAAGAGGATCGGACTACCGTTGCTGCATTCCTGCCCTGGCGGGGTTCGTCCGTCCGCAGTCCATAGCCCCTGACGGAGCGCAAACTTTCTCGAAGGACGGTCGCGACGCAATTCTTTCTTCTGTCGGCAAGCAAGCTGCGATGCGTTGACAGGTGTTCCCGCGTTTGTTCGCATCGCGGCAGTGAAAATGTTGCTCATGTTTGTAAGCGTCGCGGTGGCAACCGGCTGCACTACGCTCGAGAACCGGCGCGACTTGTATCGCTCGCCAGCGGAGGGCTATGAGCATTGGTATCGGCACCCGCCACCAACTCGGCTGCCGTCGTTGATGCCAGGAACTCGAGCGACTACCACAACCACCACGACGACGACTGCCGAGCGGAATGGTGTGATCACGTTCCCAGAAGAATCATCGCTGCCGCCGAGCGGCCAGTGAATCGAGAAACTCTCCGCCTACCCGAAAGGCATGTTCGCCTTGATACGCGCGACGTCGGTCTTGTGAACGACAGCCGCCTTCGCCATCAAACGCTTCCGTTTCGCGCTCTTCGTGGAGAGCAAATGACGCCGCGAAGCATGCTGACGCAAAACTTTCCCCGTCCCGGTAATCTTGAACCGCTTGGCGACGGCTTTTCGCGTCTTGCTGCGCGCAATTGGCTTCGGCATAAGGCGCGCAAGATAGATTAGTTTGTTGCACTGACAACTGCTTTCCGGGGCGCAAGCCGCGTGTAGCAAGTAGTGGCGCGACATCCTCCCAAAGCAACACGGCTGCGGGAAAAAGCAGGAGGTGCGTTGCTGAGCAGCATGGAGAGAACTTGCTCGCGCGCCGGAAAGCTTCTGCGACAGGTTCAGCCATGGAAAACCAACCGCAGAAACCACGCGTCGTTATCGTAGGCGGTGGTTTCGGAGGGTTGGAAGCAGCGAAGAAGCTGGGCGACAAGCCGGTCGAGGTGACGTTGATCGACCGGACGAACTACCATCTTTTCCAGCCCCTTCTTTATCAGGTGGCGACCGCGGCACTCTCGCCCGCCGATATCGCGGCGCCGCTACGTGCCGTGCTGACGGATTTCAGGAATATCGAAGTCATGTTCGCGGAAGTTACCGCGATCGATGTCGCCGCAAAAAGGGTGAGCACTACCGACCGCGAGATCCCGTACGATTACCTGATTCTTGCTACCGGCTCGCGCCATTCGTACTTCGGGAACGATCAATGGGAGAAGCTGGCGCCCGGATTAAAAAGCCTGGAAGATGCGGTGGAGATTCGGCGCCGGTTGCTCATGGCGTTCGAGTACGCGGAGAAGATACCCGACGAAGCGGCACGGCGGGCCGCCATGACGTTCGCCATCATCGGCGGGGGACCAACGGGCGTCGAAATGGCGGGCGCAATCGCTGAGATCGCGCGCTACACGCTGGCGAAAGATTTCAAGCACATCGATCCGTCACAGGCACGGGTGATTCTGATCGAGGGTGATAAGCGAGTACTGTCGGGGTTTCCGGAGGACCTGTCTGAAAGCGCATTGAAGCAACTGCGGGAGGTCGGCGTGGAGGTGATCACCGGAGTCCATGCGAGCAACCTCACGGAGGAAGGTCTCGAGGTGAAAGGGGAGTTCATCCCGTGCCGCGTAAAAATTTGGGCTGCGGGAAATACCGCGTCAGCCGTCGGCAAGAGCCTTGGTGTAGCGGTTGATCGCGCCGGCCGCGTCATCGTTAACAACGACCTCACGATACCGGGGCGACCCGAAGTCCAGGTGATCGGGGACCTTGCTCATTTCGAACACGACACGGATGAACCGCTGCCCGGCGTTTCACCCGTCGCGATGCAGCAAGGGCGGCATGCTGCACAAAATATACTTACCATGATCGAGGGTCTGAAGCCGCGACGCTTCTGGTATCGGAACAAGGGCAGCATGGCGACGATCGGCCGCAACAAGGCCGTCGCCGATCTGAATTTGGCGCACCTCAGTGGATTTCCGGCATGGCTCGTTTGGCTATTTGTCCACATACTTTTCCTCGTCGGTTTTCGTAATCGAGTTGCCGTGTTGCTGCAGTGGGCGTGGGCGTATGTCACCTTCAACAAGGGTGCGAGGCTGATCACAAGAAACTTCCAGGCAGAAATGCGGCCTCCTACATAACGTTCGGAACGTTGCGCCAGCACTGGCAGTTTCTGAACGAGCGACATGAGAGCGGGTCCGATTACGCCAGGTGTAATCGTCAAAAATTCTCAGCGCGCAGTTTCGATTCGGTTGCCTGAGTTGCAGCGGTTCGCCGAAGTGGCGTTAGACCAGGCGCGGCGCAGCCTGCGAATATCGAGCGAGAGGCTCGTAGGAATCGAGGAGATCAGCGTGATTCTCGTGTCCGACCGGAGGATTGCGCTTTTGCACAGGCGGTTCATGAACATCGCCGGACCCACGGATGTGATCACGTTTCAGCACGGCGAAATATTCATCAGCACGGAAACTGCGGTGCGCCAAGCGAAGGAATATGCATCTACACCTGCAGACGAAATCCGACTGTACATCGTGCACGGAATTCTCCACTTGTTAGGCTTCGACGACGCGACGGACGGGACCGCAAAGCGTATGAAGAAGGCGCAGGACCGCATCTTCAAAGCAGCAACGGCGATCAGTCGAGCGAACTACTAAGTCGCTGTGGCCAGTTTGAAGTGGAACAGTCGTATGTTAGCGTTTCGCTCATGGGCTGGCAGCAGCGTGGCGCATCGAGATGGTGACATCAGGTTCCGCCCGCTGCGCAGTTTACGAGCGTGAATTCCGCTTACGCATGAATGTTTCTTCAGCAGGGAGTCCGGTTGTCGAGCAAGAGCCCGAGACGGCGCAAGATCTGGATGTGCCGTGGCGCGTGGTGGTACACAACGATCCTGTAAACCTGATGAGTTACGTAACGATGGTCCTCCAGAAAGTCTTCGGCTTCACACGCGAGAAGGCGGAGAAACACATGCTCGAGGTGCACCGCGAAGGTCGCTCTGTGGTCTGGAGCGGGATGCGGGAGCGCGCCGAGCTATACGTGCAGCAGTTGCATGGGTATCTGCTGTTAGCGACGCTGGAGCGCCTGAGCTGATGGAGATCCGCCACACCGCAGATGCTCTTGAGATTGCGGAACTCGATCCATTCCTGGCCGAGTTGCTCCGACAGATTCCTGAGAGTGCGCAGCCCGACGGAAGTGTCGACGCGGAGAAGCGCTTATTCAGCCAGCCCACAGACTCCGCAAACCGCGATCTTTGCGCGGAATGGAAACTATACGTCGAGCCCGAGTTGCGTCGCATTTTTCAGACGGCGACTGAGACTGTCACAAGCGATTTGGAGCAACTCAACAGCAATGCAAAGCCTTTCGCGAATTGCACGCTACGCATCCCGACGAAGCACGCCGAGGCGTGGCTGAGCGCATTGAATCAGGCGCGGCTGGTGATCGCTGCCAGGTATGCCTTCACTGACGGGGAGCTGTGCGATCATTATCGCTCGCCGATTGGGTCCCGGCGGGATCTCGGATTGTTTCAGGTGAACTTTTACGGTTTTCTGCAGGAGTTTATCCTTCAGCATCTATTGGACGACTCGTCGGAGCCCGCGGTTACGGGCGAGTGAAGCACGAGTTGCCTACCAGCTCAGAAGCTCACGATGATCCCCGACTGCGGACCATAGACATCAAGCGTGCCTTCAAAACGTCTGACGTTTTTTCTGGACGCAGGCTCAGCGCGAATGCCTCATGTAGATCGTAACACTGCGCGATGAATTCTTCAGCCTCTTGCCCGTATTCCTTGCGCGCCTGTCCAAATCCTTCAGTCTCTTCCGGTTCCAGCGCGCCAATCACGTAGAGACGTGCGCGATTCTGGAATTCGTCAAAGCTCATCCTTCAGTTCTTTCAAGCCGTCGTAAATTTTTTTAAGGCCCAACTCGAGCCGCGTTTTTACCGTTCCTAACGGTGTATTCGTTTTTGCGGCGATTTCGCGCTGACTCATGCCGCGAAAAAATGCGAGGTTGATTGCCTGCTGTTGCGCAGGCGGAAGAGTGTTGATAACGCGGCGCACGAGGACGCGTGTATCGCCAAACGTAATCTCTTCCTCGGTGGCATTGTGCACCCACGCGTCCGGCTGCTGCTCCGTTTCGGTCTGCAGCCGTTCTTCCGCACGCGCGTAAGCCTGTTTTTTTCGCAACCCGTCGATGGCGCGACGGCGTGCCAATGTGACCATCCACCCGAGCGGCTTGCCCTTTTGTGCGGAGAAGTTCTTCGCCTGCTTCCAGATCTCCATGAAGATCTCTTGAAGCAAATCGTCCGCTTCAGCTTCGTTGTGGATTACGCGGAGAATCAGCGCCTTCAGAATGCCGTTGTAGCGATCGTAAAGTTGCGACAGCGCTTCAGGATCTTCAGCCTGGATTGAGTGCATCAGCTCGAGATCAGTCGCGGCGCCGGGCTCGAGTTCTGGAGCGGCGGCCGGGATGCGCGCGCGGCGACGCCCTGCAGGATCAGGCGCAGCAATGCTTTGATCGAGTGGGTCTATCATGCTGGCTGGTTGCGATGATCTACGTGCGGAGGCTCACTGACGCGGATCGCACGGGGGCTGCAAACGATCGCGAACTGCCTTTTTCTTCCGCAAGATTTGAAGAGGGGGAGGGCTGCCGTACAACAAGTATGCTGATGTAGTGCGGTCACTTTGATTCGTCCACCTGATTCGCGCCGTGATCGATGTGCACATCGAAAAAGCCCAACCGAGACTTCCCGGATTCGGAAGCCGTACGCGAAGCAGTCGACAATCGTCGTTGACCGCAGAAAAGATGCAGCACTACCGTGCCGCCCGGCGGGATCGCCAAAGATGAAGAAGAACTGGTCCGCTAATTTCAATTTGTCGGCGGTGATGGCATTCGGTATCGCCAGCTCCGCGGCTGCGCAGGACGCCGCGGCGCCGTTTCGCCGTTCGCCAGCGCCCCAGCAAGAGGCTGCAACTCCGGCGCCAACGGCAAAACCCACGCCCGAGATACGGGAAACGGCGTCGCCAGAGTCCGATGCAGGAGGGCCTCCAGAGCAGAAACAGGCGGAAGCTCCAGAGGCGGCTCCCGCTCCTGCGCCGCGGGTAATCCAAGAACAACGCGCTCGCGCGGTAGAACCTCGGCCCGCTTCACCGCCGCCAAACACCCCCGAGAGCCGGGTGAATGAGCGCGCTGTTGTCGCGCCAGGATCGAAACCCACATTCGACCTGTCGGATCAGCGCAGCGGGTATATCCGCGCCACGATTCGGGCGCTCGAAAAGCGCTGGCAGGAGGCGATTGTGAAACACGACGTCGCCGTAATTAATGAACTTGTGGCGGATGATTTCGTCGGCGTTTCGTCGAGCGGAAGAACAGGATCGAAGTCAACTTTGCTTAACGAAGTGAAGCGTGACGGGAATAGCTACACGTCAGCCGAGGCTCGCAGCATGGTGGTGCGCACTCCTGGCGCTGGCATAGCGGTCGTGACCGGCATAGCGAAGGAGAGTGGCACGACGACTAGTGGGCAAAGCTTTACAAACTCTCGGCGTTTTACCGACACGTGGGTAGAGCGCGCTGGTCGCTGGCAATGTGTCGCAAGCCAGACCACGCAGCTGCCGAATAAGTAGGGGCAACAAGCGCGCTAATCGCGTGCGAACCGGCCGCGGCAACGCCGTTCTGCAACCGAGCAACCATCCCTCCGGCTGCTTCCCTGAAACGCGTTATTCGCCGACGTTGTCGGCGGGAAACGTTCATTGCACGCTCTCTGTTCGTGCGCCAACTGTTAGCCCATGCCGGGCACCGCCACCGAGACGCCGCCTGTTGATCGGCTCTGGTACAAAGACGCGATCATTTACCAGCTGCACGTGAAGACATTTCACGACAGCAATGGCGACGGGGTCGGTGACTTCCGCGGACTCATCGAGAAGCTCGATTACCTGCAGGAACTAGGGACGACGGCGATCTGGATCCTGCCGTTTTATCCTTCACCGCTGAAGGATGACGGCTACGACATCGCGGACTACTACGGCGTCAATCCGAACTACGGCACTCTTCAGGACTTCCAGGCGTTCCTCGCTGAGGCGCATGAGCGCGGATTGAAGGTGATCACCGAGTTGGTGATCAACCACTCATCCGATCAGAATCCGTGGTTCCAAAAATCCCGCCGCGCCGCACCAGGCTCTCCGGAACGCGAGATGTACGTGTGGAGTGACACTCCGGATAAATACACGGCGGCGCGTATCATCTTCAAAGACTTCGAAACCTCAAATTGGGCGTGGGACCCTGTTGCGAAGGCGTATTACTGGCACCGCTTCTATTCGCACCAGCCGGACTTGAATTTCGACAACTCCACCGTGCACCAGGCGCTGGAGAAAGTTTGCGATTTCTGGCTCGACATGGGTGTCGACGGACTGCGTCTTGATGCCGTTCCGTATCTCTACGAGCGGGAAGGCACCAGCTGCGAAAACTTGCGGGAGACGCACGAGTACCTCATCAAACTCCGCTCGCACGTCGATTCGAAATACGAAGGACGCATGCTCCTCGCCGAGGCCAATCAATGGCCGGAAGACGCGGTCGAGTACTTCGGCGACGGCAACGAATCGCACATGAGTTTCCATTTCCCGCTCATGCCGCGCATGTTCATGTCGCTCCAGATGGAGGATCGATTCCCGATCATCGACATCATGGATCAGACGCCGGCGATTCCGGAGAATTGCCAGTGGGCGATGTTCCTCCGCAACCATGACGAGCTTACGCTCGAAATGGTGACGGACGAAGAGCGCGACTACATGTGGCGCGTCTACGCGAACGATCCGACCGCGCGTATCAATCTCGGCATCCGTCGCCGCCTCGCGCCGCTCCTCGCGAATAGCCGCCGCAAGATTGAGCTGCTTAACATTCTCCTCTTTTCCATGCCGGGAACGCCGGTCCTGTACTATGGGGACGAAATCGGGATGGGCGATAACGTCTACCTCGGCGACCGCAACGGCGTCCGCACGCCGATGCAGTGGAGCGCAGATCGCAATGCCGGTTTCTCCCGCGCAAATCCACAGCAGCTCCTGCTGCCGATCATCATCGATCCCGAGTACAACTACGAGGCGATCAATGTAGAAAATCAGCAGAAAAACCTGTCGTCGCTGCTCTGGTGGACGCGCCGCGTGATCGCGATGCGCAAGAACTACAAGGCATTCTCAAGGGGCACGCTCGAGTTTCTTTACCCGGACAATTCGAAGGTGCTCGCGTTTTTGCGTCAGTATGAGAACGAGACGGTGCTCGTCGTGGTGAACCTTTCCCGTTTCTCGCAGGTCGCTGAGCTCGACCTGTCACACTTTGCCGGGTGTGCGCTGATGGAACTATTCGGGCAGAACTACTTTCCTGCGATCAAGGAATCGTCTTACACACTCACGCTTGGACCGCATTCGCACTTTTGGTTTCTACTTGGCGCTCAACCGGAAGCGGCCAGCCGCACGGATAGGCGCGACGTGCCGCGACTCGAAATCCGTGGCGATGTCGCAACTCTTCTTCGAGGCGACCAACGCAAATTGATCGAGCGTGAAGTGCTGCCGGACTATATTCGCAATCGACGTTGGTTCGCATCTAAAGCGCGCAGCATCAGTAGCATTCGGGTCGCGGAAGAGCTTACGGTTTCCGATCAGTCCGACGCGGCTCGGATCTGGCTGGTGGAAGTGACATATCGTGACGGAGCGCCGGAAACATACACCGTGCCGGTGAAGGTTGCGCGCGGCGCAGCCGCGCATCACGTCGCGGAAGCTGCGCCGCACGCTGTGATTGCGCAGCTCGAGGGCACAGAGGACGTCATTTTGCACGATGCCGTATGGGACGCAGAATTCCGCGAGAATCTGTTCCGTCTCATGGCCGGCCAGCAACGGTTCGCAGGCAAGAACGGAGAGATGGTCGGAATTCCGGGAGCTGCGTTGAGCGATGCTGATGGCGCTGTGTTGCCGTCGCACGTGCTTGGTGTTGAGCAGAGTAATTCGTCGATGGTGTTCGGAAGCAAGTTCTTCCTTAAGCTCTACCGCAAGCTGGAAGACGGAGTGAACCCGGACGTGGAGGTCACGCGATTCCTCTCGGAGCGGACCGGGTTTGCCAACGTTCCCGCGTTTGCAGGGGCGATCGAATACCGTCGGGACCGAGCAGAGCCGATTGTCGTGTGCGCGATGCAGGCGGCGGTCACGAGTGAGGGAGATGCGTGGTCAGTTACGCTCGATTCCGTGAGTCGCTTCTACGAACGCGTCCTGACGCACAAGGCTGAACTGCAA
>JACDHZ010000197.1 GCA_013820755.1 Chthoniobacterales bacterium
GGTCCCAGCGAGGCTCAGCATCAAAACCGGCCGCCGCCCATACCGGTCGGAGAGCCGTCCGAGGATCGGCGTGAAGATAATCTGCATGCCCGAGTAAATGCCGGTGAGCCATCCGATCGCCATCGGAGACGCATGGAAGCGTTCCGCATAAAGCGGCAGCACCGGGATGACGATGCCGAACCCCACCATGTCGATAAAGACGGTGAGGAAGAGGACGTATAGTGGTGAACGCGCGCGGGACATGGGAGCGGAAGGTAGCACAGGCATCCTGCCTGTGCGGAATGCGGGCCTCTCGCCTGCATGATCTCCGGAACAGCGGGGCGAGAACCCCGCTGGCCGCACCGGCAAGGTGCCTGTGCTACCGGTGCTTACGATTGAAACGCGCGACTTCGCGCTCGGTTTCGCGGTCGGTAGCGCGCTTCTTTAAATCCGCGCGTTTGTCGTGTGCGACTTTGCCCTGGGCGACGCCGATTTCTGCTTTGAGGCGGCCTTTTTTCCAATAGATGCTCAGGATCACCAACGTCCGGCCGGCGATGGCAGTTTCGCCGTAGAGCTTGTCGATCTCCTGCTTGTGCAGGAGCAGGCGCCGCACGCGTTTGGCCGGTGGGATCTCATGGCTGGCCCGCTCGTACGGCTGGATGTCAGCGTTGTGAAGAAACGCCTCGCCCTTTTCGATGCGCGCGAACGCATCGCTGATGTTCGCCTTGCCGCCACGGATCGATTTAACCTCGCTACCCTTCAGCTCAATGCCGGCTTCGTACCGGTCGAGAATATGAAAGTCCCGTAGCGCCTTCCGATTGAGGATCGACTCCGAAGCCATGTGTCGTGGTCGATAAGATTCCAGAGCTGGCGTGTGACACAAGCGCCCTAACAACTGCGGAGCGAAGGCGGCTGTGTCAGCCGTTAGACTGAGTTGAAGCTGAACTAAGCGCCGTCGGCCGGATTGGTCTCGGGCGTGAGTTCGAACGTCAGCTTTCCGTCGATGATTTCACGCAACGCGATGTCGGTGAGCGAGGAGCGCGGCGTTGCTTCTACGAGCGGGCGATGGCCCAACCCCAATTGACGCACCCGGCGAGACACAACGTTAATCAGGAGTTGCTGATTCGGGATGACTTGAGCGGCTTCCTGGAGGAGTTGAGAGGTCATATTTCGCAAAGAACGGACGGCACGGGTCGTATCCGCAGGGAACTGAAGGATCGTCGGCGAGCTCTCGGGAATGACTGGCGGGATAATCTTTGAAGCAAGCATCAGCGGCGACAGGCGAATCGGGATTTTGTGGGCAGTGCAAGCACCTGTCAAACGATTTGTTAGCACTTGAACGGGAGCCAAGATCGGGAGTCACGCCACATGTTCGCGGATGTGTGTTGAGGCTTGCCACGGACGCTGGATTACGCAGAATGTTCAGACGTTTGCGGGGCGTGCCACAGTTCCGCAGCGGTTTCGGGCTGTGGCTCAGCTTGGTAGAGCGCCTGTCTCGGGTGCAGGAGGTCCAGGGTTCAAATCCCTGCAGCCCGACCAATCTGCGGGCAGTCCGAAGATCACGGACATTTTTCCCGCGGCCGCTTTGCCTGTTCCGCATCGATTGCAAATCTGCGTAAGCTCTGCGGAGCCGATGAACGATGCCGTCCTCACCACGATTGCGATCACCGGGTTCGGCGTGGCGTTTTTTCACGCGGCGATTCCAACCCACTGGCTCCCGTTCGTCCTCGCCGCGCGCGCGCAGCGTTGGAATCATGGCAAAACTTTGGCGGTGACGGCGCTCGCCGGCACCGGCCACGTCGTAGTGACTGCGTTGCTTGGGTTGCTGATCGCCTGGTTCGGTATCGCACTCGACCGGACGATTGGCCGCTGGTTTCCGTTACTGGCCGGCGGCGCGCTCATCGCGCTCGGCGTGTTTTACATTTACCGTCAACTGACCGGCAAAGGTCATGCACATCACCATCTGTTTTGCGGGCACAGCCATGGGCATGCGGGTGAGTTGGAGCACGATCACGATCACGCTGCCGCCCCAGTGGGGGCCCGGCCGCCAGCTCCATCCGATCGTGTCGCTATCACGAGCTTGCTTGCCTTGCTCACCTTCTCGCCATGCGAAGCATTCCTGCCGATCTATGCTTCCGGCGTTCGTTACGGCTGGAGTGGCTTCGCTCTACTTACAGTGATTCTTTCAATCGGAACGGTCGCCGGTATGGTTCTGTTTACGTGGCTGACGCTGCTCGGGGTGCGGAAGGCAAAGCTTGGCTTGCTCGAGCGATACGAGAGCGGGTTGATCGGGGCGCTGCTCTGCACAGTCGGGCTATTGATTATCCTGCTGGAGAAATGATCATAAAATCATGCCTGTAGAACTTAAGGTGGGCGACGCTGCGCCGGATTTCCGCGCGGTGGCGGTAGGCGGCAAATACAGCAGGGGCCGTGAAGTGTCGCTTCAAGAACTCTGCGGCGCACCTGTCGTACTCTACTTCTATCCGAAGGACGATACGCCCGGGTGCACCGTGCAGGCCTGTGCATTGCGCGATTCATGGAGCAACCTGGATTCGCGCGGCGAAATCTTTGGCGTGAGCGTCGACTCCGCGAAAAGCCACGAGAAATTCATCAGCAAATTCAACTTACCTTTCCCGCTGCTGTCCGATGACGATCACCGCATCGTCGAAGCATACGGAGTATGGGTTGAGAAGAGCATGTACGGGAAGAAATACATGGGAGCGGAGCGAAGCACATTTGTGATTGATAGCGATGGGCGAATCGCTGCGATTCATCGAAAGGTGAAGCCTGAGGAGCACGTCGATCTGCTGCTGAACGCGCTGCCGGCGTGATCTTGCGCCGGAACAACTGAGCTTGCAGTCGCACCTATCCGGTGCTTGCATTGCGCTCCGCTAACGCGGATTGCCTTAACTATTCTATGGGATCACTGAAGAAGCGCCGGAAGGCGAAAATCTCCAAACACAAGCGCCGCAAGCGCATGAAGGAGAATCGCCACAAGAAGCGTCTACGCTACAAGTCGTAAGCGCTAGCCCGCATTTCGGTAGCCCGGCCCCATTCTGCCTGCATATCTCATGCGGCGACGCGTCGTCATGTGCGTTTGCGCGCTGTCCCCGCCGCCGTAAGCTTCGACTAACATGATGCTCGCGAAGCAACGGCTTGCATTCGCCAGCCATAGTGTGCTTCTCGTGGCGGTCTTGCTGTTCACGCCCAGCGATGCTTTCGCCGGCCGTCCACCGGGGAAGGCGACGCCTGTTACGACTCCTGCGAAGGCCCTCCCGGTAAAGCACAGCGGACTGGACGATTCGTTGCGGGTAACCCCACCCCCTGATCTTTTGCTGGGGGCGTCGGCGCAACGCCAAGCGGATGGCCTCGCAACCTTTGTCGAAGCCGCGCGCCTCGAGGACAATGGCGAACTTGAAGCGGCGCTTGCGGCTTACCAGAAGGTCCTGACGGTTGATCCCGGTGAAGTCGAGCTTGCCTCGCGAGTCGCGTCACTTCTCGTGAGGCAAGAGGATTTTCCCCGCGCGATCGACGTTTTGAAGGACGCGATTAAGGCGAGACCATCCGAACCGGGCCCGTACGTGCAGCTCGCATACATCTACGCGAAGTTTTTGCAAAAGCCGGTGCAGGCTTTGAATTACGCGAATCAGGCGATCGCTCTCGATCCTCAGAACATCGACGCTTATGAGCGCGTCTATGAAATCGAGCTCGCCGCGGGTGACGCCAATAAAGCCATTCTCGCTCTTGATCGCGCGATGAAGGTCGACAGCAAAGATCCGGCTTTCTGGACACGCCTTGGGAAGCTCTACGCGTCAATTTTGTTCAGGGCGGGACAGGAGCCGCGGCTTGAAGACATTCAGCGTCTTAACGGCATCTTCGCGCGAGCAGTGGAGAACGCTGGTAACGATCCGTCGATTCTCAAGGACGCCGCCGACTACTTCGCCGCCTCTCAACAGATTCCGGAAGCGATTCCGCTGTACCTCAAGGTGCTGGAGCTGGAGCCGGACGATTCAAACGCCCGCGAAAAGCTCGCGACAGGATTCCTGATGACGAACGAGCGTACAAAAGCAATCGAAACGCTGCGCGAGATCATTGCGCAACATCCGGAGAAGTTTCAGCCGTACGATCTGCTCGCGCAATTGCTGGACGATGGAGGGCGTGCGCTCCAGCGAGAAAAACAACCAGAAGCGGCCAAAGCCGAGTTTGCGAAAGCGGCGGCTGCATATGAGCAGAGTCTGCTCGTGAATCCTAATCACGCGCAGACATACCTTCGCCTGGGTGAGTTGCTCATTGGTCCGTTGCGGGAGACTGAGCGGGCGGAGCGAATAATCGCCGAAGGACGCCTGCGCTTCCCGCAAGCGCCGGAGTTCGCCTATCTGCTGGCACTCGCACAACGCGAGGCAAAGCACAGCCAGCAGGCGGTAGTTACGTTTGAGGAAGCCAGGCACGAGGCTGAGATGGCGAATCCGTTAATGCTCAATGGTCGATTCTTTCTGGACTATGGGGCTGCTGCGGAGCAGGCAGCATTGTATGACAAGGCGGCTGATCTATTTCGGCAATCGATAGTCGCTGACCCGGGTAACGCGGCGGAAGTTTACAATTACCTCGGCTACATGTGGGCCGAGCAGAACATGCACCTTGAAGATGCCGAGGCGATGATCAAAAAGGCGCTCGAATTAGATGCCGACAACGGCGCCTATCTCGACAGTCTCGGTTGGGTAAAATTCCGCAGGGGCCGCTTTGAGGAGGCCTTAACCGACCTGCTACGCGCGGCGCAAAGTCTCAAGAAGGAGGATCCCGTCGTGTTCGAACACATCGGCGACACCTATGCAAAGCTCGATCGTCTCCCGCAGGCGCTCGATTTTTGGAACAAGGCTCTCGCACTGATTCCCGACAGCAAGTCGCTGGCCGAGAAAATCGAACGCTCAAAGACGACCTTAAGCAAAGGCGAGCCGATCAAGGGAAATCCATTCCAATGAAAACGCGAGCTGCGAA
>JACDHZ010000067.1 GCA_013820755.1 Chthoniobacterales bacterium
CCTCAGTCCAGCCGTTCCTGAACAACGCGTTCCAACCTAACGTGGCGGTGCCACCGCTGTCGGGTCGAGTCGCAGTCTGCGTTCATGGATTCTACACCAACATCTCCGATCTGGCGCTTCTGGGGGGACACCTGGCGTCCGTGCAGCAGGCGGGCAGTCCGTATTACGATTACGTGATCGGCTTCCAATACACTTCCAATGTGCCGCTAAAGGAGATTGGGACTGCATTAGCGACCAGTATGCAGAACATCCTCGGCCCTCCCGGCATCACCCAGGTGGACGTCTATGCTCATAGCATGGGAAATCTAGTCTCGCGCTGGGCGATCGAACAGGGGAACGGCACATATCGTATCGGGCCACTCCGGGGCGGCGGCCATTACGTCAGCCTTGGTGGGCCCCACGCCGGAATTCCTCTCGGGGACCTGAGCATCTTCGCCGCGTTCGTAACGTATTTTCCGACGGAGACCCGGCCTCTGCTGATGGATCTAGCTACCAACGGACGGAATGGACCGCCAACTTACACTACCTTCCTGACCGATCTAAATCCTGCCAACTCCCTCGGGCCCGACTATGCCAGCGCACATTATTACTCTGTATCAGCCAGTAATTACCTCGACGAGTTGCCGATTGGGCCGCCGATCGATTTCTTATACTACCTGGCGGTGCCACCCTCGGGAGTAGTGGACGATGGGTTAGTTGCAATCTATAGCGCACAAAACCCGGTTCTCGGCCGCGAAAGCCAGACCTGGTACGCAGGACCCACACTCGATATCGGCCATCACGACCTCGTTACCCCGACGAAGGATCCCCGGACGAACCTCTCAAGCTTTGATGTTATCGATCAGCTGATCGCGAGCTGGAATTAGGCACTTGGACTGAGCAAACTGGCCGCTCACAACCCGTTCAGTGAGACGGAACATTCCTCGGCCGGCAGCCCAGAACCGTCCTCGTCGCACACGTTCTAATCAGTCGCGGCGCTGCTCGCCATCAGGCGGGCCCCCGCGCTAGACCCTTTCGCTGCGCCCCGCCCAGATAAAAACGCGAATCAGTGGCGCGACGACGCTGACGAGCAGGACACAAAAGATCGCGCAACGATACGCCGGATACGCGGTAGATGGCAGGAGCAACCCGACGGCTTCGGATACGACGATGAGCAAAGACCATTTGGCAAGGAGCCGACCTCCATATGAATTAATATCGTACGCACTGCTCCGACTTGAAGGCAGCGGGAATGCGAATGCCATAAAACACGTTCATCGGGATCCTCCGATAAACGAGCGGCAAGCTCACGAGGAAGATTACAAAACCAAGCGCAATCGTCTGAACCGCGATTGTCTTCACTTTTTGCGCGTGTAGCTGATCTCCATCGTCTTGGCTTCGCCCGCGCCCCGATCTTCATACCACTCGAAAGTGTGATGGTCCGCGTCGACCACTTTGATTACTTCTCGAACCTTCACCGGCATCCCGGGCATCATTTCGAAATTCGCGTTGTATGTGAACGTCTTGGAAGCGGGGTCATAGGTCCCTTCGGAGAGCATGATCATAGTGCCCATGTTATCAATCCAACTGGAGACGAATTTCTTCTTCACGTTATCGTAGCCCGCGATCTCCATGCCTGTGAAATCAAAGTCCTTCATCTTACCGTCGGGTCCGGGCATTTGAAATGAGCCTTTTGCGTCGCCGACAAAGAAGCGGCCATCCATAATCGCTTTTCGTGTTGAGGTGCCTTTGGATTCAGTGGGCGGAGCGCTCGGGTCCATCCACATCGTTACCGTGTAAGTCCAGTTGCCGGAGAGCTGCGCAAGATGTTTGTGATTCTCGCCGGGTTTCGCAAGCTCCATCATTTGCGCCATCATCTGCTGCATGTCGGTGGCACTCGGCTGGCTGCCCGTTGCTGGCGGGCTAACGGGACGTGACGGGGAAGAATTAGTGGCTTGACCGAACAACGACGACGCAATCAATGTCACACTGCAGGTGAACGCTAAACACACGGGGGTTTTCATCCGCTGATCGTGGCAGGAACCTAGACTAGAAGTCAAGCTGCGGTCGTTGCTGCATTAGATGGCAGACGGTCCCTGCCTTCGCAGGAGCGGGGCGATAGCAAGGCCGAGTCGCTGGATCACGTCGGAAAGCTTTATCTGGCCGTTCATGACGAATGGATCCGAGGAAAACTCCCGGCGATGGCGCTCCAGGACGCAATGGTCCTAGCAAGTGCTCACTCTACTAGTCCTGAAGAGTCGAAACGGGCCTAGGTCACGGTTGTGCTGACCGCCACACGTGGCGCGCCCTAAGCGCCAAGATCAGCGTCCATTTGGCTGCTTCCCCCAGCGATCAGTGTGATCGGGTCGGCTGGATTGACAGCAGTCGCGAATACACGCACGAGCACCCTCGTTCTCGTCTACCGGCGAGGCACGTCTTCGGACTTCAACACTTCTGGTCCGCTGTGTTCGCGCGACGGCTTTCATTCGCCCGGGCACCTGTTCGGTCGCGGGATCAGCAGACGCTGTACTGCTGATGAATAGCGGAGCCGCCAATCATTGGGATTCGCAGCAGCAGATGCGTGAAGATATTCATTGCTCAAGCGTACGCCGTTCAGCAAGAGCGTAGCAATATCGACACTTCGGCAGAAGTTGCAGTGAAAGTCCGGCGCTAGCGCCGCTGCCCTTCAAGGAACGATGAAAATCTCGTGGCTGTACGGATCCTTCGCCTTGTCTCCGGAGTTGTAACCCGTCACGTCGATCATTCCGCCTTTCGGGTCGATACTGTATACGTAGCCAGGTTTTCCTGGAACTGGCTTCGCCGTCGGATAATTAAGCGTCGGTGTCACAGGAGAGTTGATCGTCGCAACCGGCTCGGTCTTAGGAGTTCGAGGAGGCTTCGGCGAAGTAACGGGAACTTGAGATCGACTCCCGGTGCGGGTAGCAGAACCGCTCCAGATTATCGCGTTGCCTCTTAAGCGCACTTCACTGAACGACGCATCTGATATGCCGCTCCATCCTGATCCGAAATGCCATCCGCCGGCCGGTGACTGAGACTCGACAAAGATCGCATCGGCGCCGTACTTTGCAGCTTCCTTCCGCATGGCGTCCACCGCCTCTGCCTCTGTTTCGTACTCTCCGGCTTCTGGCGTGATGATGCCAATAACCGTGTACGGACGTTGTGGAGGCGATGCGAGAAAGACGACATGTCCCTTCGCGACCGCAGCGCGGCCAACGTAGCCATTGACAGGTATCCAGGTTTCCGTGGCGCAGGACGCAAGGAACACGACCGCGAATGAGAGCAAAGCATTTCGGCGCATCCCCCCATTTTGAATAGTTAGATGTGCAACTACGAGCCTATTGTTGGCGGTTGAGTTTCGGCGTGTTGCGTCCTTCAAAGACGCAAGCGCGAGCGAAGCCGATTGGTGTGCGATGAAAAGCAGGATGAGCAGCTCAACTGAAAACAGTTGCCCGCAGGCCGCAATAGCGGCCAAGTAAGACCAACATGCGGATAAAAGCTGTGCTGGTGTGTTATCTGCCGCTGGTGCTAGTCAGTTGTGACAGAACTCAATCGCAGCAACCAACCGTCAGCCCTGCGCCAAGCGAACAATCCCAAACGAAGGTTCTTCGTGCGGCCGATGCTGTTGGATATGATGGCACAAAGTTACAGAAGCAGGTTGATGATGTTCTGGCGCGAAAGCAGACCCGCGAAAAGGAGTCGGAGAAGCAACTCCAGAACGCTGATCCGAACTGACAGCGCGTAAGCAAACGCTCATTTGCCGGGAAGAACTCCGACGCGTCCGGGCTAGAAACTGAACTACCGTAGATACTTGGATACCAACGCTTTGTAGGAGTATGCGCCGCAAAGTCGACAGCTGATTTGTAGCAATCACGATCTCCCGTGGACAACCTTCCGCGAATCAGCTGCCCTCCGAATCGGCCCACCGGTGCAGTATCCGCGATTTCCGGTGAATGGCTTAAGCCTGTAATTCCATCAACAAGCGGTGCTGTTTCTGCCGATTTTGAACCGCAACCCCCTTGCGGCGTGCGCACCAAGGAAATGATGTTTCCAGAATTCCTTCGGGACTTCGGCGTATCGGTGCCCTCTCGTTTGGAGAGTCGCTGGACCTGTGTAAATGGACGTACTCTCCACAGCAGAAGCAGCGGGACGTTGCCAGCCGGTTGTGTTCCATTCGTCCTTGTTCACGGGCTCGTCATCTCCAGTCTTTATATGATCCCGCTCGCCGAATGCATGGCGGGAGAGTACGACGTGCACGCTCTCGACCTTCCTGGATTCGGCCGTAGCGACGGTCCTGCCGAGGTGCTTTCCGTTCGAGAACTCGCCGAGTGGCTCATTGTGTGGATGTCTGATGTGGGTATCCACCAGTGTCACCTCGTTGCTAACTCGTTAGGGTGCGAAATTGCTGCGCACGTCGCGATCAAAGCCCGCGAACGCGTCGCCACACTGTCTCTGATCGGGCCGACAATCGACCCGCAAGCGTTCGCACTTCCTTTACAGAGCTTCAGACTGATCCAGGACGCGCTGCAGGAGCCATCTCGGCTTTGGCTGAACTGGACCGTCGACCTTTGGAGAGCAGGTTTTTCCAGAGCCATCGGCACTACGAGAGAAATGTTCCGCGACCACATCGAGCATTCATTGCCACATGTCACCGCGCCAACATTGGTGATCCGCGGGGGGAACGATCCGACAGTACCTCAGTCCGCTGCTCTGATGCTGACGCGCCTCATTCCTCGTGGCGACTTGCTCGTGATCGAGGATGAACCTCATTGCGTCCACTACACGAACCCACTTCGTGTCTGGGGTGCGATTCGGGAGTTCGCGCGCCGCGCCGCGCCGCCTTCCTCCTGAGTTCAGCACCGGCCTGCGCGGTAAAGTGTCGCTGCCGCCGTGCAACGCCAGCTACGTGACGACGAGCCATTAACCTGCGCTCCCACCTCGAGCCGGCCAAGCTCCGCGACGTATGGCCCTCGTCCCCGACAAACGCTCAGCAACTTCGCAGCAAGTGAGTGGTTCAATCCGAAGCAACACAGGAGGGCATCGATCATGTTGAAAAAAATTACTTTAATTGGCTTCGCGGTATTAGCGTTCGGTCTCGCGCGCGCAAATGCGGGTACTGAGATGGTGGAACCTGAGCGCGCTCCCGCGCCGAGCTACAATTACGCGCCGCCGCCGCGGGTCTACTACGCTCCTCCTCCCCCTCCGCCTCCGGTCGTCGTGTACCCGGCGTTTGGATACTACGCGCCGCGTGTGCGGGTTTTCGCCTACCACCGCGTTATCCCTCGGCGGGTCTATTGCCCGCCTCATCGGCGGCCGTAAGGGGGAGCGCGACTTCGTCGCACAATACGGCGGATGAATGGTCAGAGGAGACCGCTCGCCTTCAGGGGGTAAGCGCTGCTCTCTAATTGAAAGCATGCTGCTTTCACAGTTGGCGGCGTACTGAACTGCTATCGCGACAGCGATGAGCATCGAGAACCCGGCGCTCGCAATCCCAGCTGGTACGGCTAATCGCCGCCAACAGCGCGTGCGGCCATTCTACGGCTTGAAGTTAGCTGCTGCCTTCGCTTTGCTAGGCTTCCGACTTGATGACGCCTTCCGACCCGCGTTCCGCGCGAAACACAAACCCGCGAAACGAGCCTGGCATCCTCGCGCGCATGGCGCTCTCTCTGACCGATTGGACGGAACGCTGGGTGCCGGATGCCTTCGTATTCGCGCTGGTCGCGACAATCATCGTCGTCGTCGCGGGATTCCTGTTCACGCCGTCGACCCCCGCACAGGTCATAGATGCCTGGGGCCGCGGCTTCTGGGAATTAATCCCATTCACGTTGCAGATGGCGCTGGTCATCATCACCGGGCACGTGCTCGCGACGTCGCACCCCGTGGGACGTGTCATCGGCGCGCTCGCGGCGTGGCCGAGGACACCGCGCAACGCCGTCGCACTCGTGGCGTTCTTCGCGATGGCAAGCGCGTGGTTCAACTGGGGCTTCAGCCTCATCTTCAGCGCCGTGCTCGCGAAGGAAATCGCGCGCCGGGTTGAGGGCCTTGACTATCGCGCACTTGCGGCCGCCAGCTTCCTCGGGCTGGGCAGCATCTGGGCGCAGGGCTTGAGCGGATCGGCTGCGCTGCAAATGGCAACGCCCGGCGCGCTCCAGCCGCAGATCCGCGACATCGTTGCGAACAACGGGATGGTCGCGGGCGGCATCATTCCCTTGCGCCACACGATTTTTCTTTGGCAAAGCGTCGTTTCAGTCATTGTTGAGATCGCTGTCGTGACGGCCGTGATGTGGCTGGTAACGCCTCCACCCGGACGGGGCAAGACGGCGCGCGATCTCGGCATCGAGCTCGGCAAGGCAGAGATCGAACCGGCGGCCGACGTCGCGCGCCCCACTCCGGGCCAGTGGCTTGAGCATTCGCCAATCCTGAATTGGCTCATCGTCCTCATCGGCGGCACGTATCTGGTTCGATACTTCATGCAGGCAAGCGAACCGCTGAGCGCGATCAACCTCAACATCGTCAACCTGACCTTCCTGCTCCTCGGTTTCCTCCTGCACAAAACTCCCGCGCGTCTCATGCACGCGGTGCAGAGCGCCACGCCGGCGGTGTGGGGCGTCATCCTTCAATTCCCATTCTATGCGGGTATCGCGGGCATTATTATCTCCACCCACCTGAGCCAGCAGATCGCGCACGCCTTCGTCGGCATTTCGAATGCGCAGACGTTCCCGCCTATCGTCGCGATCTACTCCGCCGTGCTCGGCGTGTTCGTTCCGTCAGGCGGGTCGAAATGGGTCGTCGAAGCGCCCTACGTCATGGCCGCCGCGCACGAACTCAAGGTGCATCTGGGATGGGTGGTGGCGGCCTACGACTTGGGCGAAGCGCTCGCGAATCTGGTGCAACCCTTCTGGATGCTGCCGATCCTTGGCCTGTTTGGGCTGCGCGCACGTGACGTCATGGGCTACACCTTCGTCGTCTTTCTCGTGCTCGTGCCTGTCGTGCTGCTGCTCGTGACGATCCTTGGCGCGACGTTGCCCCATCCGCTGTAGCGACCCGATTTGCGTGCTCGGTGATTGTGTCATGGCTTCTATCGTTCGACGGACCATGCGCCCGACTCGGAACAGCAAACTACGCTGGCTGCACGGCACTTTGTGCGACGTCTCTGTCACGCACCTGCAGCCGTGGAATGTCGGACCGGCGGCGTGGCAGCCGCCGACGAAGTACTCGCAAACGCCCATAGAGCATCCGCCCAAAGGTGGCAATCAATTCAAGCTGACAAGGCTACCGCGACCCGGAGAAAGCGCCGCCGATCACGCCCGCAAACACCACGACGATGACAAACCAGATCAGCAGAACGATCGGCATGATGCACAATCCGACGATAAGCCCAGCTCCTGCCCACTTGAACATCATCTTCAGGATTGACCCGAAAGGGATGTCCAGGTCTACGAGCGCGATCTTCTGCGGAGCCGCCGGACCGCCGCCCCGCGACATGGACGCGGGTCGGGCGGCGGGCTGAGGCAGCTGCGTTCCATATTTCAGAGTGGGGAGGTAATCGTCGATCGTGCGCCAGTCTCCACCGGTGTCCGGCCTGCAAGGCGTGTAGCGATCGATCCGCTGATCGGCAAACATCTGCGCAATCTGCGTATCTGGGTAGGGACCTTCCTCGCGTTCGTTCAGCTTCAGCAGATAAGATTTCACGACGTCAGTCTGCACAAGGAGCTCGCCTCGGGCGAGACGGTCTTTGTCACTCGTGCCGAAACTGGGTGAATCGAGGGAGTCGGCAGCGGCGCGGATATCGCGGCCGCCGTTATGCCCGGCGTCTGCCTTAGCGGGTCTGCGCGACACTGTTGTCCGTCGCACCGCTTTTGAAACTCCGGTTCTTCGCCGGACAGGTAAACGATGTTGCTGGCGGCGGCGGCGGAAGATTCTTCGCCCTAGATGCGGGCGAGGGTGGCTTGGATCTTTCGCTCGAAGCGGATGACAGTTCGCGGTTGGCGGCGACCAGCGCTTGCTCGGCTTCGATCTCGGCCACGATGGCTTGCTGCGTGGCGAGGGGCGGGAGAGAAAGGGAATGCTTTCGCGATGCCTTGATTGATCTTTGGCATACTGCCAGCAGCGCCAATGGCGTTTCTAGTCACGAACTCACGAACGGCGCCGCTTTGGAGAACCGTCAGCAGATAGTGGCTCCGAATCTTGGTCTGATCGGCGCGGATACGAATCATCAAGTCACGATAGATGTAGTTCTCGTCGTCGGTGTCGAAGATCGCAGCGGTGCCGACGAGTTCCTTGGTGTTGCCACGTTGCAGATAGATGTCGCCGCGCCGGCACCGGCAGGCGACTCGAGCGGGATGGCTTCGTCGAGATAGTTGAACTTCGAGAGATCCATCGTCCCCAAAGTGGTCGCGCTCGAGGACAGCACTCTTAGGTTCGTGACATAGTCCACGGGCTGCCGGAATAGCCGTTCTTTGGTTTGCTCTCGATGACCTTGCCCAATCCCGCGACCCGCCAGTCGGGGTGGATGGGGATGTGGGGGCGGTAGTGGTTGAGGACGGCGCGGCGCCGTTATGCTTTCTGGTAGGGCTGGATCTCCGCCGCGATCTCCTTCTGCACCTCCAGCGGCGGCAGCGGGGAGGCGGAACGACGAGTAGCGCTGCGCGTTGATGTTGGAAATGGTTCCGGTCTTGGACTGCGACGCGAACTTGGTCCGGCAGTCCACGAAGCGCGGATGTGGTCGCGTTCGGCGGCGAATACCTGACGATTGTGGCGCTGGCGTTCCTGATTTCAGAAATTGCGTTCAGCAGGCGAATTTGATTCTCCTACTGCCGCGCCGGACGCCAGTGTTCGCGACCCTGCTGCGTGTCAGCACGCGCGTCGAATTGCCGGTTTGCCGAAATCGGCTGGGCGGTTGAATAGATGGCGCGGGTCGCACGACCAACCCTTGCTATGAAAAAAATCACAAGCTTATTGATCGGCTGTTCCCTGGCGGTTGCCGGGGTCGCTCTGGCGCAACAGCCAGACGAACAGCCTTCACCAAACAAGAAGAAGGGCGCTGCTGATAAAACGCACGCCGCCGAAGCAAAGCCGGGCGCGGACGCGGAAAAGTCGCGCGGAGCCGAAGCAAATCAAGGGCAGAAGGTGGCGAAGCCGGACGGGTCGGCTGCGAAGCAGCAGGGTGCGACAACGGACTCGCCGGCTGCAACCGAGGGGCGCGAGTCTGCGAGGTCGCGTAAGCCGGCGCCTTCTGGTAATGCCAAGCAAGAAACTTCCACGACCACTGCTCCGGCAGCGGCAAATGCAGCCGCGGCACCCGCGGACAAGCCTGACGGGCAGCGCCAGGTGGCGGGGGCCAAGAAGAAGCCCGATCCGCAACAGGTGCAAAAAATCAAGCAGCAGCATGCGAACTTCCGTGCGCAGCCGAGGCCGCAGCAGGTTCCGCCGGTCACGTTTCAACAGAACTATCGGATTCAAGGAGCCGATCGCTGGCAGGGTCCGCAGTACGAAGTGTTCCGCTCGTATCGTCCGGAACGGCACGATGAGGGTTGGTATCGGTCCCAGTACAGCCGCGTGGAGCTGATCGGCGGCGGTTACTATTACTGGAACAACGGTTACTGGTTCCCGGCATGGGGTTACAGCCCTGAGGCGGAGTATTATGCATACGACGCACCGATCTATGTGGGCCAGCGTGCTGAGCCGCCGGACCGCGTGATTGCGAATGTGCAGGCGACGCTGCAGGAGATGGGCTACTACAAGGGTGAGGTGGATGGATTGCTCGGCCCGTTAACGCGTGAGGCGCTCACCGGGTATCAGGCCAATCAGGGGCTCACCGCGACGGCGGTGATCGACCAGCCGACGCTCGATTCCCTCGGGATGGGGTAAGGAAAGTGACGAGTGTTTAGCGCCGACAAATAAGACGCTGAGAGATTAACGAGAAGCCGCCGGGGCGCACGAATGCCTCGGCGGCTTTTCTGTTTTGAGCAGCGACGCGGCGTGCCGCACGGGCCGCGAGGGAGCAAGGGCGGGTGCGCGATCGTTCCGCCAATGCAAGAGTACGCGATGCAACGTGCTCCTCATTTTCTTCTCCTCGCGGTTTCGCTTCTCGGCTGTGGGCTTTGCTTCGCGGATGATCGCCGTAAGGCAGGCGAAGTCCCCGCCGGACGGATCGCGGCGATCGAACAACGGGTAGGCGGACGACTGGGGGTGGCAGCGCTGGATACGGGGACGAAGCGCCGAATCGAGCACCGCGCGGAAGAGCGATTTCCGATGTGTAGCACGTTCAAGCTTCCGCTCACCGCCGCGGTGCTGCATCGCGTCGATGAAGGGACCGATGACCTGGCTCGCGTGATCTCTTACGGCAAAGCCGACCTGCTCGAGCACGCGCCGCTGGCAAAGGAACACCTCCGCGAAGGAGGGATGACCCTTGAGGCGTTTTGTGACGCCGCGATCCGATACAGCGACAACACGGCGGCAAACCTTCTGCTGGCGACGCTCGGAGGTCCAGCTGGCCTAACGAGTTACTTCGCGAGCATAGGTGACAAGGTTTCCCGGCTGGATCGGAACGAACCGGAGCTGAACGACGTCGCGCCGGACGATCCGCGCGACACGACTTCTCCAGCAGCGATGCTTTCGACCATGCAAGCGCTGCTGCTCGGCGATGCCCTAACGAGTGGGTCGCGCGCGAAGCTGGAGGATTGGCTGGACCGAAACACGACGGGATCGCGGCTGATCCGGGCGGGTGTGCCGTCGGAATGGCGCGTCGGCGACAAGACGGGTCGCGGTGGAGACAACAGCATCAACGACGTCGCGATCGTCCGTTCGCCGGATCGCGCGCCGATCCTTATTTGCATCTATTTCACGGGATCGAAGGCTCCCGTGGCTGAGCGCGAGGCGGCGATCGCGGAAACGGCGCGAATTGTCGCCGCGGCGTTTCGCTGAAGCGAACGAAGCACGAGTGAAAGGTGATAAGGGTTCGGAAAATAGGTGAACGAAGGAGCACCCGGGCGTGATCTCATGCAGCGAATACGGAGAGCAACCGCGGGTGGATTCCGCGGCGCGGCATGAATCTCTCCCACGGGGGGCGATCCAACCCGGATCATGAAAAAGACATCGCTGACCCTTGGCTGCCTCGCGCTGGCTCCGCTCGCATTTGGGCAGACCACCGCAGGGAAAAAGCGACCACCAGCACGACAACTACGACGGCGTCAACGTTCGAGCCGGCAGGGCAATCGTCGTGTGGCGCGTTGGCGTGACCGGTCCGATCAGCTACGCCCTCGGCAAGACTGTCCAGTATCTGGACCGCGACGGTCGCACGATCGAGGCTTCGATGGTTCGTCCGGGTGTGCGAGTGCAGGTCTATTATAATATGAGCGAGGGCACGCAGGTGGTGAACCGCGTCGTTGTTAATCAGTGCGCGTTCGCGATTTCAAAGGCCGCGAGTTCCGCTCGAAGTCTTTGGCTTTTTGCTGCCCGGGGTTTGACGACGTGGGTTCAGTGAGCACTACACCGCGCACTCGGCGATTGCTGTCGAACTGCGCGTCCCGTAAAGGAATATAAGGGTTACGCTGCGCCCCTGCTCTCGTGAGAAGACCGCTTCTTGTCTTTGCACCAGGTGCCGGAGCACCTTCGTCACACACGTGGATGCGCCATTGGTCGGCCCTGCTGGAGAAGATCGGCACGGTTCGCACATTCGACTACGAGTACATGCTTCGCGGATCGCCGCGTCCTGACCCGCTAGGGAAGCTTGTAGCCGCTCATCGGATTGCGCTTGCAGAAGCGCGTGCGTTGTACGCAAGCCCTGTCATTCTCATCGGCAAAAGCATGGGCGGGCGGATCGGCTGCCATGTTTCCCTCGAAGAGAAAGTGGACGGGCTGGTTTGCCTCGGATATCCGCTATGCGGCGGTGGCGATCCAGCGAAGCTGCGGGATAAAGTGCTGCGCGAAATCACCACGCCAATCCTGTTTGTGCAAGGAACTCGCGATGCGCTTTGCCCACTCGAGTTGCTCCGAGTGGTGCGAAACGAGATGACGGCGATCAATGAACTGCATGTCGTGGAAGGCGGTGACCATTCTTTGCAGGTAACGAAGAGGATCCTTCGCGCGCAAGGTCAGACACAAGCGGATGTCGACGAAGCGAGCTTTCAAGCAATCAGTTGTTTTGTTGCGAGATGCGTAAAGGGCGTTGAGGCGGGATGACCAAAAAGCAACAGATCGAAGTCGGCGGCCGCGAACTTACCGTCTCCAATCTCGACAAGATCTTCTTCCCGGAGACCGGCTTCACAAAGGGGGAGGTCATCGGGTTTTACACCGCGGTCGCGGATGTGATCCTGCCGCATCTTCGGGATCGCCCACTCACTCTGAAACGATACCCCGAGGGAGTAACAGGAGAGCATTTCTACGAGAAGAACGCTCCGAAGCACAAGCCTGAATGGGTCGAGACTTTCGGCGTGCCGCGAAGTGAGGGTGGGGGAGACATCAATTATGTTCTCTGCAACGACCCCGCTACGCTCATATGGGCAACGAATCTGGCTGACATAGAGAAGCACGTCCTTCTCTCGCGCGCGCCCGACCTGCATCAGCCGACCTCCATTGTTTTCGACCTCGATCCCGGTGAACCCGCCGATGTGCTCGATTGCGCAGAAATCGCGTTGGAGTTGAAGAAGCTTCTCGAGAAGTGGGATCTCACATCCTTCGTCAAAGTTTCCGGATCGAAAGGTCTGCATCTGAGTGTTCCGTTGAACCGCGGTCTGACGTACGAAGTGACGCAACCTTTCGCGAAAACAGTCGCGGAGTTGCTGGCTCGGCAATTGCCCGGGCGTGTTGTGTCGGAGATGGCGAAGAGCATCCGCGGCGGAAAGGTGCTGATCGACTGGAGTCAGAACTCCGACTTCAAGACGACCGTCTGCGTTTACTCAATGCGCGCGAAAGGTGCCGAACCATTTATCTCGGTGCCGGTTGCGTGGGACGAGTTGAAGCGCGCAGTAAAGCGCAAGGACCAGAAGGCTCTCTCTTTCACGCCGAGCGCGGCGGTGAAGCGGATTGCGAAACTCGGCGACCTGTTCGCTCCTGTTCTGACCTTGAGGCAACGCTTGCCCGCGGAGTTTACGAAGGCTCTTGCATCAGGCCCGGCACCGAAGCTATCGACATGGCCGAAAAACCGCGACAAAAGCCTCCGCGAGTACGTGGCGAAACGTGATTTCACACGGACCGCAGAACCGACGCCGCATCTGGCGAAGGGACCGGAGATCGGGAAAGCGCATCGGTTCGTGATTCAAAAACACGCTGCGACCCATTTGCATTACGACTGGCGCCTGGAAATGCAGGGTGTGCTTCGTTCCTGGGCCGTGCCGAAAGGCCCCCCGACGCAGCTTCGTGAGGCGCGGCTTGCGATGCACGTGGAAGATCACCCGCTCGATTACGAAAGGTTCGAAGGAACCATAGCCGCGGGTAACTACGGAGCGGGCACGGTAATGGTGTGGGATTACGGAGAATACCATGACATCACCGGTAACCCCGCGGCCGCGTTCCACGCCGGAAAGATGCACGTCG
>JACDHZ010000198.1 GCA_013820755.1 Chthoniobacterales bacterium
AGTGTGTGCCACTCACCACTCAGTCGGTTGGTTCGTCGTAACGCGAAGGGGATGGCCGGCTCCGCGAGCGAAAAAGCACAACCATTCCGTACGCCACACCTTCGTCTCTGACTTAGCCATCTATGAGGATCCGTTACGAACACGATCAGGCAATTACTGATAGCCAATTCGTCGATTTGCTGCGGCGCTCCACACTAGCCGAGCGACGGCCCATTGACGATGCGAAGTCGATTGCGGCCATGCTCCTGCACGGGAACCTACTGTGCACCGCGTGGGGCTGGTGAAAGACTAGTCGGGTTGGCGCGTTCTGTGACGGATTTCGAATACTGCTGCTATTTGTCGGACTTGGCTGTGGATGCGAGTTATCAAAAGCAAGGCATCGGCCGTGAATTGATTCGACTGACTCAATCTCGCCTTGGCGGACGAGCCAAACTGATCCTTTTGGCCGCACCCACCGCGGTCGAGTATTATCCGAGGCTTGGGTTTGAAGCACACAGTTCGGCATGGCTCATTCCCGCCAGCCGACCGGTAAACTGACCGACCACGGCGGAGAATGTTTTTTGAGGAATGATCATGGCTACAACTGAACGGTACGGACGGTGTACACATGCACAAAGTTCCGATCTGTTCCTGCCGCTAATGGTCGGCTTGTTGCACAGTGCACGGCAATGCCGCCGTTACCATTCGCCATCATGATCGTGTCTGCACAGGACCTCGCAATTTTCGCAGCAGCCGCGCTGGTGATGGTCCTGACGCCCGGTCCAAATATGATCTACCTCGTCTCGCGATCATTGTGCCAAGGCAGGAGTGCAGCGTTCCTGTCGCTGCTTGGTGTCGCGTCGGGGTTTCTGTTCCACATGCTCATCGCGACCGCTGGCGTGACCGCGATCTTTCTCGCGATTCCGTATGCGTACGATGTTCTCCGGTTTGGGGGCGCGGCGTACCTAATTTGGCTCGCTTGGCAAGCGATTCGACCCGGCGCGCCGGCAGTCTTCCGGAGTCGCGACCTCGCGCCTGCTTCGCGGCAGAAGCTACTCGCGATGGGCTTTGTCACCAACGTCCTTAATCCGAAGCTAGCGGTTTTCTACCTGTATTTTCACGCAGTTTCTGCATCCGGAACGTGGATCGATATTCCTGCAGGGTTTGACCCTTGGCTGCACACAGATCGTTATCCGCTTCTGCGTCAATCTCTCGATCATCTGTGCGGCGGGCTCAATCAGCGACTGGCTAATGCAGCGGCCCACTTGGGAGCGCGCACAGAGATGGCTGATGGGAACCGTGCTTGCAGGGTTGGGCCTAAAGCTCGCCGTCAGCGCACGTCGTTGATTTCCGAACGATCCACGGTCACTCGGAGAATCCGAGTAAAATGCGCCCGGCACGGCGCGGAAGACACCGTCAACGAGAATCGCTGCGCGTTGCAAAGGCCGTCAGCACCTTCTGCAGGATGCGCTCGAGCTCGGAGATCTCCGCATGGGTGAGGCTGCTGGCGAAATGCTTCTTGATCCCCGCCCAGTAGACCGGGCGGGCTTTGGCTAAAGCGCGCACGCCCTTTTTCGTCATGGTGGCGTAAGCCCCACGCTCATCGTGGCCGCAGCGTTCGCGCTTCAAGTAACCTTCGGCTTCGAGACGATCGATCGAGCGGGTGAGAGCGCTGCGACTGAGGACAATTCGGTCCGCGATCTCGCTCATCCGCCCTCGTTTTTCGGGCGCCTTGTCCAGCACGAGCAGGACGTCATACCACGTGAGCGAAATCTCGCCGTGTTGCTTTAGCTCCTGCTCAATTGCGGCCACCACGACCGCTTCGATCCGAAGCAGCGAGCCCCACGCGTCGATGTAATCCGGGTCGTCTGCCACGCACCAATCGTCCGCCAACAAAATGTCGTTGCAACTGCAATTATAATGTTGCGCATGCAATCATCCGCTTCTATTCATGTAGTTGCAGATGCAACTAATTCAGAACAAACAACCGAAAGGAACTGAAATGAAAACGATCAACGGACAGCAATTAAAGGAACAGCTCGATTCTGGTGCGAACGTCACCGTGCTCGAGGCTTTGTCGGAACAATACTTCCGCGCAGGCCACATTCCCGGCGCGCGCAATCTCCCGATGGACGAGCTCGACAAAACGACGCCGTCGCTCGTGCCGGACCACAGCACGCCCATCGTTGTCTATTGCGCGAGCGAAACCTGCGCCAACTCGCACACTGCTGCGAAGCGACTGACGGAGCTCGGCTATCGCGACGTGGCCGTTTACGTCGGCGGCAAAGCGGACTGGCAGGCGCTCGGGTATCCCCTCGGGAAGGCGGCCTGAACGGTCGGAGCCAAGGAGAGACTCCCATAAGAACGTCTACACATACGCTTCTACCCGACGGTAGCTCACCGCTTTCCCCTTCCATTTGCGCGATGCTGCGCGATGCGGCAATCGCTCTCGTTCAGACGCAATCCGGCAGCGTTGCACTCGTCGCGAGGCTCGTGCTCGCGATCGTTATGCTCCCGCACGGTCTGCAGAAAACGGCTGGCTGGTTCGGCGGCTATGGCTTCTCAGGCACGATGCAGTTCTTCACGGCCACGCTCGGCATTCCGTGGGTCTTAGCGCTCGCTGCGATCCTCGCGGAGACCATCGGACCGATTGCGCTCGCCGCTGGCTTCGCCACGCGCGTCGGCGCCGCGGCCATTGGCACCAACATGGTCGTCGCGGCGCTAATTCGGCACCTGGAAAACGGCTTCTTCATGGATTGGTTCCACACCCAGCCAGGAGAAGGGATCGAGTATCATCTGCTCGCGGTTGCACTCTGCGCTGTCGTCTTCGTGCTTGGAGGCGGCACTGCATCGGTCGACCGGCATCTGACAAAGAAGTTCACCCGACACTAACGCGATCACATCCGTCCATTGCGCGAGCACGGTCGTCGCAAGTTCGGGCGCGACAACTACGGGTTTTTTTCCGCCGAGTTACGGGCCGGGTCAGGACGCGGAGGCGGAGATCGTATTGGAGGAATGATAAGCAGGCGAGACGCTGCTCAGTGTACTGATACACATAGTTTTGATCTGTTCCTGCCACTTCGCGCAGGTCTGTTCGAGAGTCCTCGGCTATGCCCCTATTGCCGTTCGCCACGATGATCGTGTCTACACATGAGCTCACGCTGTTTGCGGTGGCCGTCCTCGTCATTGTTTTGACCCCCGGTCCAAACATGATCTACCTCGTGTCGCGCTCACTCTCCCAAGGCAGGAGCGCCGCTTTCGTATCGCTACTTGGTATCGCCGCAGGATTTCTGTTCCACATGCTGATCGCGACGGTTGGGCTCACCACGATCTTTCTCGCGATTCCTTATGCCTACGATGTGCTAAGGGTCGGCGGCGCGACCTACCTCCTTTGGCTCGCTTGGCGGGCGCTTCGGCCGGGTGCGCCGGCAATCTTTCGAAGCCGCAAACTCCCGCCAGCATCGCGGCGGAAGCTGCTAGCAATGGGCTTTGTCACTAACGTTCTGAATCCAAAGCTGGCCGTTTTTCGTTGTCAATTTCCACCCAGTTTCTGCATCCGGAACGTGGATCGATATTTCTACAGGGACTGACGCTCGGTTGCACACAGATCGTCATCAGTTTTTGCGTTCATTTCTCGATAATTTGTGCGGCGAGCTCAATGAGCCAGTGGCTTATGCAGCGGCCCCTTTGGGAGCGCGCGCAGCGATGGCTGATGGGGACCGTGCTTGCAGGATTCGGGCTAAAGCTTGCCGTCAGCGCACGTTGATATTTTGCGGACGTCATAGCGCCCGAGGCATTCGAAATGAAAATCCGACGCTTAGACCATCTGGTCCTCACGGTGCGGGACATCGAAACGACTGTAGCGTTCTACACCAATGTTCTCGGCATGGGCTGTGTGACTTTCGCGGACCGAAGGCGGGCACTCAGTTTCGGCGATCAAAAAATTAACCTGCATTCGGCCGATGATCCGATCACGCCGCATGCGGCTCACCCTATGCCGGGTTCCGCTGACATTTGCCTGATTAGTGCAGAGCCGATCGCCGATGTAATCAAAAGTTTCCAGCTCGCTGGCGTCGCGATCGAGGAGGGGCCAGTACAACGACGGGGTGCTCTCGGGTCGCTGAGATCGGTTTATATCCGCGATCCAGACGGCAACCTCGTCGAGGTATCAACGTACCAACCTCTGGTCGCCTGAGGGGGTCGGCGATTGGCCGCGTCCGGTTGATGACGATGCACAAAATGCGCTTCGCACCTGATAGCAGCATGGGGTCCTCGCGCTGCATCGCGAAAGCGATGAGTGGTCCACGAGTGGGAGGGGGGAACGTTAGACGACCTTTCTCGCCGACCAAATCAAGCGGCGTCTCATCAACGTCTTTCTTCACAAAACTCAACGCGATAGAACCCACAACATTATCGGGGAGTATTCTACCGCTTTGACGCTACACGACGGCTTCGAAGCGGTGGAAGGCCATTCCGACGGATAAGAGGCCTTAAAAGCCGGCCGCTCTTTCCTATCGGGCGGCGCCCATAGCGGTTGATGCACCAAGCGGCGCCGAGTGGCGAATTGGCCGCGCCGCGTGGGCAAAGCACCCGCTGATCGAGTCCGCTGACCGTTGTGAGTGAAACGTCCACGGCCCGACCTGCGAAGTCGCAACGTGAGCGGTCGGGTAGACAGCAGACGGCGTCGGTGTTTCCTGAACATAGAACGCTTAATGCGTAGCGGATTCCAGCACAGCGAAATGCCCAGCGGCGGTGGCTTTCTTTCCGGCCGCGTGGTCCGCGCCAGCAGACCGGCGGGGGATGTAGATCTCCCCGACCAGGTAAGTCACGGCAGGGCCCCCGATGCCAACTCGATCGCCACGGTTCTCGCAAAACAGCTCGCCGCCGCGTGCGGATAGCTGGCGCGCTTCTTTAATCGGTCCGACCAGTAGGGGATGAATGTGCAATGGA
>JACDHZ010000199.1 GCA_013820755.1 Chthoniobacterales bacterium
CGGGATCACCGGGGAAGTGTTCATCATTGAACGATGCTCTCGATTGTGACACCGCTACGTAGTGGCCGAGATTTCGAACGGGGGATCTCGCAGATCTGCTCGCAACACGAGCGGAATCTGAGACCGGATTCTGACAGAAAGCATTCAAACGCGCGGCGCGCGCCGCGTTTCTGTGGCCGGAGGAAGCCTCCGATCTGCTGGCGGGACCGCGCAGCCTCGAGGAGCTGCATAGCGTAGGTCCTTTCATCGGGGAGCAGTTACGCGGCTGGATCGAACATCCTCCTGCCCGGTCAGCGGCGCGTGATTCGCTTCGCCGCGATTTTTTCACCGTGGCTGAAGCGTGCAAAATTCTAGCATGCGATCCCACCTGGTCGGAGCGACCCCGTGGCAAGTATGTCGTCGAGCCAGTGTTCGAGCAGGAAACGATCATCATTGCCGAGCTCGATTTGAATGCGGTCGATTGCGAGAAGATGACGCTCGATGTGTCGGGTCACTACAGCCGCCCGGACATTTTCGATTTCCGGATCGGCCAAGGGAAAGATCGGATTTGAGGTTGCCGGGAATAAGATCGCTGCGCGAGAGTCTTAATACCTGAACGGTCCGACTGCCTCCAGAAATCCCTGGTAGTTGCGCCGGCCTAACAACAGAAAGAAAAATAAATGAAACGTTACTACAACACCAAAGCTCTCCTCGCGGGCGCAGCCGTGGCCGGCATCATGTCCGGCGGCGCTGTCTCCACCTTGAGCGCGGCGACCAGCGGCCAGTCCGGCAAGTCAAACATCAGCACCAGCCCGGGCACGATGGCGGACGAGAAGAAGGGCGAAACACACGATTGCAAGGGCAAGAACTCGTGTAAGGCAAGGGCGGCTGCAAAACCGGCGATAACGGTTGCGCCGGCAAGAACTCTTGCAAAGGCAAGGGCGGCTGTGCCGTGAAAGACGGCAAGCCAGTCGAGAAAGGGCATAAATAAGTAATTGATCCCTGCGTGCCGGGCTTCAGCTTTTTTTCGAGGCTGAGGCTCGACTACGCGGAGGAAACTGAAAACTGATTTAGCCACAGATTGACACCGATTTTCACGGATGACTGAAACCCAGGATTCTTAAATCCGTGTTTCATCCGTGTTAATCCGTGGCTAGAAAAACCTTGCTCATTGACTAGACATGCCCTCCTCGCGCTTTAACGCTTTCACCGATTACGGCATCGGCATCGGCCTCCGCATTCCGCATTACCAGCACATTCTGGAGAAGAAGCCGGTGGTCGATTGGTTCGAGATCATCTCGGAAAATTACATGGTCGACGCAGGTCGACCGCTCCATGTGCTCGATCAAATTCTCGAGCAATATCGCGTCGTCCAGCACGGCGTTTCGATGTACTTCGGCAACGCTAGCCGGCCGAATCGCGATCATTTGCGCAAACTGAAGAAGCTGGTCAAACGCACACACACGCCCTGGCTTTCCGATCACCTTTGCTGGGGGAGCGTCGATGGCCGCTACACGCACGATCTGCTGCCGATGCCTTACACTTGGGAAGCAGTCGAAACGACGGCGGCAAACATCCGTGAGGTGCGCGATTTCGTCGAAGTGCCGATCGCGGTCGAGAATGTGAGCAGTTACGCCGAGTTCCACATGTCGGAGATGAGCGAATGGGAATTTCTTAACGAAGTGGTCGAGCGCGCCGACTGCGGGATTCTGCTCGACGTGAACAATATTTACGTCTCCTCGAAAAATCACGGTTTCGATCCGCAGGTTTATGTGGATGCCGTGCCGGCGGATCGCGTGGCGCAAATTCACGTGGCCGGTCATTCGAAATTCGAGAAATATATTTTGGATACGCACGATCATCCCGTGCTCGATCCAGTGTGGAAACTTTACGCGCATGCCATCGAACGCGCCGGCCGCACCGCCACGCTCCTCGAGTGGGACGACCGCATTCCCTCCTTCCAGGATGTGCACCGCGAAGCGCTCAAAGCCGCGCGATTTCTGCCTAACAATGAAGCCGTCGCCGCCTAGCCGTCTGGTTGATTTGCAGGCGTTAATGGTGCGAGCCGTCATGCGTCCGCTCACCCGCGATGATGGCATGCAGCGCAACTGGACGGACGGCAGCGCAACTTCGGAAGTTGCCGCGCAATTCATCAGACCTAACGACCGGCTCGATTCCTTCGACCGGCTGCAAATTTACAACCAGCAATATTGGTGGCGCTTGCTCGGGAATTTCGAGGAAGATTTTCGTGGCCTGCGCGCGGTCCTCGGCGAGCGCCAGTTCGATAAACTGGCCGTGGCCTACTTGGATCACTGCGGCTCGCGATCCTGGACGCTGCGTGATCTGGGCCGCCGGCTGGAAGAATTTCTGCGCGCGCATCCCGACTTGACGGCGCCGCAGACGGAGCTCGCGCTCGACATGGTGCGAGTGGAATGGGCGCGCACGGTTGCGTTCGATGAAGCGGAGAAGCCGCCGCTTCCGGCAAATAAGGTGCGCAATATCCCGCCCGAATTGCTGCGGCTGGGGCTGCAACCTTACATCGTTCTGCTCGAGCTGAACCACCCGATCGATCACTTGTTAGGCAAATTAAAGCGGCGCACGGAGATTGAGACCGGCAGCGTCAGCAACGCCGTCTCCGGCGTTCGCTCGCGCGGCCGTCGCCGCCTGACTGCGCGCCCGAGTCGCTCGCCGATCTACCTCGCGGTGCATCGGCACAAGTTCTCCGTTTACTACAAACGGCTCGACCCGGAAGCGTTTCGGCTTCTCTGCGCCCTGCGCAAAGGCGCGCCTCTGGACAAGGCGTGCGAGATCGCTTTTAGCTTTTCGTCCGATTCGCCGGAAGTGATGGCGGAAAAAGTTCAGTCCTGGTTCGCGGCCTGGATGAATTTCGGGTGGCTCACCCGACCTCCCGCAGTCTGATGCAGGCTTGCCGGTTCAACGCGGCCAAAGTGCTCGTGATCCTGCGAAAAATTTCTGACGGAACCGCCCTGCGTGCTCCGGCGATTTAGGCGGCCGACTTTCCGCTCTCAATGCGCGCAGCGCTCTTCCTCGCCTTGAGCGGGCTTGCGTTTGCCTCGCACATAAGCGCGCAGGAAGCGACGCAATTGCAAATCGGCGGCGGCCAAATCGAGGTTGCATTCAGTTCTTCTCCCAGCGCGATGCAACGCAAGCTGGTGCTCGATTGGGTGAGCCTGGCCGCTCACGCGGTAACCGTTTATTACGAGCGCTTCCCGGCCGATCACGTTCTCATTCGCGTGCGATTTTTCGATGGGCGCGGCGTGCGCGCAGGCCAGACGTTCGGTTGGAATGGCGGCCTGATTAAGATCGCCGTCGGCCCATCCAACACCGCGGCCGATTTCGCGCGCGACTGGATGATGACCCACGAAATGGTGCACCTCGCTTTCCCGTCCGTGGCCGAACACCATCATTGGATCGAGGAAGGCTTGTCCACCTATGTAGAGTCGGTGGCGCGGGCGCGCGCGGGAGACCTGACGCCGGAAAAGGCGTGGGGTGATCTGGTCGATGGTCTTCCGCAAGGTTTACCAAAAAATGCTGATCGCGGTTTGGATTTCACTCCCACATGGGGCCGCACGTATTGGGGCGGCGCGGTGTTTTGTCTGCTTGCCGATGTTGAGATCCGAAAGCGCACCGGAAATCGGCACGGCCTGGAGCACGCCTTGCGCGCAATCTTAAAAGCGGGCGGCACAATCCAGTCGGATTGGGAATTGACGCGCGCGCTCGAAATCGGTGATCGCGCTGTCGGTGTTCCCGTTCTCAGCGATCTTTATAAGAAAATGAAATCGGCGCCAGCACCGGTCGATCTCGATGCGTTATGGAAAGAACTCGGCGTCAAACGACAAGATGGCAAAACCGAGTTCGACGACACCGCTCCGCTCGCTTCGATTCGCAAGGCAATCACGCAAACAAATTGATGATAGCTCTGCGCAGCCGGTTCGCTGTCTACTCGATCGGTTTCAGAGCAATCGCTGCGCAAACCAGAAGGTGCCCGCGAAGACGACGCAGAACGCCGCGGCCGCGAGCACACGCTCCGCTTCGATCGCGTTCCGCCGATAGAGCAGCACGAGCGCCGGCGCGACCGCGAGGACAATGTAGGCCTGGCCGAGTTCGACCCCCACATTGAAGAAAACAGCGACCAGCCGAGCGCGGCTCGCGGCAGCGCCATTTCGCGCAGGACATTCGCGAATCCGAGCCCGAAACAGAAGGCGAGATCCGAGTTGCTTCCGGCCCCAACTGGATATGTGGACGGGGAGGCGCAGCCGTGGGACCAGATGGATCCAGCGTACCGAAGTTCGACAAGTATCCTCCCTTTGGTGACGCAAAGGCCTAAACCAAGGGATGCGAGCGAACCGTTGCCCGCTCCGCGTTCTAGTTTTCATTGACTTCCACACTCGACCTGCAGCCACACTCGCCCCGGTCAGCAGTTGCTGATCTTGGGTTTCGTTATGCCATGCGCTCACGCACACTTGTGCATCTTGTATTGACGGAGGGAGACTGCTTATGACACCCGCGCCAATCAAACCGTCCGTCGCCGTAGCCGATCTCGAGAAGCTAGACATACGAGTCGGTACTATCCGTCAGGTCTGCGATGTCGCAGGATCGAAGAAACTCGCGCAACTCATCGTGAGCTTCGGCGATCATGAGCGTTCAATTCTAGCCGGAGTCAAGAAGGAGCGTCCGGAGCCTGCGCTGCTCGCGGGAAAGCAAGCTCTCTTCGTGGTCAATCTCGCGCCTCGCAAGATGGCAGGTCTTATTTCTGAGGGCATGCTCCTCGACATCGGGTATTCGGATCGCATTGTGCCCCTCTTAGCGACACCAGAGGTTCCGGTACCCGATGGATCGCGGGCGGGCTAGCTTTCATCGCTTCAAATAAGCCCGAGCGCTTCAGCACGGACCCTGCCCGTGCCAATGCGCTAGAGGTCGACGGCGAG
>JACDHZ010000068.1 GCA_013820755.1 Chthoniobacterales bacterium
CCTCGAGAGAGCGCCGGCGGAGATGCTTGGATCGGCCGTCGTCTCGGTCAAGGACTTCGAGCGAGACACTTATCATGACGCCGAAGGTGACGTGATTCCTAAAGAAAAGATGCTGATCTTCCAATTGGCGGATCAAACGCGAATTGCGGTCCGCGGCTCCGGCACGGAACCGAAGATCAAATATTACCTCTTCGCGCAGCGCCGTCCGGCAGGCGGTGGCAAATTGTCGGACGGCGAACTCGCGAAGGCGAAAAACGAAGTCGACACTCGGCTTGAGCGACTCTGGAATTGGCTCCAGGACGACGCGTCGCGGCGCGTCGGCTCGACAGCAGGCGCTTAGGCGCGGAGAGTCAAAGCATGTCGCGCGATATCGAGCTAAATGGTGGCGAGATTACCCCTGGTAAGAATAGTCGGCTACATGCGCGCGAGCGAGGTAAACGTCCGCACCATGAAAGACCGCGACCGCAGTTTGCTGCGCGTGAATCCGTCGTACTCCCGCGACTCCCAACGCGCTGTCAACCCGAGCACCGGGCTGGGCGAGAGACGCGCTCGACGCGACAGGCGCGGGTAACACGACGCGTGAATTTGTGGAGGAGAGCGCTACGGCTCTGGCCGTGGCTTGCGGCAATCACGAGCGGCCTACTTTACCGGGCGTGTTTCGCGCCATTCGACCAGGCGTGGCTCTGCTGGATTGCGCTCACACCGTTACTTGCGGCGGTATGGTTTTCTGAACCGAAGTTTGACGGACGGGGGTGGTTGCGTGACCTGCTGCTCGGCTACGTCGCAGGTCTAGCATTCTTCTGGGCGGTGTTTTCGTGGCTTACTACTGTCACTGTGCCGGGCTGGATTCTGGTCGGGATTTACATGGCGCATTATTTCGCGGCGTGGGCCTGGTTGTGCGGCCGGCTCAAACCCCGCGCTGTCGAGAGGCAGGTCACGGGGCTTGACGCCGTGACGCGGCGGCTCGAGCAAAAACGGGCCGCAGGTTCCCTGCTTACGACACGGCCGGTTGGGATCGCGAAGACTACGGATGGAATACCTGATTTCGTAGATGCGCCAATCGCTCCGTCTTTGAAGAATTCACCGTGGCTGAGTTCACTCAGCAATCTTCGTGTGGCGCTACTGCTCGCGAGCGGCTGGGTAACGGTGGAGCTGTTGCGCGGCATCGTGTTTTCCGGCTGGGGCTGGAATACACTCGGTCACGCCCTTCATGCGCAATGGGCACTGATTCAGATCGTTGAGTTCACCGGCGTCCCCGGCCTCTCTTTTTTAATTGCTTTCACGAACGTCATCCTGTTGACCACGATCTGCCGGTTCGCCATCGAGACGAAGGTGAAGCCCGTACGCCCGCATTACGACTTTACGATTACGATGGCTGCGATACTGGGCGTGATCGGCTATGGCGTGCGCGCCGTCCAGGAGCGATCGGAATCGGTATCCGTGCGCGTCGCCGCGGTACAGCCAAACATCCCCCGCGAGCAGAAGTTCAACGAGGAGTTTGCGCAGGTCACGTTCGATCAGTTCACGCGCCTGAGCCAGATCGGACTCCGATCCCAGCCGGATTTGCTGATCTGGCCCGAGAGTTCCATGCCGCAGCCGATGTTACCAAACCAGGAGAGCTACGCGTTTGTGATGGACTTCGCCGCGGCGGGTAAGGTCGATTTGTTGCTAGGCGCAATCGACGAAGACGAGAAGGCCGCTTACAACGCCGCGCTTCTTGTGTCCGAGAGCGGTCAACGGACGCAGCTCTATCGCAAGATGCACCTCGTGCCGTTTGGCGAATATATCCCGGGTCGCCGCACGATCCCGGGGCTCGCACGCATCGTAGGTAATCAGGTCCCGAGCGACTTCGGGTTTGGGGTGGAGCACACCGTCTTCGCCACCTCCCGCGGCGATCTGCGGATCGCACCGCTCATCTGTTTCGAGGACACGATTGGCGAGTTGACGCGGCAGTTCGTGCTCGGTGGTGCGACCTTGCTCGCCAATGTAACAAACGACGGTTGGTTTCTCCGCTCCGCTGGTTCGCAGCAGCATCTTGCGAACGCAGTTTTCCGCTGTGTGGAGACGCGCCTGCCAATGGTGCGCGCCGCGAACACGGGTGTGACGTGTCTGATCAATCCAAACGGGCGAATCACGCAAATGCTGCTCGATGAAAACGGAAACCAGTTCACCGAAGGCGTGCTCACGGGCGAAGTTTCAGTGCCGCGCGTCTACCGCCCGACGTTTTATGTGCAGCACGGGGAGTTGTTCGCAAAACTCTGCGCGGCTGTTACAGCCGCGACATTGGCTTTCCTGCTGTTCCGTTGCTTCAGAACACGGAAAGCGTAGCCGCTAATCTTTGTAGGGATCGACGATGTCCTTGCCGGCCATCGCGACGCCAATCGGCCGCAGCGTGTGCAGGATACGAATCGTGCCGGCATGCGCCGCCAGAACGTCCGGCAGTCGGCGATAGGCCTGCGGTGCTTCATCTAGATCGCCACCGCGCAGCACCACGCCTTTATCAGCGATCCATCTCATCATCTCGTCGTGTCTGACGAGGCCCTCCTGCCGCACGCGTTTGCCGTCGATCTTCTGGAATCTTCCCTTCGCGGCGGTTCGAGACATGATTCGTCCGGCGCCATGCACCGTTGAAAAGAGCGCTTCTCGCGAGACGGGCGAATCAACGCCTTCAACAATCACCGCATCGTCGCCCATGCTCCCGCCGATGAATCCGCGCTGCCCAGGAAACGCTGGAGTCGCGCCTTTCCGAATAACCCAGAAAGGTTCGCCATCATGTTCCTCCTTCCAAGCGAAATTATGGTGGTTGTGTACTTCTTCGATTCCGCGGGCGCCAAGAATCCCCCGCACCACGTGCCGCGCTACGGCTTCGCGTCCTGCATAGGCATAGCGGCCTGCAAGTGTCATCGCGGCCACGTAATCGCGCCCAAGGTCGGAGGAGTCCGATACAACCGTTGGAGGCACATCCATGCCATCCTTACCGCCGGCCGCGCGGAGGAAATGCGTGGCCGTCTTGTGCCCGAGCCCTCGCGATCCGAAATGCACGCCGACCCAAATTCGCTCCTGCTCATCGGCGAAAATGTCTACGTAGTGGTTGCCCCCTCCGACCGTGCCGAGTTGATCCGATGCGATTTTTTTGAACTCCCGCAGCGGTTTCGATTTCCAAGCGTCGTCATCGAACACGTCGTGATCCACGCGCGTCTTGCTGCTCCGCCCGACACCGAACGAGATGTCTCGCACCACATCGTCCATGATTGCTTCGATTGCTGGCCGGACCTTTCCAGTCGTGCGTCGGTGAGAATCGCGAGGTTGCCGCAGGCGATATCGAATCCGACGCCCGATAGTGAGATCTTATCTCTGTAGGCAACAACCCCGCCGATGGGCTGCGCATAGCCTTTGTGGCCGTCAGCGCATAGAACACCACGCTCGCCGCGAGCGGCGACGCACGTTTCGATCTGCTTGATGGTAGCCTCGTCGTGTTCGCCGAAAACCTTTGTCTTCATCAGGAATTCTGGCTTGCCCGCTTGAGATCACGCACTGCGAACGGTCGCCATGATTCCACATCGCTGCGCGTCGCCGTCTGATCGTTGCCACTAATCACCTGCAGACGATCAAACGTGATGTGTTGGAAAGGGATTCTGATTGTCCCCACGAGCTCAGCCTTCTTTTCCGGTGGCAACTCTTTGTAAAGCAAGCTGAGGTGCGGGTTCAGCTCATAGCTGCGCTCGCTGTTCACGGTCTCAGAAATCGACTTGCTCAGCAGCTGCAATTCGGGTGCGACGCGAAACTGAACGAAAAGCGTCTTGGTGAACTTGTCGGACGAACCGACGCGTTCAACCTGCAGATCATATCTCTGCGGACATTCGATGCTATGCAGGAGTTTCACCGCTCTTTCCGTCTGCAGCCGCCCTGCATACAACGTCAGGTGAGATTCGAAGACCGGTGCATCGTGCTCCGCAGCCACGCGGGCTACCAGAGAATTGAAGAACGCGGCCTCGTCACTGGCGGGCATCAACCAGAATGCAACCATACCGGAGGGATCGCAGCCGGAGCATCCTGCGGTTCCAGAAGAGCAGGCTGCGCAATCTCAATCCCAGGCTTTACCATGGAGTCCCGAGAGCATTCACCGGTTGAGCGGCAGGTGGCATCCGCTAACGTGCGCTCCAGATGGCGCAAGTTTTCGAACCGGCAATCGATCCGGAGTTGGTGGCGAAGCACGGCCTTACGCCAGAAGAGTTTGAGCGCATCAGGAAGATCCTTGGACGGGAGCCGAACTTCACTGAGCTCGGAATTTTCTCCGTAATGTGGAGCGAGCATTGCTCCTATAAGAACTCGCGACGGGAGCTAAAGAAATTCCCCACCACTGGGCCAAACATTCTTGTCAAAGCGGGCGAAGAAAACGCCGGTGTGGTCGATATCGGTGACGGCTGGGCGGTTGCATTCAAAATTGAAAGCCACAATCACCCGAGTGCGATCGAGCCGTTTCAAGGCGCGGCAACAGGCGTCGGCGGAATTATTCGCGACATCTTCACGATGGGCGCGCGGCCCGAGTTCTTGCTGAATTCACTGCGGTTCGGCCCGATTACCGGTGACTACCCAAATGCGAAGACGAACCGCCGCCTGTTCAAGGGCGTTGTGGCAGGAATCTCCCATTACGGCAACTGCATCGGCGTTCCGACGATTGGCGGCGAAATCTACTTCGACGAGAGTTTCGAAGGCAATCCGCTCGTGAATGTGTTTTGCCTCGGCGTGCTGCGTCATGAACAACTCGCACGCGGCGCGGCCAGTGGTGTCGGCAACCCCGTGTTCTACGTTGGTGCGGAGACCGGGCGCGATGGCCTCGCGGGTGCGGCGTTCGCGTCCCGTGAACTGACGGACGAGTCGCGCGAAGATCGTCCCGCGGTGCAGGTGGGTGATCCATTCAAAGAGAAGCTGCTGCTAGAGGCCTGCCTGGAACTACTCGCGACTGATGCCGTGGCCGGTATTCAGGATATGGGCGCGGCGGGCCTGACTTGCTCAACGTGCGAGACAGCGAGCCGCGGCGGGACGGGCGTGGAGATTGATCTCGCAAAAGTGCCGAAACGCGAGCGCGGCATGACACCGTACGAGATTCTGCTGAGCGAGTCGCAGGAGCGGATGCTTATCATTGCCAAACAGGGGCAGGAGCAGATCGTCCGCGACACGTTCGAGAAATGGGACGTGCCGTGCGCTGAGATCGGGCGAGTGACTGATGACGGGATGATGCGCGTGCGGAACAACGGCAGCGTCGCCGCTGAAATCCCCGCGAAGCCCCTGGCAGATGAAGCGCCATTGTACGCGCGCGATGCGGAAGCGCCGCCGCCAATACAGAGGCTCGATATCACGACGGTGCCTGTCATCGACAATCACGAAGCGCTGCGAGCATTGCTTCGCGACCCGTCGATCGCATCAAAGAACTGGGTGTATCGTCAATACGATCACATGGTGCGTACCGGCACGGTCGTTCACCCGGGATCTGATGCTGCCGTGTTCCGCGTACGCGAAGCGGAGAAAATCCTGGCCGCCACGAACGATTGTAACTCGCTCTACTGCTCTCTCGATCCGCGCGAGGGCGGTCGCATCGCCGTTGCGGAAGCCGCGCGTAATCTCGCCTGCTCAGGTGCTGTGCCTCTCGCCATCACGGACAATTTGAACTTCGGCAACCCGTACAAGCCGGCGAATTTTTGGCAGCTGCGCGAGTGCGTAGAAGGCATCGCGGAAGCGTGCCGCGCGTTCGATACTCCCGTGGTCGGCGGCAACGTCTCTCTGTATAATGAGAGCCCTGCCGGCGTGGTGGACCCGACGCCAACAGTGGCGATGGTCGGCCTGATCGAACGTGAGGAATACATCACCACCCAATTTTTCAAAGCACTTGGCGATGTGATTCTGTTGATCGGTGATCTGGGCCGTGAGCTTGGCGCATCACATTTCCTGAAGGTTTGTCACGGGCGCAAAGAAGGGCTGCCGCCGCGCCTTGACGTTGGGCGCGAGCTGACGGTGCACTCCGTGCTACGCAGCTTGATCCGCTCAGGCGTTGTAAGAAGCGCGCACGACTGTGCTGAAGGCGGGCTCGCTGTCGCTTTGGCGGAATGCTGCTTCAATCCGGAGGAGCGATTCGGCGCGACTGTGGATCTCCCGACGGAGGCGAATTCAGGTACACGCATCGATGAGCTGCTGTTCGGAGAATCGCAGTCGCGGGTCGTCATTTCGGTTTCAAAAAAGAACCTGGAGACTGCGCTCGCGTCACTGCGCTCCACGAAAGTGCCTCATTTCGAGCTCGGAACGGTCTGCACCAATGATCTCGCGATCCGCGCCGCAGGCGAGGAGCTTCGCTGGTCGATCGATGAACTTTACGAGGGGTGGTGGAACGCCATTGCGCGCGCAGTCGCGTGACGGCAGAGTGGTCGAATCGAGACGATCGACATTGTAGCCGCTGGCTCTCGCCGATTCGATAGCACGGATTTTTGCAGTAAGCTGTAAACGTGGAGCCTTCCTCAGAGCAGTCCCTTTTCCCGCAGCACGAGTGCGGCATTTTCGCGGTATTCGGTCACCCGAACGCGGCGGTGCTGACGTACTATGGGCTGTTCGCTTTGCAACATCGCGGGCAGGAAAGTGCCGGGATTGTCACCACGAACGGCGAGGGCTCCAGCTTCCAGCTACACCGCGACATGGGTCTTGTGTCGCAGGTATTCGGCGCAGAAGAGCTGGAAGCGTTGAAAGGCACGCGGGCGGTTGGTCACACGCGCTATTCCACAACCGGGTCCAGCACGCTGAAAAATGCGCAGCCGTTCGTCGTGGATTGTTTCCGCGGTCAGATCGCGGTCGCTCATAACGGAAACCTGATCAACGCTGCGGTTCTTCGCGACGAACTCGAGCGGAAAGGCTCAATTTTTCAAACGACTGCGGATAGCGAGATCATCCCGCATCTGCTCGCACAACCGTTACAAAACGGCGCCAGCCCACTAGGCGTGCTGCGCCGGCTCGAAGGGGCGTTCAGCCTCGCGATCATGAGCGAACGCGAAATCATCGGAGTGCGCGATCCATTCGGCTTTCGTCCGCTGGTGCTCGGAAAGCTCGATGGTGCCTACATCCTCGCGTCGGAAACCTGCGCCTTCGATCTTATACACGCGGAGTTCATCCGCGAAATCGAGCCCGGCGAGGTCGTGATCATCAGCGATGAAGGCATTCGCTCGGAGTGGCCGTTTCGCGATGAGTCGCCGGCGTTTTGCATGTTCGAATACGTCTACTTTTCGCGGCCGGATAGCATCATCGGGGGAATCAACGTTGCCAAGGTGCGCACGGAAATGGGCCGCGAGCTTGCGCGACGTTATCCTGTTGAGGCAGACATAGTCGTGCCGGTGCCGGATTCAGGCAACTACGCGGCGTTGGGATTCGCGCAGGAGCTGAACATTCCTTTTGAACACGCGTTTGTGCGCAACCACTACATTGGACGCACTTTCCTGCAGCCGAGCCAGTTGATCCGTGACTTTGACGTCCGCGTGAAGCTGAATCTCATCAAGGAGGCGGTGGAAGGTAAGCGCGTAGTTGTCGTTGATGACTCCATTGTGCGTGGCACTACCGCCCGCGCGCGCGTGGTCAATTTGCGTGAAGCCGGTGCGAAGGAAGTCCACATGCGCGTCAGTTGCCCGCCGCATCGCTTTGCCTGTCACTACGGAATCGACTTCCCCGACCCGGAGAAACTGATCGCAAACCAGCTATCACTGCAGGACATCTGCGAGTATTTGAACGTCGATAGCCTTGGCTATCTGGACGTCGAAAGAATGGTGCGTGCGACCGGAAAACCGGTTAATCATTTCTGTCTCGCATGCTTCACGGGGAACTATCCCCTGCCGGTTGATCCTGAGCTGGACAAGTTCATCATGGAGAAACGCGAGGGCCGCTCGCGAGCGCTCGCTGCGGATGAGGCTCATCCGAGCCTGTTCGCTGATCTGCAGTAGGATCAGCACGGCTCCAAGCTGTGATAGCTGCGCCACGGAACCGGAAAGCGTACGCCATGGCAGGCGTTGACGTCGACCTGGGGAACCTCGTTAAAACGCGTATACAGACGCGCGTGAAGAGCACGCATGGCCCGGAAGTGCTCGGTAAGATCGGCGGATTCGGCGGACTCTTTGCTCCAAACTTTTCGGGAATTCGAAAGCCTGTACTTGTTGCAAGCGTCGACGGCGTCGGCACGAAGCTTAAGATTGCCTTCGCGATGAACCGGCACAGCAGCGTCGGTGCCGACTTGGTTAATCATTGCATAAACGACATTGCCGTCCTGGGTGCCCGTCCGCTTTTCTTCCTCGACTACGTCGGCGCGGAGCGACTGGAGCCGCCAGTGTTCGATCAAATACTTGGCGGCTTTGCGAAGGCATGTCGTGCGGCGGGTTGTGCGTTGATCGGCGGCGAAACCGCACAGATGCCGGGAATGTACCGGACTGGCGAGTACGACCTGGCGGGGTGCATTGTCGGCGTAGTCGACCGCGCAGCTATGATCGACGGCAGCCACATCAAACCAGGCGACGTCGTTCTGGGTCTTCGCGCGAACGGCCTACATACGAATGGTTACTCTCTTGCCCGTAAAGTTTTGCTCGAAAAGATGCGCCTGAGGTTGGATGAAAAAGTCGTGGGCCTGACGCAGTCGTTAGGCGGCGAGTTGCTTCGCGTGCACAAGAATTACCAACCGCTGCTCGCCACGGTTCCACATCGCTTGATTCATGGTCTTGCGCACATCACCGGCGGTGGTTTGGTTGACAACTTACCGCGCGTGCTGCCGAAGAACTGCGATGCGGTGATCGACACAAGGAGCTGGCGCGTGCCACCGATTTTCGGACTTATACAGGAGAACGGCCGCGTTCCTTCGCAAGAGATGTATCAGGTGTTCAACATGGGGATCGGCATGGTTGCCATCGTTTCTCGTAAGGACGCAGCGAAGATCGGTGAGCGGCTCAGGGGAAAAGCTATCGGCACAATCGATGACGGAACTGGTTGCACACGGTTGGTGTTCTAGCGGCCGCCGGGGTTTCGTCTGCCGAGGTTATGCGCCGAGCTTCCAGAGAGCCAGTTGTTCGCTGGGATGTGACGAGCTCTTAACCCAATTCTAATCTGCAATGGAGAGCGGCAGCCTGGCGAGACGGGAATGCACGTCTGCGTCTCGAGGTTCGGCGGGGCAGAGATTCGCTACGAGGTGCCACACCTGAGACAGTGGAGAGGCTCCTAAACGGCGCGCTCGATTCGGGGCTTGGTGTCGTCGATACGGCCGAATGTTAGGAAAACAGTGAGGAACTCATCGGGAGCACGATTTGCATCACCGCAAGTGAGTTCTATCTATTTTGGGGAAGGTAGGACACCCACGAAGCACAGGAAGCGAAGATTGGTCTACTGATTCGATCCTGATTAGTATCCAACGCAGGCTGCGCCGGCTGAAAACAGATCGCTTGGACTTGGTTCAGCTCCACAGTTGCTCAGAGAGGTGCTTACGATAACAGCGTTACACATGGCACGTGAACGGCGCTACACGCGATTCACAGGATACAGCGGAGACGGTCGAGCGGCCAAGTTTGCGGTAGAGTCCGGTGCGTTCGCCGCGCTGCAAACCCTCCATCAACACCGCCGATCAACAAGCCATAGACGTGACCGTGCCGCTCGCGCGTGAGCAGGCAAACGGACGAAGCCAAGGAGGCGTCGTGCTCCGGGCACAAGCCAATTAATTCCTGTCAGCACACTTACTGGGATCGGCTCTGAAAAACTCTAGTACGAGTCCATCCGCTCACGTCCGCTCGATCAATCGATAGGTCACGCGCGCTGCAATTCACACTGACCATGCCGGGTGTGCACACTGCAATTGTCGGGACAACAAGCATAGCGTTGGCACATAAACGCGCGACTTCATGACACTTGCGCTTGCCTGGGTGTTGGCTCAGTGAGACGACATTTGTGCCAATTCCTGGCACGAAGCGTCCGGAATACTTGCAGGAAAACGCAGGCGCGCTCGACAGCGAGCTAACGAATGCTGATTTGCTTCGAATAGATGCGGCTGCGCAAGAAACGCTTTCTGCGGAGCCCGTGATCCGGCAGAAATGATGCAGATGGTGAATCGCTAACAAGCTGCTCGTTCGACGCAGCTTGTCGCGATCCGTCAGCTAACTAAGCCTTCTTTCGACGCGCAGCCCACCGGGCCCTCATCATCTCGGAAAGGCGTCTCCTGCCCTCGGGAGTGATGCCGCCGCCGCGCTTCTTCGAGCTCGAAGACTTAGTCGACGTGCTGGATTTCGTTTCTGTGCTGCCCGACCTGGCCGGTGCAGACGACGCGCGGTTGGTGCGCGCCCAACGAGCACGCGCTGCTACCGCCAGTTTTGCGCGTGTCGCAGCAGACATTGGGCGGCGTTTCCTGCTCGTCTTAGTTGCTGCCGATGAGGAGGAGCCGCTTGCGGTGCTGGTGCTACCTCCTGTGCTCCCGCTGCGTCCACCTCCGAACAGCGAGCTGAGTCGATTTTCCAGCGACTGGATTTGTTCGCGGATCGAGACGGCCTCCTTTAATTTCTCTAGTGATAGGTCCATGCGACCCTCCATAACCTAAGCGCACATAAGTGCAACACAGTTCTAAAAGCTATAGCTCAAACAATTGAAAATAGTTTCGCAGAAGAAGATCATTTTACCTATAGTAGCGCGACTTAGGACAGTCAGCTCAGCGGTAGAGCCGCACGTTTACATCGTGCTTTCGCCGTGTTTCGCCCAATTCGATTCTTCCTTAGCGGCAACGCCGTTTTTGTTGGTGAAATGCGCTCAAAACCGGGTGTAAGCCACGTCGTCTGACAATCTCGCCGCAGATTAACAGCAGTATTAAATGGATATCGGTAAACACCGGCAATAGCCCGAGGCACCAACTTCGTTTGCGATCACTGCGCAAAAGGTGGCAAAGCTGGCGTCATCATCGTCGAGGAATACATCTAAGAACTCCTCAGGATCCTTCGAGCTTCTTGGCCGTCTCCTCCGTCCGTGCCGCATCCGATTCGTTCAGGAATTTTTCGTCGTGATCATCAGGTATGGCGCGCGTGTCATGAAACGCCCCAGTCGAGCCATCGGAACATTCCCATACGAACGGCGGCGAGATGTCGCTGCTGCGGGTGACAGACCACATGTGCCGGCAGCGTTGCGCGACAACAGCAGTTTGAGTTCTGCATCCGTGAATTCCCGTGACGATTCGGTCTTTCGGAAACTCTCGCTTCTGCTGACGCGACCAATGAACGTCACGATCACCCCGAAACCAGCCGGGCTGTATCCGCGCGTCAGTCCGCCGGCGGGCATCGACGAAGTTTGACCGGTTTCCCATACCGCTTCTCGATCTGCGGTTCGGTCTCGCCGAGCCGCGCGAATGCCGGCGCTGCAACCAGTGCGGATGCAGTGATGATGCTGAGTGTTTTCGTGTGTTGAGGCGGGGCGTGGGATGAAGAAACCCATATGCTTTGATGAGCGCGGCGTGAAGCGTTTACGGTTATTTCCCCCATTCACGAGGAATCGCGCGCTCTGTGTGGGAACGCGACTCTCCGCATCGCTGCCTGACCTGGCGCAAAAAATTCCTGATCGATTCAGCAGCGCCGCGACGATTGCCGCGCCTGCGCGGGAAGAATGTCGCTGGCGCAGTTCATTTGACCGCGAGGGCGTGCCCGTTTTGCGGGCGTGTTCCGCAACTCCGGCTGCCACTCGATCTCCTGATGATGAGATCTCACGTGATTTCAACGTCAACGGGTCGAGCAGAGTTTCACACCCGCGGCGTGAGCGGCGACGACTGTTCGTGGTAAATGCCCCACTTTGCTGGTTCAAATTGGTAGGGAGCGTCTATAATAAACATTGACGGTCGCGATCTCACAGGACGAGACTCACCGTTGCCGAAGTTGCAAGTGTGACAGGCGGGCTGAACAAATGGCCGCCGAAAGCCATCCGGATGGAAACGTGATACTCGGCGCATTGATCTGGGATTAACAATGCGGGGCGGGTTAGCGGTAGCTATTCTTTACGTTTTGGGTGCTACCATCATAATTTTCAGTTTGATACTTTCGGGCAGTTAGCTCAGCGGTAGAGCGGCACGTTTACACCGTGTTGGTCGGGGGTTCGATCCCCTCACTGCCCACCATCTCCGCCCTAGCCCGGCTCATCGTGGTTGCAGAACGGACTCGGCTGGCGAAGAAACGCCGAGACCTGTCTTAGGTGTGTCTCCAACAGCGTCCGCAGATAGTGGAGCACTCAGCGGCTCGCGCTTGGGACAACGCTTCGTCGAGTTCAACGTCTGGTGACGAGAATTAGTTCCGCCGCGGCGGACGAACACCACCGGGTGGAAAGCGCCGGAAACTTGGAGCTGTCTGCATTATTGTTTCATACGATGAACACCGAAGATTCGCAGACTCTCGAGGACCTCGCGGTGCGGACTTACTTCATCCGCGGACGTAATGCGCTGCTGGCGCGTGCGGACTTTGGCTCTCTTTACGTCGACTACTACCTGCACCAGGGTCAATACGGGTATCACCACGCTCCCAAGTTCGATGGTATGCTCAAGGAATCCCTGGCCGCGCTCACACTCCACTGCGCCTCACGGCCATGGAATGAAGCGTGGGCTTGGACGATTCATTTTCACGATCCCCTGCTGAATCTTTTTGTCACCGGCGATAATCGACGTGGAATCGTGGTTGGTCAGATGTTCACGGACAATGTGAAAGCGGATGGTCGGAATCTGTTTTGCGCTGATCTCGTACGCGAACGAAGCGATTCCCGCCGTAGCACGATCGAATTCACCGCCTCTGATCCGTTCACAATCGTTGAGCAATATTATGCGCAAAGTGAGCAGCGCCCAGCGCGGTACTTCCGATATGGACCTGAGGAGTTCATTATGATTTCCGCACAGCCTGGTTGTGACCTGGCATGGTTCCACGAACTGGACGACGAAGGCGTTCGCACGCTGGACGACGCAGAGACGTTGAGCCTTCTCGAGCAGCGCTCGTATCGCTGGGGGTGCGGCTGTTCGCAGGAGCGGATGTTCTCGATACTCGGGCCGATCATGCAAACAGACCCGGCCGGACTCTTCGGTGAAGAGGACCTGATTCGCGTGAGTTGCCCGCGATGCGGCGCGCTACACACGGTCACGCGCGAAGCCATCGAGGCGTACGTTGCAAAGAGTAAAGACGTCTGATCAGCGGGTTTGTGCGTCTGCGGACGAGTGAGTAACATCAGCCGCGCTTCCGGTGCACGATCATGCAGTTTTATGTTTATCTGAACGCCGTTCAACGTGGGCCACTGGACGAAGGCCGCGTGCGGGCGCTGCTTCACGAAGGCGTGCTTCTCGGCTCAGATCTGGCTGCGCATCAGCCGAATGGCAAACTCCGCGCGCTCTCCGCATTCGACTGCTTTAGGAGGACGTCTGTTCCCATGGTCACTGATCCGGCAGCAGAACCGGGGATAGCGTCGCTGCAGACAGTGC
>JACDHZ010000200.1 GCA_013820755.1 Chthoniobacterales bacterium
CATCATTCAGATAATCGCGCCCGGGAGCGTATCCGCGGTAACCATCCTGCGCCGCCATCACGCGCGCGAATCCGCGTCCGTCGGCGACTTTTTGATTTATGAACAGCTGCGGTGGATCAATTCGCAGAGTGTCGGTAGGCTCGCCCGCCAGGCGCTTAATGAAGAAAGGCGCGCCGGTCTCGGGGTCTGCCGGAATGAGTGGGATGTTATCGGTCCGGAATACGAATACATCGCCGCGATGCGGCTTCACGAAGTTGTAGCTGCATTTATCGACGAAGACTTGGTCGCCGGTATCGATCGCACCCCGTGCGATCACAGCGCCTTTCGCATAGCTATTGCCAACGCTGACTTTGAAATCCTGTCTCAACGTGTCGGGTGAGGCATAAACGAGAAACCGCTGCTTTGTGCAGATGAGACGTGAGAATGTGAAGAAGAACCCGAATTTCTGCGGCACGATTTGCACGATTCTGTCATCCTCGTTCGAAACCACGTTGATGTAATTGCGGCCGAGAACGAAGAACTCCGCGACTCGTCGCGGCAACGAAGGTGGCAGATCGGTCATCGGACGCCCGATGATCCCGTTAAGCGTCGGCTGCATCGAACCCGTCGGTATTTTGAACGGCTGCAGGAAATAGGAACGGATGCCGATCGCGACGATGATCGCGACGAGGATCACCTCGCAATTCTCTCGCCAATGAGCTTCCCACGTGACGGGCGTCAGCTTGTGCAATTTCGCATCGAGCGCTTCGGCGTCTGACCGGATCCGCTCCCCGTTCTTCTCGCGTAATGCGCTGCTGAGTGATTTTACCGAGGCGCGAATCTCTTCGCGGGCGTCATCCGAGAGGAGGTCTCGTTTGTAACGCAGATACTTCTCTGCGTGGCGAACCAGCAGCTTGCTGTGTTTGACGTAACGCGGCGTGAACATCGGGCGGACGCTAAACAATCATCGTCACTCGCGCACCTGATTTAAACGACGCGGAGCGTGGGCCTGGTTCGAGGAGGAAATCTTCGCGCACTGCTCGGCGGCCGTTTTCTCACGAAGTGTCGTGCAAGCAATTCGCGGAACGCGAGCCAGCCGCGAAACTTTCCTACCCAACAAATGTTCAATGAACTAACCTCGATATTTAATGAGTACGAACAAGCATCTGTGCCGAAGGTTTAGTCCACGCGGCCTGCAGCTATCAACGCTCTGTAGAAGGTTGTGCCGGGCTTCGACGGTATCGCGGATGACGTTCGTTACTGTTACGGCGTTTACAGTGTCGCTCTTGAGTGCCGCGGGAACGGGGGAACAAGCAACCAGCGATACGACCGCCCCGAATGCTCCAACAGGACTCACGGCGACTGCCTCCACGGCAGCCATCGCTCTCGACTGGGATGACAGCACCGAAGCCGATCTCGCCGGGTACAATGTTTACCGCTCGACGAGCTCTACGGGACCGTGGTCGAGCCTAAACGGTGTTGCTTCTGACCACGTCAGCGTACTTTGATACGACGGCGCAGCCCGCAGTCACCTCGTATTACATGGTGGTCACGGTAGATACGTCAGCAAATGCCTCCACGGGAGCGCGCACGAGCGCTGCTAGACTGTTTACTTCGATCGCATGGAGCAGCGCCGCGGCAGCGCCACTCAAACGCTCGGAGGCCTTCGGCACGTTCGCGAACGGCAAGCTTTATCTGTTCGGCGGCTATTATGGGGACCCTTACTTCACCCCCACTCGGCGTGCAGACGCATACGATCCAGCGACAAACACGTGGACCCGGATTGCGAATCTGCCGAGAGGGCTCTCCCATGTGGGAGTCGCGGAGGATGGTGCCAATATCTACCTGGCGGGGGGCTATCCCGCTCAATCCGATGGGACAGGTCAGAATTTCTCGACCACCGCGGTATGGAAATACAACACGAGCACGAACACCTACGCTTCCATGCCGCCACTGCCGGCAGCACGTGCTGGCGGCGTGCTGGTGCGACTCGATCGGATCCTGCACTACTTCGGCGGCTCAGACCGAAACCGCGTCGATTCGGGCACGCACTGGGCGCTGAACATCGACACCGGCACCGCTTGGACGATCTTAACGCCGATGCCCACGCCACGGAATCATCTTGGTGGTGCGGTGTTCAACGGCAAAATGTATGCTGTGGGAGGCCAAAGCGGCCAGGACGCCGCTGCCATCTACCGCAACAACGTCGACGCGTATAATCCGACGACAAACACATGGACGGCTGTGGCCAGCCTCCCGCAGGTACGTTCACACCACACCGCTTCAACGTTCGTGATGGGCGGACGGATTATTGTCGTCGGCGGCGAATCTGCGCACAGCAGCGCCACCCTCGCCAATGTGACGGCGTACAATCCGGCGACGAACAGCTGGACTGAGCTCACGCGGCTGCCAGTGAGAAGGACCGCGGGTGTCGCCGGTCAGGTCGATGGGGTGCTCTATGAGACGACAGGCAGCATGTCCACATCGACATTTAAGGGCGTCCCAGTGGCGCAATAGCGAGTCGCGGAATTCTACTTCTGTAAGCAGTGCGGGAACCAGGCTCAGCTACCGGCTGATTACGAATCCGAAGCGAGGCCTCGTCGCGATGTGGATTGCTCCCTGGACGTAGATCACGTCAATCGAACACGCGGCGCTCGTCCGCTCCCGATTCGGGGGCCTCAAATCGCTTCGCTCGACCTTTGCTTTTCTTTCAGGATCGATATCGCAAGGTGGAGTCCGGCACCGTACGTGATCACCACGTGAAAGCGACCCTCCTCACCGCGGTGCGCCCTTGAGAGCGAGATGACCGCGTCCGAAGCACCGCAATGCGCCCGCTCCGGCAGGTCGATGAGAACCTGTTGGCTTGGCGATAGGCGCAGCGACCGGGTCACCATTGCCCAGGTGTCGGGGAAAACGTTCGGATAATGAATAAGGAGGTCCGGGCGGGAAAGGTCTACGCCGACGGACGCGGCGAGACGTTTCGTCATCTCGACCGTCCGTTTTACCACCTCCAAGAGAGAGACGGTGTCGCGCGGGGTCGAGTAGCAGTTAATCCCCAGCACCTGAAAGCCGATCGGTTCATGGTTCAGCACAAACGCCGAACTGTGATCTGAACCCAGGATTCGCTCCCTGAAGAGGTCGAACTTCGCCTCCGGAGGCTTGCTATCGCCCATCACGCACAACGCGGGATCGGCCTCCGGCGAACAGACTAGAAGAGCACATGCGGCAGCTAGAAGGAACGTAATCCAGCGCAGCCGCTTGCGAACGAAGTGAAGTACGGAACATCGCCTAGATTGATGGCGTTCATCAATGAGGGAGCGAAATATCCATTGCGCGTCGCCGCGTCCGGCTCTCGTGAATCCCAAGGCACAACCATGCTGTCGAGGATCCCGTGCTGGAAGAACAACGTCTGCGGTTTTACTTGAGATTGACGCAACGCTTGCGCCGCGGAGCCGGCAGCGAGATCGAGCAGTGTTTCGTCCACCTCGAGCCCGTAGGAACAGCGATAGCCCACCTGGCTGAGTGTCTCGACCGCGCCGACGAGCAAGTTTTCACTGTGCAGCTCCTCTAACGATCGCTTCACACCACCAAGCGTGTAACTCAGCGCCAACACGAAAATTTCGGCGTTTTGATATGAGATGATCATAGCGGCTTTATCGTCGCAAACATTTTTTGCTGTTCCGTGGCCCTGCGCAGACGGTATCCTTCGGACGCAAACCTCTTTCTGGCTGTGCCCCCATTGATAGGGAACTGAAGCAGCAGGATTGGCGCCGGTATGAACGGAGCGTCTGCACCCGCCGTCGGCCCATTCGTCTTCCCCGGTGAGGTCTCGATCCACTATTTTATTCTTCGATGGCAGAATTTTTGCTTTTTGCTGGACCGTCCAAACGCATTCCGATTAGATGCTCCAATCATGTTATTCCATAGCTTTTCTCATAATGCGTTCCAACGTTTGAGCCTCACCTGCAACAGGGACGGACGCTGGACCGGCGCAAGCGTTCGATCAATTACGGCATGGCGAAGAAAAGGTCTTCGCTCGACTGTAGCGGCTTTAGCCATTTTCTCTGGAATGGTCGCGACCGGACCCGACGCGCTGGCATGGAACAGTTACGACTACCAGGGCGTTTGTCCGTCTCCTAACGGAGGCAAACAAATCAACGACCGGTGGGGCATGTGGCAGTGTGAATGCACAAGTTACTCCGCGGACAAGCTGAACGAGCGAGGCGTGCCGTTCCGCTGGAATTACAAGAGCACCAATTGGGGCAGTGCGGGCAATTGGCTCAGCGCCGCCAAGGCCACGGGGACGCCGTATGGCACTTATCCGCGGCAAGGTGATGTCGCTTGGTGGTCGTTCGGGCATGTGGCCTACGTCGACGCGGTTGATTCCTACGGCAACGTCACCATATCTGAGTACAACTGGAGCTGGAACCGCAACTTCAACACGCGGACGTTGAAGCGCGGGACGTCGTCGTACCCCAACTACTTCATCCATTTCTGATCGTCGCATCAGCTGCTATTCGGAACCAAGATGAAACGGTTGCCACTTGGACACCAGCTCGCCGCTGCAATAAAGGTTGGCAGGCGCGTGATTTGCCTGTGCGCCATCATCGGAGCATTATTTTTGGCGTGGCAGGCTCTGATCCCGGCGACTCCAGATGGAATCAGCAACGGGCCCTCGAGCACCGCACCGGTTTCGTCTCTCGTACCTTCCAACCTCAAAGCCGGTGCGATCCAAGAGGACGGCGGCTTCGTTGTTGCGGATTCCACAGAGGGTTCGCTGAAGCCAGATAGAGCACTGGCCACATTCGAGACGGCAGCGGGAGAAGACGACGCTACACCTCCCTTCTCCACCATCGACCCTGAACGGCTCGGGGAACTGGCATCGACGCTGTACTCGGGGTCAATAGACGATCAGATTGAGGCA
>JACDHZ010000201.1 GCA_013820755.1 Chthoniobacterales bacterium
CATTCCCGAGGGCGGCACAAACATTTCTGAGGCGATCAACCTCGCGGTGAAGACATTCGGCAAATCCGCGCTGGGGAATCGCGCGCTGATCATTTTTACTGATGGCGAAGAGCTGGCGGGCGAGTCAGTAAAGATCGCGAAGACTGCTGCGGATGCCGGTGTGCGGATATTTACGATCGGCGTCGGCACGCCTGAAGGCTCGTTGATTCCATTGGGCTCACCGAGCGGCGGCACGGCTTTCGTGAAGGACGCGAACGGGCAGGTGGTGAAGTCCAAGCTGGACGAAAAGCGACTGCGTGAGATCGCGGAGGCCACTGGCGGAATCTTTCTGCCACTCGGCAATGGCCCGTCTACGATGCGACAATTGTATGCCGACGCGCTGAGCAGAATGCAGGCAGCCGAGATTGACGCCCGAACGTCTCGGAAACCGATTGAACGGTATCAATGGCCGCTCGGCGCAGCGATGCTGGCATTGGTCGCTTCAGTGTTGATCAGTGAACGGAAGTCGGCGGCGCGTCGGCCGCAAAAGAAGCGAGAGATGACAACGCGAGCCCTATCTGGAGCCGCATCGTTGTTTCTGGGCGCGAGCAGCGTCCACGCCGCTGCGCCTGGTCTCGATGCGTATCGCGCGGAACGTTACGGCGAAGCATACGAGCAGCTGCGCCAAACATTGGAAGCGCATCCGGAGAGTCGCGCGACCGATAAAATTCAATTCGATGCAGGCGCGGCGGCTTACAAGATGAAGGACTACGCGAAGGCGATGCAGTCCTTCAGCCAGGCGTTGCTGTCACCGGATCCGAGCCTTCAGGCGCGCAGCCATTACAACCTCGGTAACACACTCTACCAGCGTGGCGACACGCAGAAGAGCGCGGAACCAAAGCTCACGGATTGGACGAACGCGCTGCAGCATTACGAACAGGCGTTGAAGCTCGACCCGCAGGACGAGCAGGCGCAGGAGAACGCGGAGTTCGTAAAGAAGAAGATCGAAGAGCTGAGAAAACAGCAGGAGCAGCAGTCCGCTCCGACTCCGACTCCAACACCATCGCCAAACCAGCAGCAGAACAAGAAAGATCAAAAGGATCAGCAGCAGGAGCAAAAGCAGCAACAATCCGGCAGTCAGGACGACAAGCAAAAAGAACAAAAAGACCAGCAACAGCAGCAGCAGTCGAAAAAGGGCGATGGTAAAGATGGTGAGCCGCAGCCCGGGCAAGATGGCTCCCCTTCCCTAACGCCGAACAAGGACGAGAAGCAATCCGGCGGTTCGCAAACCCCAACTCCTGCTCCGTCCCCGGGAAACGGCGCGCAGCCGACTCCGAGTCCATCGGATCGCGCAGCGAGCGGCTCACCGTCTCCTTCGTCGCCGGCCGCGAGCCCCACTCCCACCGCGGGTGAGAGCCAGAACGCTACGTCGCCATCACCTTCGCCGTCCGCCGGCGAAAACGACGGAGACGGCAGTGACGGCGCTGCAAGCCCAACTCCGGCGGAGCAAAGCACACCCGCGAAGAAGCCAACTGGCGACGTGAAAGGCGCGCCGCAGGATCAGCAGGAACAGAAATCCGATGGCGAACTCGCGGAGATGGAGCAGACGCAAGAAGGCGAAATGAGCGAGCAACAAGCCGAACGTTTGCTGCGCTCGATGAAGGACGAGGAACAGCGCGTGCAGCTTGATGAACGCAAGCCGGTCCGACGTGTCTATAAGGACTGGTAGTGCTCCCAGCTTGATCACCGCTTATTGAAAGTTGATGTACGCCCGAATGTTTTCACTGCCTCATCGAGCTCTATTGGTCGCGATGATCTTTGCGGTGAGCACCGCGACGGCTGCCACTGAACCGACTGCCACAGCAGTATTAAGCATGTCGCAAACAGCGGTGGGCCAGCCGGTGCAGCTGGAGATCCAGGTGACGGGAACATCGAATCCGAAGCCGCCGAAGGAAATCAATGTTGATGGGCTCGATATCCGGTCCGCCGGCGTGTCGCGGCAGTACCAGATGAACAACTTCAGCGTGAGCTACAGCTTCACGTACAACTACACAATCATGCCGCTCAAGCCCGGCACGTTCAGGATTCCGCCGCAGGTAGTGGATGCAGGCGGGAAGACGCTCCGCACGCCTGAGTTGACGTTGGAGGTTGTGAATTCGTCGCCGCCGCGTTCAGGACGTTCCAGCCGCGACCCCGCCAATGGCGCCGCTGAACCAGGAAAAGGAAACTTCCTCGAGTTGCTTGTTCCGAAAACAACGGCGTACGTGGGCGAGATGATTCCGACTCAGGTTCGGCTTGGAGTGAACGCACGCACGCCGCTGGAGTCTCTCGGCAACAATGGTCTCCAGATTCCGGGACAAGGTCTCACAATGCAGAAAATTCCAGAGACGCGACCAACACTGGAAGTGATCGATGGACGCTCCTATCAGCTCGTCATTTTCAAGACTGCGATTGCTTCGGCGCGCAGCGGAAAACTAGACGTTGGACCGGCAGAATTGAACCCGGTTATCCGCGTTCCGCGCACGCAGCAGCGAAATCCCAGCCTGCCGCGCGACCTGTTCGACGACCCCTTCTTTAACAATTTCTTCAACGATCCCGCTTTCGCGCCGTCCGTGGCGAAGGAGATAAAATTGAAAAGCCAGCCCACGACTATCGAGGTGAAGCCGTTGCCACCAAACGCGCCGCCGACCTTTTCTGGCGCAGTTGGCACCTTCGCGTTGAAGGTCGACGCTAACCCGAAGAAAGCGCACGCGGGTGATCCGATCACCATCACGGCGACGATCAGCGGCCGCGGGAATTTCGATCGAGTCACCGCGCCAGATTTGCAGGACGACCACGGCTGGCATGCCTATCCGCCGTCGGACAAGTTCAAACAGGACGACGACGTCGGAATCAGCGGTGAAAAAACATTTGAGACGGTCCTGAGCGCCGCCGAACGGAAAGACAAGCTGCCGCCGCTCGCGTTCACCTTCTTTGATCCGATGAAGGAAACCTATGTCACGCTTCGCAGCGAACCGATTCCGCTTCAGATCGACGGACCCGCGCCTGCTGCGATTCCCGCGCCAACAGCTGCGGCGGGCGTGTCGTCTGCGCCGCCGACCGCCCAGCCGACCGCCACACCCACGCCAGAGCAGCAGGACATCCTGTATCAACTGCGCGACCGTTTACCGGCGCGCGACAGCTTTATTCCACTCTATGCGCGCCGGCTTTTTTGGGTTGCGCAACTTCTGCCACTCCTGGCGCTCGCCGCTTGCGCAGCGTGGAGTGTTCGCCGCAGGCGTCTGGCAGACAGGGAAGCGCAACGCGCCGCAGGACTGGAGCACGAAGCCGCCGATCTGCAGCGGAAGCTCCGTCGTGAAGGGAGCACCGCGGAGCAATACTTTGCGGATGCCTCGCGCGCGGTCCAGCTGCAAACCGCTCTCGCTCGAAACGTCGATCCAAACGCGGTGGACGCGGAAGCAGCCGCATCTGCGTTCCGATTGGATGAGCAAGCGCATGCGCGAATGCGGCAGTTGTTTGAGCGCAAGGATGAGCTCCGTTACAGCGGCGGACAGGACGGTGGAGGACAGCCGATTTCGGCCGAGAGCAGACGGGAGATTCTCGAGCTCGTCGAGAGTTTGCACTGATGATCATGTGCAGACAGATGCTTCGCCTACTCACGCCGATCTCGGTCGTCGCTTTAGCTGCGAGTGTGGCGTTTGCGCAGTCGACCGATGCATTTGCAAATGCGAATGACGAATTCGCCGCTGGTCACTTCCGCGAGGCGACCGAACTGTATGAGGGCATGGTGCGCTCCGGCGAATACAGCGGTGCGCTTTTCTACAACCTCGGCAATGCGTGGTATCGCGCGGGCGATTTTGGCCACGCGATTTTGAACTACGAGCGCGCGCTCGCACTCGAGCCGTTCCATCCCGAAGCGCAGACCAACTTGCGGCTCGCGCGCGATAACGCTCGCGCATTGGAATTGCGAAAAACAAACGTCGAACGTATCGCCAGCCGATTCACAGCGGGTCAGTACACAGTGGCCGCTGCGGTAAGTTTCTGGCTTGCCGGATTCGTATTGGTCCTTCAGGTCGTTGCGCGCCGTCGTTCGCGACGTCTCACCGCCGTTCTCCTCATTTCACTGCTGGTTTGTGCCACATCCCTCTTCGGATTGCGGACAATCGAGACTGGCAGCCACGGGAAGGCTCTGGCCGTCGTGGTCGGCAACAAAATCGAAGCACGGCTCGCGACGGCTGAGAACGCTGGCACTGTCCTGGCGTTGCCGCCCGGCAGCGAGATCAAGATCCTGAGCACTCGCGGTGAGTGGGCGTATGCGGCGTTGCCTAACGACCTTCGAGGTTGGATTCCGGCGGAGAGTGCGCAGCTGGTGCGGTTCTGAAGTTTTTGCTGCGTCTGTGGTCGGCGTCGGCACGAATATCCGGTGTGAGCAAACTTTTGAAACCCGGCGATCAGGTGGAATGGCAAACGTCGCAAGGCAAAACTGCTGGCACGGTAAAGCGAAAGCTTACGTCGAAGACAAAGATCAACTCGCACACGGCCGCTGCCTCTAAAAAGAATCCGCAATACCTTGTCGAAAGTAAAAAATCCGGCGGGATCGCCGCGCACAAGCCGTCCGCGCTTAATAAGCGCTGAGTGCCGGCCAGGCCGAGCACGGTCGCGGCCACTGAAGCTCGGATTCGCGGTAAAGACGCTCGGCGCCAACGGCTTGAAGAGCAACGACAGTCGGCGCTGGCAACAGCATCCGCACCTCCGCGTTTCCCTCAAATACCTCTCGCGGATAATCGATTACCTCGAGGAGCACGGTATTCGCATGTACCGCATCTCATCGGATCTGGCGCCGTATGTCACACATCCCGACATGTCCCAGTTCCACGGACAAATTGCGGAATGTGCTGACGAACTGCGGGCACTCGGCCGG
>JACDHZ010000202.1 GCA_013820755.1 Chthoniobacterales bacterium
GGTTGGGCCGGTGCTGGCCGCGCAGTTCGGATTTCTACCGGGCACTTTGTGGATCCTGATCGGCGCGACGCTCGGTGGCGGAGTGCACGACATGATCGTGCTTTTCAGTTCGATCCGCCGTCGTGGCAAAACTCTCGGGCAGATGGTGAAGGAGGAGATCGGGCCGGGTGTCGGCGCGCTCGCGCTCATCAGCGTGCTGCTAATTATGATCATGATCATGGCCGTGCTGGCACTTGTCGTAGTGCAGGCCCTCGCGAAGAGCCCGTGGGGCGTATTCACGATCGCGACCACGATCCCTGTCGCTTTGATTATGGGGATCGGCCTTCGGACGGGCCGCATCAGTGTTCTGTGGATCACCGCATTCGGCCTGGTCGGTCTCGCCTTTGGCGTCTGGGGCGGCCAGTTTCTCTCGCATTTTCCGACCGTGCAAAGCTGGTTTATGCGCGACGAGAAATGGCTCGCGTGGGCGCTGATGTTGTATGGGTTTGCCGCATCGGCCTTGCCAGTCTGGCTTCTGCTTACACCTCGCGATTACCTCAGCACATTTCTCAAACTCGGAACGGTCGCGGCATTAGGCGTGGCGGTGGTCGCGTTGCGCCCGACACTCCTGATGCCGTCGATCTCACGCTTTGTCGATGGTTCGGGTCCGGTGTTCGCCGGGCCGGTGTTCCCATTTGTCTGCATCACGATCGCTTGCGGCGCGGTCTCGGGATTTCACTCGCTGATCGCTTCCGGCACGACGCCGAAGATGATCGAACGCGAACGCCGCATCCGCGACGTGGGCTACGGCGCGATGGTGACCGAGATGATGGTGGCGCTGATGGCCATGATCGCTGCATGCGTGCTCGAGCCCGGAGAATACTTCGCGATCAACACAAAGGGTGCGCCTGCGGAAGTGGTCGCGAAGATCAGCGCGGCGGGTTTTCCAGTATCCGAAGCCGGCATGCAGGCGCTGGCGACGAATCTCGGCGAAGGCACAATGTTCGGCCGCGCCGGTGGCGCCCCGACATTCGCTGTCGGGATGGCGCACATGTTTGCGCGCGTGTCCGCCAACCCGACGGCGCTCGCCCTTTGGTACCACTTCGCGATCATGTTCGAAGCGCTGTTTATCCTGACAACGTTGGACGCCGGCACGCGCGTCGGACGCTTTCTGCTGCAGGATCTGCTGGGGAATTTGTGGCGGCCGCTTGGTAATACCGGCTCGTTAGGCGCGAACCTGCTCTCCAGCGCCCTGCTCGTCGCGGCCTGGGGCTGGTTTCTCTATCAGGGAGTGCTCGACCCACTCGGCGGGATCAACAGCTTATGGCCGCTCTTCGGATTGGCGAATCAACTGCTCTCGGTGATCGCACTTTGTCTGGGCACCACCGTGCTGATCAAAATGGGAAAGGTCCGTTACCTGTTCGTAACACTGGCGCCACTCTGCTTCATGTGCGCAGTCACGTTTTCGGCTGGTTACATCAAGATATTCTCGCCGAATCCGAAGCTCGGTTTCCTCAGCGGCGCGGTTGAGCTGGCACGCACCGCTGCCGCAATAAGCGGCTCCGATGCCGCCGCCCTTTTGAGACAAGCTGCCGTGTGGCGCTTCGATGCTCTGATCGCGGGAGCGTTCTTGACGCTGGTTTTCCTGATCGTGGCAGGATGTGCGCTGCAATGGTGGCGACTTTTGCGGGGCACGACACCTGTCGTGCTGCACGAGAGCGAGTTCGTTCCAATCGCTGCCGCGCGGGCGCGTGCCAGCTATATACAGCCTCCTACCTCCGGCGAAGGAGGACCGCAAATTCCTGATCGCGTCGCTGCAGGATCACGTGACCATCTTCGATTGCCTTGACGGTGATCTGATATACCTCTGTCCCCATTTGTAAGCCGAAAACCTGGCCTTCCTGCACCGGCTTGCCGTTGATGATCGCAAATCGGCTGCCCTGACCCGTCATAATTGAGCTGACGAGGAATGATGTGGGCGGTATATCGGGACCGGTCTGGTCGTCTGTCGACGCGCGCCTCACGGCCGGCCTCCACCCGATCGGCCAGAACGGATTCCGGCTGTTTTCATCCACGGCAAAGGAAGACGTGGTCTTCAATTCAAACGCGCCCGACTCGTTGATTAGTGAGCCATTTAATTTGTCCTGCGGAGGAGCAGCAACAACGGCAGAATCTGCACCTGCAGCGACGTGCAGAGTTGTGATACCGAGGATTAAAGTGCAGGCCAGCTTTCTCATCGTTTCAGGATTGTTGTGTTTGCGGTGAGGCCGACCTGTTGAAACTGTGGGTCATTAGCCTGTGCCTTCATCGTCACCCTGCTGAGGCTGAGCAACGGCTCGGTGTTTTCCAGCTCTGCTATTGCACTGCCTAGAGTCACGAAGTCCGCCCCGGGGAGATCGATCACCCAGTTGTAGCGCATCCACGCGGTCAGTTCAGGCTCGGTATAAGCGCTAGTAGTTTCGAGGCGCGTGTTGACGCGATCCACCTTCTGGCTCGTGAAGAAAGCTTTAGTGCGCGGCGGGAACCAGGCGATTGGAGCGCCATCCGGGCTCAGGTTTTTGTACGCGGAGAATCGTGACGTCGCGTCCGTTGCCTGACGTCCCAGGTTCGACGCCTTCTGTATCTCACTTTTGGAACTGCCGATTTTCCTCTGCAGGTCAGCAATCGTGCGCTCCATGGATGCGCGACTCCGGTTTAGCGGCCCCAGGAAAAACGTGAAATAGACGTAGATCACAACGACAAAGCCGATGCCGCTCAGCACCATCTTTTGAATCTGATCCCTGTTGAACTTCGAGTCGCTCATGACTTCCGAGCACGTGCAGGTGCAGGCGAAGCAGCGCCCTTGGAAGGTTCGCCCTTTGCAGGTGTCAATTTGATGTTCAGGCTGAATCGTGCTGTGGCCATATTTACGCCAGCAACATTCACGACAGTGTCGAGATCTTCGAGCAGCATAAAATCTACTGCGACGTTTCCGTAGGTGTCGCTTAGTTGCTCGGTGAGCAACTGCCGGAGCTCTTCAGATGCGGCACGGGGCTCGCGACCGGCGGCGATACCATCCACCGTCGCAGTGAGTGCTTTCGTATCAGCGTTGTACGCGCCGTCGAAGCCATTCAGCTGCGCGTTCGGAGCGACAGAACGGGACAGCTTTTCGAGGAAGGGGGCCCAGTAAAAACGCCCCTCAACCATCGTGTCGAGCACCTTGGTTGTGTTGATGATGCCGTTCAGTTCGCTCGAGCGGTTCTGAGCTGAAGTGACCTTCGGCTCTACTTGCGCCCAGTCGTGCTGGACTGCGGCGAGCTGGCTCTTGACCTCAAGCGTCTCGTAGGCCTTCCACATGTAAAAAACGATCATCACCGCTGTGACGCCGACCAGCACCAGCATGCCGATCTTTAGCGGATCGCGCTGGCGTTGGCGCTGTTGAGCGATCTCCTCGTGGAGGAGGTTTAATTGTAGTGCCATGTCGCTTTAGTTGCGCAGGTACTCGAACGCCGCCCCGCAGGCGACATTCAGTGAGACAAACTCACTTGGGAGCGCCTGCCGCTTATTCGCTGGCAGCGCTACTTCGCACATTTCAAGCGGATCCCAGATCTCACACGGCAGCCCGAGTTCATCGCTAAGCGCCTGCAAGATGGTTTCAGTGCGAGCCAACCCGCCCGAAACAAAGATGCGCTGGATGCTCTCTTCGCGCTGTCCCTCGAAAAATCCTATCGAGTTCCGGACTTCGGTCGCCAGACGCATGAGAGAGGTGCGGCAGATTTCCGCCATGCCCCCGTCCCCTTGCTCCATCATCAGACGAGCAGCGTCTCCGTCGAGCGCTCCATTCGCGGTGAGCGCCTGTGCAAGCGATTTTCCGCCGTAATCAATGCTGCGCACGAGGACGAGCTCCTTCTTGCTGCCGATGAGAACCGTGCTTTGCAGGTGTCCCATGTCGAGGAGCAGGAAGGTGTCGTTCGCGAAGATCTCTGGATACGCCAACTCAAACGCATTGAACGAGCACACGGGCGCCAGCTGGAGAATTTCGGCCGGGACGCGGGTCTTGCTCATCGCGTCCGAGATTTGCTTCACAGTCGGGCGGAGCATTCCCCCGACGAGGTATTTGGTTTTAGCGACTCCATTAGTCCTGGCGGCGTTTTGGTCCGAACCCTTGCTGCCATGCTCTTTGGCAGCGTGCCCATTGGTGCCATTCGCGGACACCGGAGCGCAGTCGAGCACGAAATCTTTGCATTCCTGGTTCAGAACGGCGAGGCCGTTGAGTCGCAGCGCGTTCCGGAGTAAATCGATCGGCGTATCCGGTTGCTCAATAATTCGGAGCAGAGAAGCGGGATCGGACACGGCGACGGCACAACCTTTTGCGCTGCCACCCAGGTCCTTCAGGAGCAGCGTTACCTGCTGCGCGAGATCGTCCGCGGACGCGTGGTTTTCCGGAACGTCACGAGAGGCGTAGCTGGTTAGCACATAGCGATCTTGCCCCTTGCGGTGCAATACGACGCCCTTGAAAACGTGCTTCCCGAGATCGATTCCGATAACAGAATTACCGCGCTTTCCCATGATGCCCTCATTGCTGTAGCGGGAATTGTGCCGACGGCGCTGCTTTTCACCCTCCGTTGTGGAGGCGTTGCCTGGGAAGCTGTGGCTTGAATCCCATCATGTGGCAGCCGGCTCGCGGTAACCGAAGAAGCGCTGTTTTTTTATAATCTTTATCACCTCAGGCGGCACCATTTTTTCCCATTCAGTGTCGCCGGACTGTAATTTCTTGAGGGCTTCGGGCGGATGCGTCCGAAGATACTCCGGGTTGTAGTCCCGTATCTCCTCGATGAACTCATTATCGACCAGGTAGCGGAAAAGCGAGCGCAGGTTCGGCGCCACATCCAGCTGCGTCGCGGTGAGCACGTTCCCGGTG
>JACDHZ010000069.1 GCA_013820755.1 Chthoniobacterales bacterium
ACACTGTCGGAAATCAATATCACGCCGCTGCTCGACCTGGCGTTCGTGTTGCTGATCATCTTCATCATCACCACGCCGCTGCTCGAGAACAGCGTCACGCTCGCGATCCCCTCCAGCAACGCGGCGAACGCAACGGTGGATCCTTCGACGGTGCAGACCATCTCGATCGACCGGATGGAAGCAATCAAGTTCAACAATGAAGCGGTCGATGCGGACACTTTAACCGCGCGTCTTGCCACGGCGAAGCTGGCGAATCCTGATGTCGCCGTCGTAATCCGTCCCGATCGGGACTTGCCGGTGCAAAGGCTGATCACGCTGATGGATTCCGTGCAGCGGGCGCGGATCACCAAGGTGGGTATCGCGACCAGAGCCGAGCAGCAGTAAGCGATGCGTCGCAATGCGAGCTTCTGGCGCAACGTCGCGATCATAGGCGTCGTTCACGTCATTGTAATCTCTGCTGTGGTGCGGTGGGGCGGGATGGCCGGGAAGCCGCCCCCGGCGGCAATCCTTTGGATGGATGGTGGTGCGGGCATCGCGCCGGCGGCCTTCGCGCCGATGGACGACACAGCGCCGCCGAATTCGTCAGACATGCCGCCGCCGGTTGGGCGTGAGGAACCGGAACTGCCAAACGAGTCTGCGGACACCGCATTGACGTCCGGGATGCAGAGCGACATCGCGCTTGCGACTCCGACGCCGACAGCCACCCAGAGCCCCATCCCGACTGCTGCATCGACGGTCGCACCGAAGCGATCTCCCAAGCCAACTCCGACTGCAACTGTAAAGCCAAAACAGAAGAAGACGCTTTTGGCTAAAGCTTCCGCGACGGCTTCCCGGCCAAAGCCTTCCGCTACACCAGCAGCAAAGGAAAACCCGAAGGACGAGACGAGCGAACCCTCGCTGTCACCTCCAGTGAGTACCGACGTCCCGAGCGCGATTGCCGCCGCAGCAAGCACCGGAACCGCTGCGACTGTGGGTCTTTCGGCCGTGGGAACAGGCGGTTCAGGCGGTAGCGGAGTAGGCTCAGGGGGTGCGTCGCAGTTCGGTTGGTACGCGCACATGTTGCACGACCGTTTTTTCAGCCAATGGGATCAACCAACAAGCGTGGTCCGGAGCGGCGCCAGGATGTCGACCCTCGTCAAATTGCGAATAGAAAAAGATGGGCGCGTCTCCCGATTCACCATCCTTAAGCCTTCGGGAAATGTCGTCGTTGATGAGTCCGTCGCGACTGTCGGAAAACGCGTGAAACAAGTGGACCCGCTGCCGGGCGGCTTTGGCGACAGCTATGACGTGAACATCAATTTCGAGTTGAACTCGGATTAGGGATGACCGCAGCGCCTCGCGTCGAGGGCGCCATCAAAGGAGCGCAAGGGAGCGACCTTCCCGACCTTCGACTTGATCAAGGGTGCACTGGCGCGGCGCCTTCTCGTTTCGCCAGCGCACAATCTTCGTTCCATGCCGAAACCTTCCGCCCGTGAAGTGATCGTATGTGATTTCGACGACGATCTTCGGGTCAACAGGCTCCCACTCGCCGCTTCTCTCGGTGCTCCACCGGCTCGGCCCGCCAGGTGCATTGCCGGTAAATCCTGGCGCCTTCTTCAGCGCTTCGAACTTGTCGGTCAACGCGCGCTTTTCAGTAGCTTTAAATGCCGATGTGAATCCGACGTGATGCAGCAGGCCGGCATCGTCATACAACCCAAGCAGCAGTGACCCGAGGACCCGCGCTCCTGTAGCGTAGCGAAAACCACCGACGACACAATCCGCCGTGCGAATCTGTTTCACCTTTACCATCGCGGTGCGTTCGCCGGAAGCGTATGCGGCGCCGAGTTGTTTTGCGATCACGCCGTCGAGGTCGCCACCAACTTTGTCGAACCATTTCTTTGCGGTCGTCAGACTGGTTGTCGCTGGCGAAAGACGCACGCGCATTTCTGCATGAAAATTCGTCGCAGCGAACTTCTCCAAGTCACGCCGCCTCTCCCGTAAGGGCAGCGATACGAGAGAATTGCCCGTTCGGTCGGCGAGCAAATCGAACACCACGAGCATTGCTGGATGCGCGGCGGCTAATTTCTTCACGCGACTCGCCGCGGGATGCAGCCGCAGCTGCAGCTCGTCAAAGGAGAGCGCGCAACCTGCAGGAATCACCAATTCGCCATCGATCACAAACCGACGCGCGGGAAGCGCCGAGAGCGCTTGCACCACATCCGGGAAATAGCGCGCCAGCGGCTGACCAGCCTTTGACTGCAGGTAAATTTCGTCGCGATCGCGGAATGCGATACATCGAAAGCCGTCCCATTTCGGTTCGTACTGCCATTCGTTCCCGACGGGAATCTCATCGACGGAACGCGCTTCCATCGGCGGCAAGGGCGGCTGCAACTCGAGCGTGTTCACTTCGTATATCTTCGCGGCTCAAGCTTTGGCGGCCGTTTTCCTTTCCGAACTGCACCTTTGACCGGGATGTATTCCAGCTCGCGACGATCCACCGCGCACCGGAGCAGTAAGCCACCGCGGCTCATGTCACCGCGACCGACAAATTCCGCCGGGAAGAGCAGTCGTTCACCAAAATTTTCGACTAGGATGTCTACATACTTCCCCGTGGCGACGCTGCCGAGCAGCACGACTTCGACGTCGGCAGGAAGATGCTTTGTAAGTTTGCGGACGTCTCGCTCGAGCGGTTTCCGATACCTTGGATCGTCTTCATCAATGTCGACTTCCGCAAACGCGCAGGTCAGGTAATCCAACGGGCAAATCGGCGGGCAACAGACCGCGGTTTGGGGTGATCACGAGCACGGCAGAGGTTCCGGCATTCGCGGCCGCGAATGCCTCTGCATACGCGAGTTTGCCCCGGAAGTAGAGGCCGCTCAGGAACGTAAACACCTCCCCGAGTGTTGGCAGGTCAGGTCCCCGCAGGCGCCGGGCGAGTGGGAATTGCGCTTGGTCGCGCATCATCAGCCGCGCGCGCTCACCTCCTGCGTACGCGGGCGAGAGCAGAAAAACGCGATGGGTGAGAGCCGGGCCAGCCGCCTCCGAGTTCATCTTTCTGAGCAGCGACTAGCGGCTTGCGTTTCGTTGCCGGGTGTCACAATCTGCGGATCTCATGTCTCCGCAGTTCCCGTGAAAATTCTCGTGGTCGGCAGCGGTGGTCGCGAACATGCGCTCGCGTGGAAGCTGAGGCAATCCATTGGCGTTAATCGCATCTTCTGCGCGCCGGGCAACGCCGGTACTGAGCAGGTGGGCGAGAATGTCGCCATCAAAGCGACTGATATCGCGGCGCTTCTCGCGTTCGCGAAGCAGAATCGGATTGGGCTGACTGTCATTGGCCCGGATGATCCGCTAGCCGCAGGGGTCGTGGATCTCTTCGAAGCTGAGGGGATGCCGGTGTTTGGTCCCTGCAAATCTGCGGCTCGGCTCGAGTCATCCAAGATCTTCGCGAAGGAGATGATGCGGAGATGTCACATCCCCACCGCATTAGCAAGTTCGTTTGAGAGGAGCAGCGAGGCGCTGAAGTTTTGCCAGCGGCTGCAGTTTCCGCTCGTGATCAAGGCCGACGGACTCGCGCTCGGGAAGGGGGTTGTAATCGCTGAAACGTCCGAGCAAGCGACGGCTGCTATCCGCAGCATGATGGATGAAGGAAAATTCGGCGAGGCAGGGCGACGGATTGTCGTGGAGGAGTTTTTGCCTGGAAGCGAATGTTCACTGCACGCCCTTGTTAGTGGCGGCGCCTTTCGAATGCTGGCCACCGCACGCGATCACAAACGCGCCAATGACGGGGATACAGGCCCAAATACCGGCGGTATGGGAGCCACGAGTCCAGCAGATAACTGGAGCGATGCGCTCCAGCGCGATTTTGATGACACGGTAATGGGGCCCCTGCTCTGCGGTCTCAGTCGTGCTGGAATCACCTTCCGGGGGCTGCTGTTCCCAGGCTTGATGCTGACAACCGATGGGAATCGAGTTTTAGAATTCAATTGCCGGTTCGGCGATCCGGAAACGCAAGCAATCCTGCCGCGGCTTCGCTCGGATTTGCTTGAGCTGCTTTTTGCGACGCTCGAGGGGCGCCTCGACATGATCCCGATCGAATGGGACCGCCGCCCGGCTGTGACAGTCGTTATGACCTCGGCCGGCTATCCGGGGACGTATGAGAGGGGGAAGATCATTACAGGCCTTGATGCGTGTGCGTCGCTTTTGGATGTGCAGGTTTTTCATGCTGGGACCAAGCGTGAGAATGGAGGCGTAGTCACCGCAGGCGGGCGAGTGTTGGCCATCACGGCTCTTGGCGAAACAGTCGCGCAGGCGCGAGAGGGGGCATACGAGGTAGTGTCGCGAATCCATTTCGAAGGTTGCCACTACCGGCGTGATATTGCCCTCGCGGCGGTTCGGGTTAACGTCGCCGTCCAGTGATACCGCGTCCGCTTCTCCTGTGCCTTTGCTTGTGCCTGACGGTCGAGCTAAGAGCGCAATCTCCAGCGGGCGCTCCCGGTAGAGCCACTCCGGCGCCAGCACCTTCAAGTCCGCCGCCAACCGCCACTCCGGCTGCGGAATCGCTCATCGATTCAATGGCGACAGCGGATCTCCAGCAGGCGGTCCAACTATTGGAGAGCAATTACATCAACCCCGACGCACTGAACGAAACGGAGTTGAACCGCGCCATGCTTACGGGCCTCCTGACGCGCCTTGGCGGCGGCGTAGCACTGCTAGCTGATGGTGGACCGGATAACCCCGAAGCTACGAACGCGTTCCACGGTGAATTGCTCGACGGTCATATCGGCTATCTGCGCCTTGGTGCGTTAACGAATACTAACTTGCAGGCGATGGATTCGAGCTTGCAGGAATTCAATGGCAAGAAAGCTGATGCAATCGTGCTGGATCTACGTGCGAGTCCCGCCACGAACGATTTTGGTTTGGCCGCAGAGTTTGCGAAGCGTTTCTCGCCAAAAGGCAAGTTGCTGTTCTCGCTGCGCCGGACGGGGAAGCAGGAGCGCACTTTTGCTTCCGATCGCGATCCTGCATTCCAGGGATTGATGATCGTCCTCGCTGACGGTGATACGGCAGGTCCGGCAGAGGCAATCGCGGGCGTACTTCGGCTGTACAACAAAGCTTTGGTCATCGGGCAACCAACAGCAGGACGCGCGGTTGAGTTTTCGGACCTGCCGATGAATGGTGGCGAAACCCTGCGTGTCGCAGTCGCCGAAGCAGTGTTGCCAGAAAATCGTCCGCTGTTCCCCGGCGGAGTGAAGCCCGACGTGCCGGTGGAGATGTCACCAGTGGAGAAGCGCACCGTGTTTGAGCAAAGTCTTGCGGGCGGTATGGGCCCCTTTGTCTTCGAGACGGAACGGCCGCACTTAAATGAGGCGGCGTTGCTCGCTGGGCGAAATCCTGAAATGGAAGCGGCCGAGACGCCGCAACATCGCGCGCACGGGACTGAAAAGTCGCAGGCGCGCGATGCGGTCCTGCAACGCGCCATGGATGTGGTGACTTCGCTTTCGATTTACCAAAAGCGGTGAGCGGCCGACGTAATCGGACGTCTGCGTCCACGTATGGCAGCTAGCGGCGAGAACACTACAGGCTTCGAACCCCGGCGCAGCGCACTTGTGGCAAATCGCTCGCGTGTTGAGTACAATCTCAGCCCGTGAACCCGCTCGAACAACGGATCGGTCACAAATTCCGAAATTCGCTCCTGCTCGCGGAAGCCTTGACGCACCCGAGTCTTGGCCACGAGACACAGCGGCACCATTTCGATAATCAGCGGCTGGAGTTTCTCGGGGATGCTGTGTTGCAGCTGATCATCACCGAGCATCTTTACTGCATGTTTCCACGGGAAGCGGAAGGGCGGCTCACAAAGCTGCGCTCGCGCCTCGTCTCGCGCGAGGCACTGCGGAGGCATGCAACGCGCCTCGAGCTAGGCCAATTCCTGATGATGGGCCGAGGGGAGGAAGCGAGCGGTGGCCGTGATAGGACTTCAACTCTCGCGGATGCGTTCGAGGCACTGCTCGGCGCAATCTATTTAGACACGGATCTCGCGACTGCTCGCCGATTTCTGCTTACCCTCGCCGCAGACGATCTCGCGCAGCTCGAGGCGGAGCCGATCGATGTAAATCCGAAAGGTCACCTTCAGGAACTGCTGCAGGCGATTTCGCCGCGAAGTCCCGTTTACGAGCTTCTCTCGGAGAGCGGACCCGAGCATGAGAAGACCTTCATTGTACGGGTCTCATGGGAAGGATTGGCCCTGGGCGAAGGCACTGGGCGGAGCAAAAAACAGGCGGAAACAGCGGCCGCGCTGCAGGCGATGCAGGAGAGGCCGTGGGAACAGGCCACCACGCTGGAATCTATACAGGCCAACCAGGCGGCAAGCGCGTCCTCTGTCTAGCAGGCGTTACTGCTTCCCGAATGGTTCAGCGCGTGCAGCGTCGTGCCTGCGGGAGTAATCCAGCTGAAGTGCGTCGTGATTGCTGCTGTTACGAATTGCTTTGCACGCTCCGTCGCCTCGATTAGCGACAACCCGGCTGCTAGGCCGGCAGTGATGGCCGCAGAGTAGGTGCACCCGGTTCCATGCGTGTGCACGCCTCGCGTGAATGGTGCAGAGAACTCGACTACGCCGTCTCTTGTGAGCAGAAGATCAGTCGCAACGCTGCCCGCGAGGTGCCCTCCTTTCAGCAGGATCGGCACTCCGTAACGTTCCATTAGACGTTCGCCCGCACTCTTCATCCCTTCCAAATCCGTGATTGTCTCGCCGAGCAGCGTCGAGGCTTCGCCGAGATTCGGTGTCACGACGGCGGCAAGAGGAAACAATTCCGTCTCGTAGGTCTCGATTGCTTGCGTGTGCAGCAGGAGATCGCCACTCGTCGCCACCATCACAGGATCTACAACCAAAGGCGGTCGCTGCGCAGGTGCCGCGTTCTGGAGAGCCGCTGCGACACGCGAAACGATCTCAGCGGAATAGAGCATGCCGGTTTTGATCGCGCCGACACGGAATTGATCGAGCAATAGAAGCACCTGTTCGGCCACCAGATCGGCTGCGACCGCGTCAATCCGCTGCACCTTGCAGGGCGTTTCAGCTACAACGCAGGTGAGGGCAGTGAGGCCGTAAACGCCGAACGCGCCGAAGGTTTTCAGGTCCGCCTGCGCACCAGCGCCAGCGCTGCAATCAGAACCAGCGATCGTCAGAGCGACTGGCGTCTCGCCGCGGCTCAACATGGAAAGAACGCGACTTTCGCGTCGCGAAAGGCTATGCAAGAACCGCGTCGCCGTCCGGACCGATCGCCTCGACTGGACAGCCTTCCATCGCCTCTTTGCAAAGGGCTTCCTCTTCGGGCGTAGTCGGCTGCTTGTAAACGAACGAGTGACCGCCGTCGTCATTCCGCTTGAAGTTAGCAGGCGCTGTCTCGCGGCAAAGATCGCAGTCGATACATTGATCATCGACGTAGAATTTCCCCTCTATGTTCTCCGCGTATTTGTTCGCTACATCTGCCATATTTTTCTCCGAAAACTGCATTGGAACATTAGGAGAAAACGCTACGGGCCGCAATGCCATTTTTCCTTGAGGAGCGTGCTGAAACGAGCCTACCCAGCGGACGCAGGGCTGCACGAGGAATTTAACTGTTGTCGCGCTAGTTGCCGTCCCGCAGGGGCAAAGTGCTGACACCTCCTGCGTGTGCACGCATCAGAGCTTCCCCGATCAGCACTGCATTGACGCCGCAAGCTCTGATTCGCGCGATATCATCTCCAGTTTTAATTCCGCTTTCGCTCACCAGCAGAATTCCGCTTGGCACCTGCTCGCTCAGTTTCTCGGTAACAGAGAGATCCACTTCGAACGTCGCCAGATTGCGATTGTTGATGCCGACGATCCTCGCGTCTGTTTCGAGCGCCCGATCGAGTTCCGGCAGGGTATGAACTTCTACCAGTGCATCGAGTTGATACGTCGCAGCGGATTCAAGCAACCGAACGAGTTGCTTGTCCTCAAGCGCCGCTACGATGAGTAGAATCGCGTCCGCGCCGGCAGCTGCGGCTTCGATGATTTGCACCTCATCAAGGATAAAATCCTTCCGTAATATGGGGAGGGTGACGCTGCTTCGGACCTGCGCGAGGTACTCGAGTTTCCCCTGGAAAAACTGCTCGTCGGTGAGAACGGAAATCGCCTCCGCGCCCGCACGTGCATAATTGCGCGCGATCTCCACCGGATCGAACCGCTCCACGATTACACCCGCTGACGGCGAAGCTTTCTTCACCTCTGCGATCAGCGCAAGGTCGTCCGGTTTCTCCAGCGCCACCCCGAAGCTGCGGAAATCATTGCGCGCGAGTGCGGCTTTGCGCAGAGTTTCACGATTCGGCTTCAAACGCTCGATTTCGAGGCGTTTCGCATCCAAAATCTCATACAGGCGGCTCATCTCGCGCAGGTTTATAGCAGATCAGCTGCGTTTTCCATCGAACCTCTCACTACGAAGCCAAGGCGGCGCGTATCTCCTTCCATGAAGAAAGAGCAATCGGTCGCAGCCCGTCGCAAGGTGGTGCGCAGATGGTATTCGCATTTGTGGCGTGAATGGACCGTCGAAAGCCGTCGGCCCATCCAGCCGGCGTTTGCAGAACCCCTTCCCCAGACGTGGAGCGACCAGGAAATTACCGCGGCGTGGCTCGGCCATTCTACTGTGCTGATCAACTTTTTCGGTTTCGGCATCATTACCGACCCAGTGTTATTTGCGCGGATTGGAATTCGGCTGCCGGGTCTTACGATTGGACCCAAACGGCTGACAGCAGCCGCGTTGCGCGTACGCAACCTGCCGGTTGTCGACCTGGTATTGCTTTCACACGCCCACTTCGACCATCTCGACACGCGAACGCTCCATAGCATGCCAGGCACTGCCGAGGTGATCACCGCGCCACGGACTCTCGATCTGCTGCGTTGGATGCATTTCGGTCGGAAGACGGAACTGCGTTGGGGCGAAGAGAAGTTGGTCAAACGTCGTGTCGGCGAGCTGAAGGTGCGGTGTTTCCCGGTGAAACATTGGGGCGCCCGGTTACGCCGTGACGTCCACCGCGGCTATAACGGCTACGTGCTCGAGCGGAACGGTCATCGTATCATTTTCGGTGGCGACACTGCTTTTACCGAGAGCTTCGGTGCGCTACGGCAACACGGCCCATTTGATCTCGCGGTGATGCCAATCGGCGCCTATGATCCCTGGATTCACTCGCACGCGACGCCGGAGCAAGCCATCAGCATGGCCAATGCGGCCGGAGCGGAGTACATCATGCCTGTGCATCATCAGACATTCCGCCTCAGCGCAGAGCCGTTCCGCGAGCCTATCGAACGCTTTGAAGCCGCGTTGCAGCGTACGCCCGAACGGGTCGCGCTGCGCAATATCGGTGACACGTTCCGGCTCCGCCGGTAGCCGAAGAAGCATCCTACGTTTTCCGGTGACGTCTTCAGGTCACTCACAATCCAGAGGCCGCGGGTCTGGACGATGGCTGCTCCTCGGTTTCGCCGCCGCACTTCTCGCGTGTTCGACACTCGTGTTTGTGAGCGCGCCGCTCAGATGGCTTTGGATACTTGCGATTTTCGTTGGAGAATGGGGGCACTTCGCTGCTGTCGGTAGCTTGCTTGTCGCTGGATTTAGCTTATCGCGCGGTGGTCGGATCGGATTTGCAGCGGCGGCGCTGTCGGGCGCCGCGGCCGTTGTTTACATTATCCCCTCAGTGATGGCCGCAGCTATCGCCAAGTCGCTCCCGGCACGGTGCACAGCGGCATTCGGAGAACGCGCTGACGCAGGACGGGTTGCGGCGTTTAGCTGGGTGGATCTGTTTTGTGGTGTTCCAGTTTCAGCTGTGGACGTGACGGAGCACGTCTACGCGACAAACGGCACGAAGCAGCTGAAGCTCGACCTGTATCAAAGCGGCCAAACCCGTCCTCTGCAGCCCCTCATAGTCATGATCCACGGCGGCTCATGGAATAGCGGCAACAAGAATCAGCTCCCGGCGCTGAATCGCTACCTCGCGGGTGAAGGCTACGCAGTGGCGAGCATCGGATACCGCCACGCGCCGAAATTCCATTTCCCCGCCCCTCTCGACGATGTCTTCAGCGCTGTGGAGTTTTTGAGGCGAAACGCGGCGCAGTTGCAAATCGATGCGGATCGTGTCGTATTAATAGGGCGGTCCGCCGGCGGCCAGTTGGCGCTGTCGGCTGCATACGCAGGGCGCGAGCCGGCGATCCGCGGGGTGATAGCGTTTTACGCGCCGACCGACTTGACGCTTGGATATGACAAGCCGAGCCGCCGGGGCGTGCTCAATTCCCGAAAAGCTTTGGAGGATTACATAGGGGGAATCCCATTGAACAGGCCCGCGGAGTACGCAGCCGCGTCCCCCAACGCGGCAGTCACTCGCGCGACGCCGCCGACGCTCCTCATCCATGGCGGCCTCGATCCCATTGTATGGCCTCACCACAGCGAACGCCTGTCAGCTAGTCTTGAGCGTGCCGAACGGCCCCATCTCTACATGGCACTGCCCTGGGCAACTCACGGTTGCGATGCAAACTTCAGCGGACCGAGCAGCCAGCTGAGCTTGTATGCGATCGATCGTTTCCTGGCGAACGTCTTCTCAACACAACCACCTCACCGCTAGTCGAGCCGGTAAGCTTCCACTGATGCGACGCCCTCGGCGCCATCTTTGCCGCGCACTATGACAGTGTAGTTACCCGCTCCAAGGGAGACCAGGATGGCTGACTCGCTCTCGTGCGTAGGCGAAATTCCGGTGCGTTCGATCTCCGACGCATTATACTCTTCGCGCCAGTTGTCGTTACTGGCAAACTTCACGCCATCAGCACCATAGATTTCGAGGCTGGGATCTTGCACTGCGTTTGCGACGCCTCTTGTTTCCAGCTCCGGTCCGAGTGCACGGAACAGGATTCGTTTGAAATTGCTTCCCTGAAGGATCAATCCACCAATCAAGGCATCGCCTCCACTAGAAGTGAAGGCACGCGCTGAAAGATTACCGAGGCGCGACGAGTTCGGTGTTAAATCAAAGACCTCGGCTAATGCAATGCCGGTTGTATTCTCGGCGCCGCCCAGAACCGCTGTATATGCACCCGGCGGGAGTTTGGCGAGGATTGCGGCTTCTCGATCGTCGCCTGGTGCAAGGCCCGCCTCGCTTATCGCGGCTGCGTTAGGTCCGGCTTTGTAGTCATCATTGCTCTGCAAGACTCGGTCACTGCTGTTATGCAACTCCAGGCGCGGGTCCATCAATCTGCCGGGCACCGGTTGCCCTTTCACCTGGAGCGATGGCCCGAGCGCGCGCAGCACTACTGTCTTCGGCTCGGAACCAGAAATGATAAAGCCGGTGATTGTCACATCGTCATTAGTCTTTACCAGCGCACGCGCGGAGAGGTTTCCCAGGCGCACGTCGGTGGGAGGGAATGTCAGGTTTTCCCAATGAACCGGCAGTGAGCGATAGGCGTCTTCGCACTTCCGTGTGGGATAGGCGTATTCAAAAACCTTCTCACCCGAGGCGCTTAATCCAAGAATGCGAGCGCGTCCGGGAGCGCCTGGTGCATAGTCGACCAGGTAGTTCTCGGGAGCGTCTTCATAAACGCTGCTGCAGAAAGGGCTGTGAACGCTTTCATCATTAGTAAAGTTCCAAACTTCCGTCGCTATCCGTGCCTGCAGATCGAGCTTGTATTTCCGCGGCGCAGCGTATTGGCGCATTGGTCCCCGCGGTATATGGCTCACGCTGCCTACCCCGTTATCCATCAACAACAGGGTTCCATCCTTTCCGATCGATACCGTATGCTGGCCGTTCGGTGCTATCCCGCCGGGCGTTAGCTCGAGGGCGTATTTTCTCAGCGACGGGTATTGGTACCAAGCCTTCCGAGTATCACCGAGAATCCATTTTATTCCGCCTGTCTTGTAGTCGATACAGATGACGAAATGTTCACGGCTCGAAACGACGAGGGAATCATCCGCTCCCCTGTACGCGGCAGAGTTGTTGTGAAACCAGCTTTGTGAGTGCTGATTAATGAAGGTGCTTGGATCGTCACCGCCCCGGAGCATTTCGGCGCGTATAATCTCAGTCAGATTCCACACCTTCAATACTTCTCCGGTACCCGCGACCTCCTGGATCACTGACTGCGTGTAAGAGTCAGTGTTCACGCCCATAAGGAGGCCATATTTGCCCGGGTCGATGTTGTGGTGGGTACCGTGTACGCCGCGGCTGCTATAATCCCCTGCGACAGTGACGACGCCATCGAGCTCCATGCGAAGCAGTCGGGGGCCATCGGCCTGGTAGACCGCATTGTCGAAGAACTCGCTTGATTTATTGCTTATGCCGGCCGTCCCGACCCAGCGGACAGCACCGTCGGTGTCGATCACTGTCGGGGAATTAGGACCACAGTTGCTGCCAACCAACACGAAGTCATAGCTCAATGCAGTGCTGGTCGTTCTCGCCTTTAGAACAATGGGAGTGTTGAAGTCGCAGGTGTCATTGAAAGGAGCGGTCGCTACACTAGTGCTCGCTTTCTTAGATGACCCATCCGCGAAAAAATAGGTGAGTAGAACTGTGTTTGTATAACCAGCGTAAAGGCCGAACACCGGCAGCGTGATTTTGCCCGCGCCGGAATCGATGTAGCCACGTCCGGCAAGATAGTCCTTCGTATATGTCGCTGAAACCGGGCGGGTAACCGAGCCGCGTTTCGGAGTGATGGCGAACTGGATACGCTCGAGCGCCCTTAACTCACTTATTGTTAACTCAAAATTGCTGATAAACGGCGTCGGTCCCGGATCGTGGCCGGTAACACCAACGGTTGTGTCCTCCGCTTGGCTGCCCCTTGCTGACTCGGAAAAAGCGACGAGTACAAGAGCACTGACAAAACCAAGGGAGATGATCTTCATAATCGGTTGAGCAGGATGGAGCGGTTAAGGCGTGCACAAGAATGGTGGCAAGCAGACGAGCGCGTCAACCGAAACTCTACGTGCAGAGGGTCCGTCGTAGCCGCCGTGGTAAATCGGGTAACGAAGTGCGGCGGCGTTGCCGAAAGTTTTCGATTATCGGTCGAGTCGATAAGCTTCAACCGCCGCGACGCCTTGAGTATTATCCGCGCCGCGCACTAAAAAGGTGTAGTTTCCTGCACGAAGCGGCATCAGAATAGCAGACTCCCGGTCATCTCTTGGTGCTATTCCGGTCGCTTGAATTTCTGAGGCATTCATGGCCAGTCGCCAGTCGTCGTTGCTCGCGATCTTCACTCCGTCGGCTCCGTAGATCTCCAGCTGGGGGTTCTGCAATGCGTTCGTGACTCCACGTGACTGAAGCTCCGGTCCCAAACTCCGGAACAAAAGACGATTCTCGGTGCTACCTTCAAG
>JACDHZ010000203.1 GCA_013820755.1 Chthoniobacterales bacterium
CGCCGCCTTAGCGCATCATCGTGAGCCAGATCACCACTAGCACGATGATCGTTCCGATGATCAGCAGCGCTTCGCGTAATCCAGGGGCGTGCAAAGCCTTTCGCCGGCTGAACGTGTAGAGCACAATCGCCACCATCAAGACCGCTGCGAAAAGAGCCACTGGAAACATCCCTTTGTTTATGGCTGCCGTTTGCGCGGCTGGCTAGTGGGAAAATTCTGCTGATGCCCGTTGTAGACATCGCTCGCCGTTCAGCGAAAATCGATTCGTATGAGTGATCCGATTCTTGTCGCTAAAGCTGGAAAGGAATCGATCGAACTGCTGCCTGCCATGGCCAACCGCCATGGCCTGATTGCCGGCGCTACCGGCACGGGCAAGACAGTCACGCTGCAAACGCTGGCGGAAGGTTTCAGCCGGCTCGGTGTTCCGGTGTTCGTCGCCGACGTGAAGGGCGATCTCGCAGGAATGAGCCAGCCGGGCGGCAACAACCCCAAGATTGTCGATCGTGCGAAGGAACTCGGGATCGAGGACTTCAAAGGGGAGGCGTCGCCGGTGGTGTTCTGGGATGTATTCGGCGAGCAAGGGCATCCGGTACGTGCCACGATCGCGGAAATGGGGCCGCTGCTGCTAGGTCGCCTGCTCAATCTAAACGAGACGCAGGCCGGTGTGTTGAACATGGTTTTCGAGATCTCAGACGAACAGGGCCTGCTTCTGCTCGATCTGAAGGATCTGCGTTCGCTGCTTCATTACGTGGCCGATAATGCCGATCAGTTCAAAACCCAGTTCGGCAATGTCTCTGCTGCAAGCGCCGGAGCGATTCAGCGCAACTTGCTCGCGCTGGAATCGCAGGGTGCCGACAAGTTTTTCGGCGAACCAGTCCTCAATCTGAAAGACCTGATTCAGACTGATTCACAAGGCCGCGGTGTCATCAATATCCTCGCAGCGGAAAAGTTGATGCAGCATTCGCCGAAGGTTTACGCAACGTTTTTGCTGTGGATGCTCTCAGAGCTCTTTGAGAACCTCCCAGAAGTTGGCGATCCGGAAAAACCGACACTCGTGTTTTTCTTCGACGAAGCACACCTGCTGTTCGCCGACATCGAGCCGCACGTCCGCGAAAAGGTGGAACAGATGGTTCGATTGATTCGCTCGAAGGGCATTGGTGTTTATTTCATCAGCCAGAACCCCCTTGATATTCCCGATGTTGTTCTGGGCCAGCTCGGCAATCGTGTGCAACACGCGCTGCGAGCCTTCACGCCGCGCGATCAAAAGGCGGTGCAAGCCGCTGCAACAACGTTCCGGCAAAACCCGAAGATCAAAATTGAGTCCGCGATCACGCAGCTCTCCGTCGGCGAAGCATTGGTGTCGATGTTGGACGAGACGGGATCGCCCACGGTCGTGGAGCGCGCGAAGATCGTGCCGCCGCGCAGCCAGCTGGGAGCGATCACTCCGCAGCAGCGCCAGCAGGTGATGCAGGCATCCGATGTTACCGGACATTATGAGAAAGCGGTCGATCGCGAATCGGCCTACGAAAAATTGCAGCAACGCGCGGCAGGCAAAGTGTCTGCGCAACCCTCGGCAGCTGCGGGCGGGCCGCCGCAGGCTGGCCAGACGCAGGAGGGTGGATCGATTCTCGGAAAGATCTTCGCGCCAACGATTGGTCCGCGTGGGGGACGTCACGACACTATGGCGACCAGCATGGTAAAAAGCGTGGTCCGGTCGGCCGGCACACAGGTCGGCCGCGAGATCATTCGTGGATTGCTTGGTGGAATTCTCGGCGGCGGCGGCCGGCGACGTTAGTTGTAGCCGCGGCCCCGCGGCGACAAAAATTTGCCGGGCACGCTCTTGTGCACCGGGCCATTCAATGGCCGTTTAATCTCCGCCGCCTCAGACGGCTGATACTTGAGGTTTTGTGGAAGCTACGGGGTATTAGAAGGCGAGCTCGGCTAGAAACTCCATGGTCACGCCTTTGAAGAGCGTCAGCAGTTCTCGCTTGATAAATGAACGTCCTGCGCATGAAGAGTGGTCAACTCTTCGCGCGTTATATCAGGATCATGGGCTAGTCGATCCGAGAGCCGGACGGTTGCCCGTTCAAACATCGTGCGTACTAGGCGCGCATTCCCGAATCTTTCGCCGCGTCTCTGAAATGCCTGTTCCAACAAATCGCTCGCGCACTGCACTGCATCGTCGGCGAGGGTGTAGCCCTGACGTGAGGCGAGATCACTGAAAATTTTCAAAAGCTCGTCTGGAGAGTAGTCGGGGAAATCAATGAAGCGTGTGAATCGCGATTGCAGTCCCGGGTTAGACTCAAGGAAGCGCTGCATCGGCGCAGTGTAGCCTGCAACAATCACCACGAGCTGATCGCGATTGTCCTCCATCGCTTTCAGCAGAGTATCGATTGCCTCCTGCCCAAATGAATCGCTGTCGGATGTACTGTGCTCGCTGCGTGCGAGCGAATATGCTTCATCAATGAAGAGCACACCGCCGATTGCTTTCTTCACAACCTCAGACGTTTTAATAGCCGTTTGGCCAAGATATCCGGCGACGACGCCACTTCTATCTGTCTCTATCAGCTGCCCGCCGGGTAGAAAGCCCATCGCTTGAAACAGCTTCGCCAGCAACCGCGCCACTGTAGTTTTGCCGGTTCCGGGATTGCCTGTGAACACCATGTGGGTTGTGATCTGTCCGGTTGGCAGCCCTTCTTCGAGACGCAGTCGTTGTACGCGTAGATAGTTGATGAGGCTCCGGACCTCTTGCTTCACGGCAGCTAAGCCTGTTAACGCGTCAAGCTCTTGCAGGAGGGACTGAGCAGTCGGCGATGATCTCGGAGGCGGGGCCACTGGCTTGGTCGGCTGCGATTGCTCTGCTACGCTGCTCGTAACGCGAGGTGTGTCAGCGGTCGCCGTTAACTTCTTAGTCTGGGGCGAAAACCTTTTTGGGCCACACAGGTCCTGGAGGATTCGAACCGCTGTTTCGAGATCAAGATCGTTATTGAGGACAAAATGCTGATTCTTTCCGCTGGCGCGCTGGATCAATAACGCGCCATTGTCCGTAACGGTGCGGGTCACACTGGAAAACCGCGTCGTCTTTGTCGCAGAACTTCCGACAAAGAGAATCCGTCTATTGGTAATGTACAGTTCGCCGCGGTCGATCTCTTGCAATGTGTCGTAGCTCATGCCGTTCCGGCGAACCTTTCGCGGCTCCAAAAGAACCGAATACCCGCTAAAGTGGCAGGTTTCGTTGGCGTTTAATAACACGTCGACGTGCTGCTCAGGAAGCGTTCCCTCGTCGAGGAGTGCCAAGTGCCAACACCTTACCCAATTCAATTGTTCGACAGCTGCAGGCGCCCCCTCCGAGAGGTCATACGCAAACGAAAGATCGTATTCCTCCTTAAACTCGAGGAGCGCGTTCAACGTTGCATTGTCGATGCGCCGCTTGCCAATCCAGTATTTGAGGATTGAGTCAAACGCAGCCTGCGCCAAACTCTTAAGTAGTGCCTTTTGTTTGTCGGGCGAGATCCGCAACTGGCGCGCAAATCGCGAAATCGCAGAACGTGTTTCTTCACTGGTTGCATCCGAGCGACTTATCAGAGGACGCGCGCGCGCGACGAATTCATTAGCTAAAACGCTGTCTCGCTCGCGATCCGCTTCCGTTTCGCTGAGCCCAAGTATACGTTTGAGCCGGTCCAAGAATCCAGCCTCTACGCTGTCGAGGGTGCCATCAGTTGAAACGAATCGCTCGGCGGCATGGTGCCAGACCCGTAGCAGGATGGCGTGCACAGCCTCGTCACGAACTCCATGCTCATGCAGGCAATTATCAATCGCGACGATATCCACACTGTCTAAGCCGCGCTCGGCGATCAGATTTTCGACCGCTGCCTCGGCATCGCCCCTTCGCGAACCTCCAAAAGCACGTGCGAAGAAAGAACGTTCTCGAACTTCCCGGAATTTGAAAGGCTGCGCGCCTGCAGCCGCTGCTGTTTCGTCGGCCACGATTCGATTAGTCGATACGTTACGTCTTTCTATCGCGCAAGCAGAGCTGAGCGCGCGAAAAGCGGCCGATAGCGCCGCCGCTCCGGCAGCTACCCCGGGCGCATCCGTCCCCGGACTCCTTCTTCACGAAGATTTCCAACCAACGATCGGACCCCCGGTGCAATTCACGATTCGGTAGCGAAAAGCATGGCTAAAAGCGCGTGCGCGCAGCCAGCAGTCAAAATCGGGCGCCAGATTGTGCGCGGCGTGCTCGGCGGATTATTTGGTGGAGGAAGCCGCCGCCGTTAGAGACGGCGCTTCCTGCTTTGCCGCATTATTTTTTGGGTGAGGGGCTGGGCGAGGTCCGGCCCTCTGCCTTTGCTGCCTTGTCCGCTTTCGCAGGCTTCACCTCGACCTCGGTCGCGGTCATGGTGTAGGTGATGGTCGCTTTATCCCCGACTTTCATCTCGCCCGTTGCTTTGGTGCTCGCGTCTCGCGCGATTTCCCAGCGCTCGTTCTTTCCCTTTTCCTTCTCGATCACGATCGTGGTGTCGTTCATCTCCAGGATCGGACCCGTGACCTGATAGGTCTTGGTTGGACCGGCGAGTGCGGCGCAGCCGAGAGCGAGGCTCGCCATGACTGCTAAGCTGAATGCATTGGTTTTCATTACTATTCCAATCGGATGCTGGCCCTTTGAGGCCTTGTGGCCGGGCAGGAGGAGATCTGCACCACAGCCGTGAGCACGGTCACTGGGCACGAAGAGGCTGCATGCGCTCGAGAGCTCGACAGCCGGGCTTCCAATCGGCGGTCCCATCGATAAGATGCCGCCATGGCTGCCATTCCGATCGGGGAGATTGTCGAATTCGTTGGGGG
>JACDHZ010000204.1 GCA_013820755.1 Chthoniobacterales bacterium
ACGCTCGACTAGCCGCTGGTTCGATTCTGCTCTCGCGAGGGCGGAAAGCAGAAGCACTCGCGCAGTACGAAGCGCTTGCGAATGAAACGGGCAAACCACCTTTGAAAGCCGAGGCGACAGTCCGGGCCGGCATGGTAGCTCTGGATCTTCAGCAGACCGACAAAGGCAAAGCGATGGCGAACAAAACACTCGCGTTGCTGCAGAAAGGTCGCTCGTTGCCGGAAGCGGGACGCTGGCGGGGGATTGCCCAGGTGGGGTTGTTGCGGCTCCTCTCCCAATCCGGCCAGCACGCGCAGGTCGTTGCCGAGTACAAGCGCGGCCAGGAGCAGATACCCGACGAAGTTCGTCCTGAGATGATGTTGCTGGCTGCGAATAGCCACCGTCAGCTCGGCAACGGCAAAGAGGCCGAGGCGCTTTATGGGGAGATCGTTGCGAAGTATCCAACCCGCGAGGAGGGCAAAGATGCGCGCTATCAGCGGCTCATAAACATTTACAACTCAAACCCTGCAGAACTCGTCGCAGAGGTCGATCGCTTCCTCGCATCAAATCCGACCGGCGAGCGCGCCGACCAGGCGCGGTTATTGAAGGCGGAGGCGTTCTATAAACAAGGCCACTTCGCCGACGCGGCGCCCGTGTATGAGACGCTCCGCGCGTCGCAGCTTTCGCCGAAGCTACGCGCGGAATCAGCCTACAAGCTGGCGTGGTGCTACGTTCAGATGAAAGACATACCGCGGACGATCGAGGCGTTTACGTATTTTCTGAACGGTTTCCCGGAAAACCCACAGATGCCTTCGGTGCTGGCGCAGCGCGCTCTCACTTACCAGGAGATGAAGAACATCGATGGCGCTGTCGCGGACCTGAATACGTTGATCACCAAGTACCCGCGTGCGAAAGAGCGCGAAGCCGCACTCCAGCAGAAAGCGCTCCTCCTGGGACAACAGGAGAATTCGAAAGGAATGACGGAGACGTTTCAGCAGCTGCTTAAAGATTACCCGAGAACGTCGGCAGCGGCCCAGGCGCAATATTACATCGGCAAAGCAGCCTTCGAAGCGAAGAACTACGCGGCGGCGGTCCCACCGCTCGACGCTGCGCGAAAGCTGAACAAGGAGCAGTATTACACGCCGGCCACCGTGCGGATTATTTCAGCGCATTTCTATCAAAAAAATCGCACAGCGGTGACAACCGAAGTGAACAACTTCCTGAGTTCCGCGCCGAATTCGAGCGTGCCGGGAGAGATCCTCCAATGGCTTGGCATCGAGTATTACAACGAGAAAAACTACACAGCCGCAGAGAAGTATCTCTCCGCACTTGGAGGGAACCAGAACCCGCCGAACGGCGACTTTTGGTTCTACCTGGCCGATGCCCAATCAAAGCTCGGGAAATTCGATGCAGCAGAATCATCGTATCAAAAATACATTCAGACTGCGAGTGATCCTGCGGCGAAAGTAAAGGCACTGCTCGCCCTTGGCACGACGAAAATCTCCGCGCATAAAGCTGATGATGCACAGAAAATTGCCGAGGAGATCATGCGCCTGCAGCCCGAGGGACGGGTGAACGCAGAAGCGCGGCTGCTCGCCGGTGAGGTGCAGATCGAGCGCGGTAATTTCGAAGAAGCCGGCAAGGCATTCATGGGTGTGGCGTTGCTGTATGACGACGCCACGATCACACCGCGGGCATTGCAAAAAGCTGCGTTCGCTTACGAGAAAGCAGGCAAGGGAGCCGAAGCCGCACGCGCCGCGGAGCAACTCCGCACCAAGTATCCGGAATTTGCGCGCGGTTGAACCCAGCGCGAGTTTTCGGACCCGCGTTGGCTGCCGGATTCTGGAAAGCACATTACGTTTACTGGATTGGACCATTGCTCGGCGGGCAGCAGCGGGCCTGATTTATCGCGTGTTCATCGAACGCCATCCGGCGCCAGCGCCGGCGCGTGTGGAGGCTCGTTAGGCAATCTCGAGCGTCTCGATCGGCAGTGATGCAAGAAACGTTTTCGCATCGCCGATTTGCAGGACAGGTCTCGCTAGATGTGCCACGAGCAGACTCGCATCGGGCGTTTGTGCGATGCCGGCTTGCGCGTGAATTCCAGTTTCCTCCAGCTGCTCAATCACAGGCGAAACGCGCTCAGCAATTTGGTTCCCTGTTGTGAACTCGACCGTGTACACACCGGGAGCCGTCGCTTCGATGAAGGGCGAGAGGCTGTAAGCGAGTTGCAGCACGATCTGCTCGACCGCTTTTTCCTGTGCCCGCACGCGTGTTTTCACCACAAGCTGCAGGCATCGTGCGAGCCCTTGGCTCGGCGTCATTCGACAATGCACACCGACAGCTTCCGCGGCCTGGTTTAACTGGATGATCACCGCTTTGGCTGCTTCACCGTCGATCAAAGCCACTGGCGTCCCGGCGAGCTCCGGCTGATGACGTGAGGCCGCCTGCAGGTAAAAATTCGGCAGATAAATCGTCGCAAACATCAGCCGGTCTCTGCCATCTGTTGCGTGCCGCCGTGCACCCGGTGCACCTGAAACTTCCACCGCGCGAAACACTCATCCCGCTGCAGATCCTGGAGCTCCCAGTTGTTATCCAGCACGAGTTTTAACTGCGCGCTGCTGATCATGCTACGCCGGGTGAGCACCAGAAACGCGGTCGGCATTGGCTCAGCGAGCCGCTGTAATCGATACCAGCTCGTTTGCGGAATTTTCCGCAACTCGTCCGCGGCGTTCAACACCAGGTCGAGAATAACAAGAGGGAAATTCCCGTCGCGCAGCAACAGATCGGCGGCTTTCACCGCATCAAACGTTTTTGTGCAGCGGACCCAAAGTAGATGACACAAGCGCTCATTCCCGAGTGGCTGGGGATCGAACGAGTCGCGCCCATCTATCAATGCGATAAAGTACCGCTCCCGATGAGCGGCTTGGAGCAGCAGGGAGATAAGAAGTGCGCTGCCGGCGCTGGTGTTCTGGCTCGTCAATTCAGTGATAGCGCCTTTCGGCAAGCCACCACCGATCGCCTCATCAAGCGCGGGAAGCCCGGTTGCAAGCCGCCCCGCCGAAATTGTGCGGGGTTGTGGAAAACGCTCCGCAAGCAAATGGCGCAGATTGACAATGGAGCCGGCGGGAGATGAACGACACGGCCGGGAAGCCCGAAGGGGTGATTCGGCCAACGAATCATCAATCTTGCTGCTGCTCCCCATGCGAAAACAATTGCATGGGAGCAATTATGTTCAAATGAACATAATAAGATTCAAATGCGCCTCCGCGGAGTCGCGGGTAAGTGTTTCCGCACCAGCGATACCATCACGCCTTGAATCAGCAGCTCCTGCGCTGGCACTAGATTAGGAAAAAGCGGGTTCTCGGCTTTAAGGTAAGGACGTCCCCGTTCCAACACGTAACGTTTCAACGTCGTCTCGCCGTCGATCAGAGCTGCCACGATGTCGCCGCTCCGCACCTCTTTTCGGTCTTCCAAGATGACGACGTCGCCATCGAGAATGTGCGCATCAATCATCGAGTCACCCCGCACCCGGAGCGCGAACGTGCGGCCATTTTTCGACGCATTGACACTTGCTGTATCAAGGGAGACGTGGCCTTCTACCGTTTGCTCCGTTAGTACCGACATTCCGGCAGGAATCTGGCCGTAGATCGGTATGTCGGTGATCCGGACCTTCTGCATCGCCGTGACGAGTGACCGTGCCTTCCGCGCCTGCCGGTCGAGAAACCCCTTCCGCTCCAGTGCGGCGATGTATTGCATGACGGACGTCTGACTCGCCAGTTTGAAGTGCTGTTGGATCTCACGCGTGCTCGGCGTCACGCCGCGCTCGCGCTGCTCTCGCTGAATGAAGCCGAGGACGTCTCTCTGTCGGTCCGTGAGCACGTCTCACTCTGCGCCGCGACCAGTCGGATGCAAGTTCAAATGAACACCTGACGCTGATTATGCCGCCCTAACGGGTGGATAGCTGCAGCTGTTTTTCCTCAACTTCTGCGAGCCAGCGCGTGACGTATGAAAATTCGAGATAGAGTGAACGGAACTGCTCGAGCCCGTTACCTATTTTGCCGGTCCAGCATCTATCCAGTTGCTGCAAACGAGCAATTGCGGTCTCCTGTATTTGTCGGACTTTCTCCCGAACAAGCTCCAGTTCCTTGGCCGCGTTTTGCATCTCGGACTTCAACAGGGTTCGAGCGAGCAGGTTTGTCGCAGCTGCGGATTGCTGCGCGACCATCGCGGCGCGCTGTGTCGCCGCGGCAACCATCGGGAACAGCTGTTCGATCTGCGGCGGCGTTGCGCCTGGTGTGCGATCTGGCGGATAGCCTTCCAGTCTCAGCAGATGTTGAAGTCGACGCTTCGGATCCTGCAGCACCTGATAAGCTTCATTCAGCTGCGCGAACAGAGCGTCGGAAGAAGGCCGGGCCTCTTGCTGCAGTTGCGCGTCCGGATGCACCTGCAGAGCCCGCGCGTGGAACGCCTGCTTCACTTGCTCCGGTTCAAGCCAAGGACGCCGCGGCTGATCAAGTAGCGCGAAATAATCCGTCATGCGGCGAAACTCTCGCCACACGAACAATGCGCAACCGCGTTTGGATTCGTCACTTTGAAGCCGCCTTTCTGCAGATCGTCGCTGTAATCGAGCAATGATCCGCTGACGAACAGCGCACTCTTCGGATCAACGACCACACGCACCTCAGCCGACTGCACCATGATGTCGCGGTTGGCCGGCCCATCCACCAAGTCCATTTTATATTGCAACCCGGAACAGCCGCCGCCGATCACCGCCACGCGCAACGCGCCTTCCGGCCGGCCTTGCTTCTGGAGCAGCGACGTCAACT
>JACDHZ010000205.1 GCA_013820755.1 Chthoniobacterales bacterium
GCCAACGCTCTGGCTCAGGCGAAGTCGGCCGATGCCTTTCAAAAGGTAATCTCCGATCATCCATCGACGCCGGCGGCGGCGAGTGCGCGCCTGCTCCTCGCCGCAGAGCAGCGCAAAGGTAACAAGTTTGCAGAAGCCAATGCGACCCTGCAGAAGTTTCTCGACACGAACCCGAAACACGAGCTGGTCACGACAGCGAAGATGGCGATTGCAGCGAACCTTGAGTCGCTCGGCAACACGGATGAGGCGCTCGATACATATCGACGGCTGGCGGCTGATTACCCGAAGGATTTCAACGCGCCGCTCGCGATGCTCGCGCAGGTGCCGATCCTGAAGAGAAGCGGCAACACGGATGACGCGCGGAAAGTTTGCGAGGCAATCCTTACACAATATCGCGAAAGCTACGCTTCTGCGGAGGCGAGCCAGCAGTTACGCCAGATGAAACTGGCTGAAGCGCCGCCTACGGATTCAGCCGTTAACGCGCTGCCGGCCGCCGCAGGCGCTGACTCTGATTCGGCTCCAGCGCAAGACGGCGAAGGTTCAAGCATTCCGCTTGTCGAGATTAGTCCCGCTGCATCTGCGGCACCGACGCCGTAGTCGGTACTGCACAACGGGTGCTTCTGCTTCCGCAGAGCCGCTGCGGAGTAAACGCAGCTGATCTCTAGTCTGGAAAGTCACGGAAGCCAGAGCGACCGGATTAGCCTCGCTACTAACGTTTCGAGAATTGGAAGCGCTTGCGGGCGCCGGGCTGGCCGGACTTCTTTCGCTCTTTCATCCGGGGATCACGTCTAAGCAATCCTTCGGCTTTCAACGTTCCCCGGAGATTCGCGTCCACCTGAAGAAGCGCGCGCGCGATCGCCAGCCGCGCAGCGCCGGCCTGCCCCGTCGCGCCGCCGCCGGTAGCATTGATCAACAGATCGTATGAGTTGGTCAGCTTCACCGCCTGAAGCGGCTGGAGGACAGTGTTTTGAAGCGGGATCGTCGGGAAGTAATCCTCGAACGTTTTGCCGTTGATGTCGATTTTGCCGCTGCCGGCCGTCATGCGGATGCGCGCGACGGAAGTTTTCCGGCGGCCCGTCGCGATAAATTCCTCAGTAGTTGCCATGATGCGGATCCGTCAGCATTAGGAGAATGTCACCAAAGCTGGCTGCTGCGCTATATGAGGGTGAAGGTCGCCCTTGTAGACCTTGAGTTTGCGATAAACGGCGCGGCCAAGCTTGTTATGCGGGATCATTCCGCGGACCGCACGCTCCACCATTAGCTCGGGATGTCGTTCACGGCGCGCTTTGGCGTTCTCGGTTTTGTGGCCGCCGATGAACCCCGAGTAACTCATGTACGTCTTCTGGTCTTCCTTTCTCCCGGTGAGGCGGACCTTCTCCGCGTTAATGACGACAACGAAATCACCAGTATCAACGTGCGTGGTGTAGATGGGCTTCTCCTTGCCGCGCAGCAGATTGGCAGCTTTCACGGCGACTCGGCCGAGAACCTGATCTTTGGCGTCGATAATCCACCACTTGCGGGGAACTTCGTTAGCTTTCGCGGAAAACGTCTTCATCAGGCTGAAAGGGCACGGAAACTACGGACGAGGGTTGGGAGTGTCAACTGCTTGTTCGCAGAGGGTAAGCCGCTGTACCAGTGCGACTCAAGGAGCGAACTGGCATCGCTCGTATTTTATAACGAAAGGCCGATACCTCCTCCTCCTCTCGCTCCTCGCCTGGTCGGGCGCACACTGCGCCACTGCCCCGCAATCCCGGTGACAGCGCATCAGCCGCTACGGTATTCGAGTGGAGCTTGGGGCGAGAACCTTTCGTGTGGCCGGCGAGACGCTCTTCGCGGCGAACGGTGTAGCGCTGGGTCGAGCGTGCGGTGCAGCCGTTGCCGATTCCTAGGCTGCTTAGGGCCGAAGCCGTGATCAAATGGCGGCTGGCCATTTAATCCCGGCGCGCGTAATTTCGCCGCCCGAATGGCGAACCAACCTGCTGTTGCCAAGACCGCGATCTCGCCACGTCGTGAGGAAGATTTTCCGGAGTGGTACCAGCAGGTTATCCGCGCTGCGGAATTAGCCGACCCGTCAGACGTTCGCGGCTGCATGGTGATCCGCCCGTGGGGTTACGGAATCTGGGAGAACATGCAGCGTCAGCTCGACCTGATGTTCAAGGCAACAGGCCATCGAAACGCCTACTTTCCCCTATTCATCCCGCTCAGCTACATGCAGAAGGAAGCGGAGCACGTGGAGGGCTTCGCCAAGGAATGCGCTGTCGTGACACATCACCGGCTCGATATCGGCCCGGACGGGAAGATGCGGCCTGCCCCGAGCGCGGAGTTGAGCGAGCCGCTCGTCGTTCGACCGACTTCAGAGACGATCATCGGGGCGACATACGCGAAATGGGTGCAGTCTTATCGCGATCTCCCGATCCTAATTAACCAGTGGTGCAACGTTGTCCGGTGGGAGATGAGGCCGCGCGTCTTTCTCCGCACGACGGAGTTCTTATGGCAGGAGGGGCATACCGTTCACGAGAGCGAAGTTGAAGCGCGCGAGGAAACGAGGCGGATGCTCGATGTGTACGAGACGTTCGTACGCGATCATTTAGCGATCCCTGTATTCAGCGGTGAAAAATCGGAGAGCGAGCGCTTTCCTGGCGCAGTCCAGACGCTCTGTATCGAGGCGATGGTGCAGGACAGGAAAGCGATTCAAGCTGGTACTTCGCATTTCCTCGGCCAGAACTTTTCGCGTGCCAGCGGTATCGAATTCCAAACGCGCGACGGCAGGCAGGAGCTCGGGTGGACAACTAGCTGGGGCATGAGCACACGGCTTGTAGGGACGTTGATTATGGCGCATGCGGACGACGATGGTCTGGTCCTGCCACCGCGCATCGCGCCGACGCATGTCGTCATTGTGCCGATAACGCCGAAAGGGGAGACGCGCGCTGCTGTTCACGCAGCAGCCAACAACCTCGCTGCTGCATTGCGCAGCATCAGCTACGGTGGCAGTCCCCTCGAGGTGGAGGTGGATCAACGCGACCTGGGCGGCGGCGTGAAGAATTGGGAGTGGATTAAGAAAGGCGTGCCGCTGCGGGTCGAGATTGGGCCTCGCGATCTCGAGTCCGGAAATGTGGCGGTGACGCGGCGCGATCAGCCGGTGAAATCGAAGGAGTTCGTGCTCGCGAATGATTTCGTTTGTCGGGCGATCGAGATCCTCGATTCTATTCAGCACAATCTGTTTGATCGCGCAAAACAGTTCCGCGATGCGAACACGCGCATCATCGAATCGAAGGAAGAATTTTACGATTTCTTCACACCAAAAAATCCATCCAAGCCAGAGATCCACGGCGGCTTCGCACTCGCCCACTGGGATGGCTCGCGTGAGGTAGAAGAACAAATCAAAAGCGACCTTAAGGTGACGATTCGCTGTATTCCATTCACTGGCACGCCCGAGCGGGGCACCTGCGTCTTTACCGGCGCTGCGAGCCCCCAACGCGTCGTTTGGGCAAAGGCATATTGATGCGGGCAGCCGCTCGTCAAAGCTGGGGAAGCGTCTGTCTGGTTGACGCATTTCGGCGCGCTTGTTTATTCGAATCGTGCCTACCGAAATGAAACTTTACAGCCGCGAGTGGTGCTCGTGGTGCATCGACGCAAAGGAGTATCTCAGCGAGCGCGGATATAAGTTCACCGAGATTGACGTTGGCGAGGACCGTGACGCCTACAAAGAAATGACGAAGCTGTCGGAGCAGACCTACGTGCCTACGCTGATTGCTGGCGATGAGGTGCTCGCGAACTTTGACACGGATCAACTTGCGAAATTTCTGACCGAGCACGGCATCACTCCGTAATGCTGTTTGGGCTCTTCCTCACGCTCGGCGTCGCTGTGCTCAGCGTCGCCCTGAGGAGTTACCAGACATCGTTAGCGCAGAAAGCCGGCGCATTCGGGATCCTCGTAGCGACGTTTCTCTTCATCTACTTCGCTTCGGGAAGCTGGCTGCTGGGGATCGCAGGCGCGATGGCATGGCTGTTCTTGCCATGGCTCGAGATCCTGACGCGGATTCGCATGCTTCGTCTCCCGAAAGAAAAAGCATTGCGGCCGAAAAGTCCGCCTTCTTCTGAGATTTTTCCGACGCTGAACGAGATCACGCGGGAGATCGAGAACGAAGGGTTCGTGCACGTGAACGACGCGGGCTGGGATTGGGAAGATTACCGGCAGTTTTTCCGGTTGTTTTACAAGGAGGAAGATCGGGCGCAGGCAACGATCTGCCTCAACGAGCAGAGCGATCTCTCATTTTACTACCTGCGAATTTCGTCTCGCGCTCACGATGGCATCATCTGGACGACATGGAATTACCCGCTGTCGTACGGCTTAAAGCTAACCCCGCAGTTTCGAATTAATCGGCAGCGGCCGGACCAGTCCTTTTGGCAACTTTACCAGAGCCACAAGGAATACCTCCGGCTCAATCAGGTGCAGACGAGCCTGATAGATTCGATGGATGACGACCAGATTCAGGCTGAGATTGAAAACGATCTACGGGAGCAAATTAAGCACAACATTGCGAAAGGCGTGCTCACGCCCGCGAACGAAGAAGAGGTAAAGTATTCGTGGCGCGGGATGATTTATCTATGGTGTCAGTTCCTGCTGGATCTGGTGCGCCTGTAGGCGGTAGATCGTCAACGCTCCGAGCGAGCTTCCTGGCGGATCAGACCTTCATCACTTCGGCTTCCTTGCGGTCGAAATGATCGTCGATCGATTTCACGAAACGATCCGTCAGCTTCTGCACTTCTGTTTCGAGATCGCGCAGTCCGTCTTCCGTC